>JBBRKQ010000135.1:0-10353 GCA_038231815.1 Phycisphaerales bacterium
AAGAACGCCTCACCGGCTTGGCTGATGAAGCCCGCCAGCGCCACGGCCGCATGCAAAAGACCGTCGCTGACCTGCAGGACTCGCTGGATTACCTCCGCCTGTCAATCAAGTACATCATGTTTGATCTTGAGGCCACCCGCCGCGAGAACAACTACCTCCGCAAACTGCTGGAAAAACAGGCCAACCCTGAGACCAACGACAGCAACGACAGCAACGAGGGCTGGAAAGACAGCCAGTAAACAGAGCCGTAAGTACTAGACACAAGCCACACAAATCGCCGCCAGACTGTGGTCCGCAAGAACCCCAGCAAAGGTCCTCCGACCGCGGCAAATTACAGCACACACTCCTTGCACAGCCCAAGCCCGGTGGAAACGCCGGGCGGGGCAGTCCGATAGCCAGCAGCAAAGCCCGCGACAGTGCCCGAATCACCGCCGCAGGCAACTCCAAAGCTCTTGAACTTCAAGCAGCGATGGAGCCCAAGCCCACCAACTGCTGCCTGGCCTATCCCCAGTTCCCGCGTCGTGTGACGCACTCCTTGCAACCTGCCAACCCCGCGACCTGCGGGGTTGGTAGGATTTTTGGTTTGAATCTCAACAACACCCCAATTCTCTGCCTCAAAATTTGGCCATTTGACCATTTTGCCATTTCCCCCATTCCCCATCCCCCGTCGCCCGTCGCCCAAACTCGGCGCGCCAAAGCAACACTCCCTGGCCCATCAACACACGCCGTCGCCCATCGGCAACAGCTCCACCATCAGTTGTACAGCATCGAACCGTCAACCCGCATCTCTCGTATCTATTTACAGGTATTCGCGGACTATGGCCTCTGCACACACTCCAGCCCAGTGCTCCTCCGTCTGGCACGCCGCTCGCAATACATCTCTCGTCGCACCATCACAAGTTGCGACACCCGCCCGGACCAAAGAGAGAAACGCAGCCGTGTCCGAAAGGACAAACCACAACCGGCCACCAGCCAGCGGACCTGAGAGACCCGACAGCCAAGGCCAAGAAACGCAAACAGGAGTGATGCAGATGAACGAGCAAGAATTTCAGTCCAAACTCGGCCAAATGCTTGATCAGATCAATGACCTGCCCGCCGACCAGAAAGAACGCCTCACCGGCTTGGCCGATGAAGCCCGCGAGCGCCACGCCCGCATGAAAAAGACCGTGTCTGATCTGCAGGACTCACTCGATTACCTGCGTCTTTCAATCAAGTACATCATGTTTGATCTTGAGGCCACCCGCCGCGAGAACAGCTACCTCCGCAAACTGCTCGAAAAGCAGGCCAACCCCGAGACCAACGACGGTGACAACAACACCGACAACGAAGGTTGGAAGGAAGGCCAGTAAGCAGTCGTTAGTCGCTGATAGCCAGTGGTCAGTGGCAAGTCGCCACTCCCCACCCCCCCATCGAAGCATCGCGATTGCAGACCATAAGTAACAATTTTATACACCGCCTGCTGGTGGTCCGCAAGAACCTCAGCAACAGTCACCCGACCGCGGCTAAACAAGCACACACTCCTTGCACAGCCCAAGCCCGGTGGAAACGCCGGGCGGGGCAGTCCGAAAGTGAGAGGATTTCAGTTGCAGTGCCCGAATCACAGCAACTGACAACTTGAACGACACGAGTTGATTCAAGATCCCCACGACCGCGTTCAGTGTTCTCGCAGCCTTTGACACGCCCTTTGCTCCCCGGCGACCCCGCGACCTGCGGGGTTGTCGGTATTTTGCAGGTTCAATGCCTCGCAGCCCGCACCCACAGGGCCTTACTGATGCTTTTGCGGCTTCCCCATTTCTGTTTCATCTTTGATCGTTCGTCTCTTTCCCCTCGCCTTCATTTGACCACTTTATCACTTTGCAATTCGATCATTTGGGCTCCCCCTTTGCCGCGGACCTTGCGACGAAAAACTCTACCACAAGCGGTATCAGCGACACCACAATAATCCCCAGCACCACCAGTTCAAAGTTTTTCTTCACCCACGGCATGTTGCCAAAGAAGTACCCCGCCCCGGTGCACACGATCACCCATAAAAATGCGCCCGAAATGTTGTACAGCATGAACTTGCCGTAGTTCATCGTGCCCAGTCCGGCAAAGAACGGCGTCACCGTGCGCACAATTGGTACAAAGCGGGCGATGATGATCGCCTTGCCCCCGTACTTGTCAAAGAACAGCCGCGTTCGCTCCAGGTGCGCCGGCTTGACAAGTTTGATCCGCCCGCCCTCCGCAAACACGCCGCGAAACCGCGAGCCAATCCAGTAATTCACCGTGTCCCCCAAAATAGCCGCGACGATCAGTACCCCCATGACCAGCCAAATGTTCAGCCGGTTCTCGCCGCTCAAGGCCCCGGCGGCAAACAGCAGCGAGTCCCCCGGCAAAAACGGCGTCACCACAAGCCCCGTCTCACAGAACACAATCACAAACAAGAAAACATAAATCCAAGGCCCATAGTTCTTGATGATCTCTTCCAAATGCACATTAATGTGCAGCACAAAGTCAATCGCCTGCCTGATCATTCCGGGCTCGGCCGCAGGTACCGCAGCGTCCCCCGCCGCATTTGCCGCACTTGCTGCCCCCGACGCAGCATCCTGCAGCGTCCCCGCCACATGCAGCACATCGGTCACAAGGGGCGAAAGTGTCAGAAGCAAATCATGCATAGGTGTCTATCGCGAGAAGAAAAATAAAACCGATCCGGTGAACTCACACGCTTCAACTTCAGAATCGTAATCCCTGTGCCCAGCCCCCAAACCTTCCCATCTCCCGGTTCACCCGTGCGGCCGCACGCTTGCATCCGGCCTAGTTGCCGCAGTCACACTCGCCGCTGTGGCATTCGCTCCTCCGGCATCAGCCCTACTAGTCGCTACCGGCCCGTCCGGTGGTGGCGGGTTCACCACGCCGCCTGCATCATCGCCTTTGTTGCGAAGCTGCATGATCACCTCGCGCACCACCGCAACACACGTCATCACAATCACCGCGCCGGCCAACCATGGGAACACGGCCTTGACAATCGGAATCTGCCCCAAAAAGTACCCGGCCCACACCAGTAACCCCACCCAAATCACCGACCCCACCACGCTGTACTTCAGCAACTTCTCAAACGGCATCCTCGCCAGCCCTGCACAGAACGGCGCAAACGCGCGCACAATCGGCACGAACCGCGCCATCATGATCGTCTTGGCCCCGTGCTTCACATAAAACTGCTGCGTCGTTCGCAGGTGCTTCGGGCTGATCAGTCTCACCCGTTTTCCCTCCGCCAGCGTGTCTCGAAAAATGCACCCCAGCCCATATCCAACGCAGTCACCAATCACCGCCGCAATCGCCAGCAGTGAAAAGCACAGCCACGGGTCAAGCAGCCCCTTGCCCGCGAACGTACCGATCGCAAACAGAAGAGAATCACCCGGCAGGAACGGCAGGATCACCACTCCCGTTTCAAGAAACACAATTGCCCCCAGCAGCAGATACGTCCACCCGCCTTGCTGGCGAATGACCGAGCCAAGGTGCTCCTCAATATTCATCAGCCAATGGAACAGTTCTTGCATGGTCGGTTTCGGGCAGGTGTACAAATCAGTGCGAAAGGTCAATGCCTCGATCCGGTGCGACCCGGTCTGGCAATCGGCGATTATGAGGGTATCGGTTCTCCAGCCGTTCCGTAACCCCAACTCCACCAGACGGTGTGATTATCAGCCCACAGGCTACTTGCAGCCCGCATTTTCCTCACGGCGCGGGGTTCCACCGGCCCGGCGGGTTGGCTTGCATCCATTTCCATGCGTGGGCGATCGCATCGTGCACATCCGGATACTCCGGCACCCACCCTATCGCCGCCCGAATCGCCGTCGCATCCGCCAGCAGTTTCGCCGGATCACCCGCCCGCGGCGGCTTGATTGAAACCGGCACCGGCAGTCCGGTGACCTTCTCACACGCCGCGATCACCTGCTTCACCGACCATCCAACCCCCGTGCCCACGTTAAACACCATCCTCTTTCCCGGCGTCAGGGCTGCCAGCACCATTCCGTGTGCCCGGATCAGGTCCGTCACATGTACATAGTCACGAATCGGCGTGCCATCGGGTGTCGGATAGTTCCCGCCAAGCACCGGCACAGTGTTGTCAAGATCCGGCCGCACCTTGGCGAGGCACCCCAGAATAATCGGTATCAGGTGTGTCTCCGGCGTGTGATATTCACCGACCACACACCCCGGGTCCGACCCCGCAACATTAAAATACCGCAGCACGCCAACGGCAAAGTCTTCATTTTTCGCTGTCGCGGCGGCCAGTTCATCAAACAGCACATGCTCAAAGGCAAGCTTGCTCCGGCCGTACGGGTTAATCGGATGCTGTGCCTGCGATTCATTGATCGGTATCCGATCCTGCGGCACCTCACCGTACGTGGCGCACGTGCTCGAGAAAATAAAACGGTTCACCCCAGCCTTGCGTGCCGCACTCAGCAGCGCAATTGCCCCGCCCGTGTTCACATCGTGGTACAAAACGGGCTGCTCAACGGACTCTCCCACATACGCCTTCGCCGCAAAGTGCATCACCGCAGTTACGCCGTGCTCTCGACAAAGTTTGCCCACCAACGCTCGGTCCGCGATGTCTCCACGGTTGGGCACAAAGCCGCTGCCAAACTTCTTCGCCAGCACCACCTCCGCCTGCGCGTTCCCGCGAGACAAATCATCCAGCCCAACAACCTTGTGCCCCGCCGCACAAAGCGCAAGGCACGCGTGCGAGCCGATATATCCCGAAGAACCAGTGACAAGAACTGAAATAGCCATGCGCAAACTTATCCGCTCCAGCTCGCATCATCCATCCGTATCCCGTGCCATCGCTTTTTCTAGGCGATTTCCTCTCCCTTCCCGTCTTTCTGCCTTCCCTTTTTGCTTTCATCTTTTCTCCCCTCCCCGCCTTGAACTTATCCATTCGCCTCGCTGTCCTCACTCATCCTCCGCTCCAACTCCTGCTCGATCAAATCGCTGTGCATCCGGTCAAAAATGCCCTCCTGCAGGTGCCTCAACTGATACTCATCCGGCAGCCGCTCATCGGCCACGATCCCTTCCTTAAACCGATAAGTGCGAATCTTCTCGCTGCGTTCACCGCCACCAATTTGGGCCGATCGCGCCGCCGATCGCTCGCTGTGCTTTTTCTGCCTGTCAATCTCGTACAGCCTCGTCATCAGCAGCCGCCTCGCCCGCTCTCGGTTCTGGGCCTGGCTCTTGGCCTCCATCATCTTTATCATGATCCCGCTCGGCTTGTGATGCAGCTGAATCGCCGACTCCACCTTGTTCACATTCTGCCCGCCCGGTCCTTGCGAGCGAATAGATGATTCCTCAACATCGTTGGCCCAATCAATCTTCACCTGCACCGTCTCCGGCTCCGGTAGCACCGCCACCGTTGCCGTGCTGGTGTGTATCCGCCCCTGCGCCTCCGTCGCCGGCACGCGCTTGACGGAATGCACACCCGCCTCAAACAGCATCGCCGTCCACACGCCCGGCCCGCGCACGTTTACCGTTGCAGACCGTAAACCACCCGCGTTTGTCTCGGCACTCAGGTCCAGCACCTCAAAGGTCCACCGCTTCGCGGCGGCGTATTTGCGGTACATGTCCAGCACATCCGCCGCCCACAGGCACGCCTCATCACCGCCCGTTCCCGCCCGCACCTCCAGCATGATGGATCCGATCGTGTCATCATCACCCTTCACCAGCGACTTGCGAATATGCCGCAGCCGCTGTGCCAGTTCCTTCTCGATCGCCGGCAGTTCCTCGCGCGCGAGCGCCGCCATCTCGGAGTCGCCCCCCGGTAGCAACGCCCGGCTCAGCTCCGCCTCATCGGCCCGCAGCGTCTTAATCCGCGTCCACTCCGCCACAACCTCATCCAACTCCGCCTTCCGCACCGACCGATCCCGCATCGCCCGGTGGTTGGCCATCAGTTCCGGATCCTCCAACTCCGCCACCAAACGCGCGTGCTCTTCGCTCAGCCCCGCAAGCCGCCGCTCCAGTTTCGCCATCAGGTTGTCATCAAAGCCGGAGGTTGCCATCGGCCAAACATAGCCAAACCGCCGCCGAACCAGCGGCCGTGATCCACAAACACACCCAACCGTACCCCAGGAAAGCCCGCCTCCGCCATTCCCAACTACCTCGCGAGCGGCTACCTTCGCATCTAAGCGGTTGCTTGCACATGCCACGCTATCGTTGTCTTTATCAATTTCAGCCTTACGCCCGCCTCCCCCGCCTCCTGCCAGCTGCACATCCTTGCGTAGAGCCCCTGCTTTTTACCCTGCTTTTCCCTCCTCGCAGCTTGCACCTCCTTCCTCCCTCGGAGCCCACGCTTGTCGTCAGCTATTGAACTCCGCGGCATTCGCAAGACTTTCGGCCCCAAGGTTGCGGTCACCAACCTCGATCTCAAAATCGAGACCGGCTCGGTCGTGGCATTTCTTGGCCCCAACGGAGCCGGAAAAACCACCACCATCCGCATGATCATGTCCATCCTGTTTCCTGATTCAGGACAGATCAGCGTGCTGGGCAAGTCCTCAGCCGTCGAGTCCAAAGATCGCATCGGCTACCTGCCCGAAGAGCGCGGCTTGTATCGCAAGATGAAAGTGGGGGCCTTCCTGGCCTACATGGCTCGACTCAAAGGTGTTGATGGTTCCAAGGTCAAACCACTCGTCAGTGACTGGCTCGCCCGCGTGGGCCTTGGTGATTGTGAACGCAAAAAGTGCGAAGAGCTCTCCAAGGGCATGCAGCAGAAAATCGGTTTCGTCTCCTCGGTCATTCACAATCCTGATCTGGTGATTCTCGATGAGCCATTCTCCGGCCTTGACCCCGTCAACGCCCGCCTCCTGCGAGAACTGATCGATGACCTGCACAACGCTGGCAAGACCATCATCTTTTCCACCCACGTCATGGCCCATGCCGAGGCGCTGTGCGACCACGTTGTCATGATCAACCGCGGCGATAAAGTGCTCGATGAACCCATGAGCCGTATCCGCAGCAACTTTGATCCGCGGGCCGTGCTGCTCGAGCCGGTCACCGGCGACTCCGCGGCACAGAACGAGTCTAACAACCTCGTGTACGCCCGGGCAATTTCGGTCCTGCCCACCGTGCACAGCTGCACGATGCCAAGGCTGGGCCAGCCGGCGTTTGGCATCACACTGCGTGAAGATGCCGACCCGCAACAGGCCATCTCGCAGCTCGTCTCCGCGGTGCCCGTCCGCAGGGTTGAGCTCAAGCGCGTGCGGCTTGAAGATGTCTTCATCCGCCTCGTTGGTGAAAACGGCGGCACCGGCCAAGATGGGGAGGCCGCTGGCCTTGAACTCGCCGCCACCGGCGGCCCGCTCGAAGGCGAGTAGCCCCGCGCTCCCGGCATCGCAGTTTTCTCGCCGTTGTCTCCCGCCTTCTCTTTCATCTTTTCTTCTTTTCTCCCTGATTGCTTGTTCCCCTCATGCTCCGCACACTCCACGTCGCATTCCGAGAGTTCATCGCAACTGTTGCCACCAAAGGTTTTCTTTTTGGCGTGCTCCTGCTGCCGATCATGATCCTCGGCGGCTCGTTCTTGGCCAAAATGATCATGAGCGGCGCAGGGCCTTCCCTCTCCGGCACCGTCCTACTTATTGACCATACCGATGGGCAAGTCGTCGCCCCGCTTGTTGAGGCTCGCCTCTCGCCCGAGGCACAGACCGCCGCCAATCGTGCCCAGATGAAGCTGGTCAAACAAATGGCCAAGGACAAAGCCAAGGAGTACAACCTCCCGCCCGAGGCAACCGAGGCGCTCGATGATCCGATGACCGACATGGCCATGCAGCAGGCGATGGGCGGGCCAAGGCTCACCGTCGTTCGCCTAAAGCCCGATGCAGACCTAGAGGTCGAGAAGGCCAAGCTCCGTCCGGACAGCCAGTCCGCTGAATCTGCCGACAAGCCCGTGGCGCTGATGGTCATCCCTGCCGCAGCAATCGTTCCGAGCGTTGCCGGTGACTTTTCAACCTTCGAACTGTTCACCGCCCCCAAGCTTGATTTCCAGATCCAGTCGCAGCTCAACTCCGCCGCCGGCCAAAGTGTGGTCGATGCGCGGCTTGCCACCAGCGATCTCAAAGACCAATCCGACCGCATCCGCAAGCTCCTCCGCCAGCCCATCGCCGAGGTCAAGGCCGTCAATCTCACTGGTGAAACCAAGTCCATCGGTGACTTGGCCATGCTCATGCCCATGGCCTTCATGCTCCTGCTGTGGATCTCAACGTTCACTGCCGGGCAGTACCTGCTGACAACCACGATCGAGGAAAAATCCAGCCGCGTGATGGAGGTGCTGCTCTCGGCCGTGAGCCCGGTGCAGCTCATGACCGGTAAAATCATCGGGCAAATGGGCGTTGGCCTTACGCTGCTAGGCGTGTACGCCGGCATCGGTGCAGGTTCTCTGGCCGTCTTCAAGCTCATGCACCTGATTGATTGGACCAACATCGCCCTTTTGGTGGTCTTTTTCATGATCGCCTTCTTCCTGATCGCCTCGCTCATGGCCGCCATCGGCTCTGCCGTGACAGATCTTCGCGAGGCTCAGTCGCTGATGACCCCGGTCATGCTCGTACTCATGATCCCGCTGATGCTCTGGATGCCAATTTCACGCAACCCCAACGGCGCATTTGCCACCACCTGCTCGTTCCTGCCGCCCATTAGCCCGTTTGTTATGGTCATCCGCATCCCCGCCGCGGCGGGCAGCGTGCCGGTTCCCATCTGGCAAATCGCCCTGTCCATCGCCGTCGGCATCGTCAGCGTGGTCATCGCGGTGTGGGCCGCCGCCAAAATCTTCCGCGTGGGTGTGCTCATGTACGGCAAGCCGCCGAACTTTGCCACGCTTATCAAGTGGCTGCGAATGGCGTGAGATTTCCATTGATTCTCACGAGAGATGAACGCGGAGTTCGCAGAGAAAAGCAAGAAACGCAGAGAAATTCACGGGAAAAATGGGTAGTGCAGATTGTGTTTAGGTTGTTAATATGAATACCTCGCCTGACTGCGGACGGCAACTCAAAATTTCTTGGTTTGTATTTCTTTGCGTTCCTTGATTCCCCCCCCTCTGCGAACTCTGAGTTCGTCTCGAGTGTATTTCGGTGGCAGCTCGTACCAAATTGTCTCTCCAGCGCTCTATCCTTTGGGCATGTCATCCTTAAGCACCATCGGCATCATCGGTTCGGGTCAAATGGGCGGCGGCATTGCGCAGGTTGCGGCGGTTGCTGGCATGAGTGTTGTCGTCTTTGATGCGCACGCCCCGGCGATTGAAAAGTGCAAGGGCGTGCACAAAAAGTCCCTCGCCAAGTTTGTTGAAAAAACCAAGATCTCTCAGGCCGATGCCGATGCCGCTCTTGGCCGCATTAGCTATGTGGCCTCGCTTGATGGTCTTGCCGCCGCCAAGTGTGATTGGGTGATCGAGGCCGTCGTTGAAGATGCCAAGGTGAAACGAGATATCTTCACCACGCTAGCCAAGCTCTTCCCCAGCGACGATGTCGTGCTGGCCAGCAATACCAGCAGCATCAGCATCACCGAGATTGCCACTGCCTGCGGCAGCAGCGCACACCGTGTTGTGGGCATGCACTTTTTTAACCCAGTCCCGCTCATGCAGCTTGTCGAGGTCATCCCCGCGATGCAGACCTCGACCGATGTCATCGAGCGCACCATTGCGCTCGCCACCAAGATGGGTAAAACGCCGCTCAAGGCCAACGACCGCGCGGGCTTCATCTCCAACCGCGTGCTCATGCCCATGATCAATGAGGCGTTTTATGCCTGGATGGAAGGTGTGGCCGAGCCCGCGGCGATCGACGGCATTATGAAGCTGGGCTGCAACTTCCCGATGGGCCCGCTGACTCTTGCGGATTTTATTGGCCTGGACACCTGCGTGAACATCATGAACGTGCTGGCCGAAGGTTTGAACAACGACCGCTACCGCGCCTGCCCTTTGCTAAAGCAACTCGTCACCGCCGGCCGCATGGGCGTTAAGAGCGGTCGCGGCGTATATGAGTATCCAGCGAAGTAACTTGGCGAAGTAATTTGGCGAAGTAAGCTGTCCAATAAGAGCGGTACCCGGAAGGGTACCGTGGGTGAGCGTGTTGATGATGTCAAAGAGTTCGCGCAGTGAAAAGCTGACGCGTTTGGCGTTTGGTGTTTTGGGAGTTGGATTTTTTGGGGAAGTGCAAGTTGCTGCCCACCGTACGCTTCCGCGTACGGCTTTTATCATGGCCCGCGGGGCCAGTGGGTTTTGCAAACGCGATCGAAGTAGAGGTCGCGCTGGCGGTTGGCTTCCCACTGGGCGGCGATGAAGATGGCGTGTTCTTCGAATCGCGCGAGGGTGGCGGGGGGAGGCGAAATGGTCAGGCTCGACGGTGG
>JBBRKQ010000136.1:0-10319 GCA_038231815.1 Phycisphaerales bacterium
GGCAATAGGAATACCCAGCGCGTTGTAGACAAACGCCCAAAACAGATTCTGCCTGATCGTGCGCATCGTGGCCTTCGAGAGAGCGATGGCCTCGGGGACCGAGCGGAGGTCGCCGCGGATGAGGGTGATGTCGGAGGCCTCAATGGCGACGTCCGTTCCTGTGCCCATCGCAAGGCCCACGTCCGCTTGGGCAAGGGCCGGGGCATCGTTGATGCCGTCGCCGACCATGCCGACGACGAGGCCCTGAGCTTGGAGCCTTTTGACGTGCTCGGCCTTGTTCCCGGGTAGCACCTCGGCGAAGACCATGTCGGGCGCGATCCCGACCTCCTTCGCCACGGCCGCCGCGGTCTTGGCGTTGTCGCCGGTGATCATCGCCACACGCAGGCCCATCTTCTGCATCTGCTCAATGGCCGCCTTGGACTCGGGCTTCACGCGGTCGGCGACGGCGATCAGCCCCGCGGGCTTGCCGTCGATGGCGGCGTACATAGGCGTTTTGCCCGCCGCCGCGAGTTCGCTGGCAAGGGTGTCCAGCGCCGTGGTGTCGATCCTGCGGTCGGCGAGGAGCGCACGCTTACCGACCAGGACCGAGCGGCCGTCCACGGTCGCCTCAATGCCGTTGCCGACGATAGCTTTGAAAGCACTGGGTTCCGCGAGCGTCAGGCCGCGGGCCTTGGCCCCTTCCACGATCGCGGCGGCGAGCGGGTGTTCGCTCCGCCGCTCTGCGGAAGCGGAGAGCCGCACCAGGTCGGCCTCGGCGATTCCGGGGAGTGCTCGCACGTCCGTGAGGGCGGGCTTGCCCTGCGTGATGGTGCCGGTCTTGTCGAGGATAATGGCCGTGAGCTTGTGGGCCGTCTCCAGCGCTTCTCCACCCTTGATGAGGATGCCGCGCTCGGCCCCCCGACCGGTGCCGACCATGATCGCGGTGGGCGTGGCCAGCCCCAAGGCACAGGGGCAGGCGATGATGAGGACGGAAACGAACGTGAGCAGGGCCATGCTCAGCCGCGTGTCCATCGGAGCCACAAAATACCAGACAACGAAAGTGATGAGGGCGATGCCGAGCACCACGGGCGTGAAGTAGCCGCTGATGGTGTCCGCGAGGCGGGCGATCGGGGCCTTGTTCCCTTGGGCATCCTGCACCAGGCGGACGATTTGCTGGAGCGCGGTGTCCTTGCCGACGTTGGTGGCGCGGAAGGTCAGCGCGCCAGTCGTATTAATGGTGGCGCCGAAGACCGCATCGCCGGGCTTCTTCTCGACAGGGACGCTCTCGCCGGTCAGCATCGACTCGTCGATGGCGGAGTCGCCGGTTTCAACTTTGCCGTCCACGGGGATCTTCTCGCCGGGGCGGACGATGACGGCGTCGCCGACAACGACCTGTTCAACCGGAATGTCCTGCTCCTCCCCCTTTCGCACCACGCGAGCCGTCTTGGCTTGGAGGCCGATCAGGCGACGGATTGCGGCGCTGGTGTTGCCCGTGGCCCGGGCCTCAAAGAGCTTGCCGAGCAGCACAAGCACGATGATGACCGCCGCGGCCTCGTAGTAGACGGGAACCATCGTCATGCCAGTCCCGGAATGCGCCGCCGCGCCGCCCTGGGCCGCCGCGAAGAATCCCGGCCAGATCGTCGCGGCGATGGAGTACAGGAAGGCCGCGCCGGTGCCGAGCGCCACCAGTGAGTCCATGTTGGCTCGGAAATGCTTCAGACCCATCCACGCCATCCGGTAAAACTGCGATCCGCACCACACCACCACCGGCGTGGTCAGGGCGAGCTGAAGCCAGTTGATCCACGGTTGATTCAGAAACGCGATCTTCCCGTGCGACATCGCGATGACCAGCACGGGCAGCGAAAGAGCCGCACCGACGATGACCTTGCGGAGCAACACCGTCTGCTCGTCGGCGTTGACGTGCATGTGGGCGGAATGGTCCTCCCCAACTTCACCCTTGGCCATCGCATGACCAGCGGGCATGGCCGCGTGCCCCGCCGCGGACATTCCCGGCATCGCGTGGTCGTGTCCGGCGTGATTCCCCGATGCCGACTCGGGGACCACCGCGTCGTATCCGGTCCCCTTCACCACGCCCACCAGCTTCTCCGGAGAAGTCGCGGCAGCGTCGTACCGGACCGTCGCGGTCTTGGTGGCGAAGTTCACGCTCGCCTTGGACACGCCCGGGGCCTTGCCCAGCGCCTTCTCGATGGTATTGGCGCACGATGCGCACGTCATGCCCTTCAGAGGCAGGTCCACGCGCTCGTCCGGTGCGGCGGCCGCGGGAACGCTCGATCCCAGCGGTGTGCTCGTGCCGCGGGGCAAAGTCACGTCCGCACCTGGCTGGTGTTGGTGGTTCATCGTTGTCCTTTCCGATCCATCGGCGACTCAACATCGTGCGGCGGAGGTCGTCTGCTCCCCGTGCGGTGCGCCGGGCGTGGCCGTCTTTCGAGAGTCTTTGAGCATCGGCCCCGCGATCAAGGCCGCGACAATCGCTACGCCCACAATCACGGGCATGAACCGCGTCCATCCCTTCGCGGGTGGCTTGTCGGCGTGGCATCCGCAGTTGCAACTCATCGAGAGTCTCGCTTTCTGGTCAGTTCAGGTGCGCAGCTTGGCGACGAGTTCCATCAGCTCGTCCACCATCGCCTCCCGCGTCATCCCCTCATCGTGCATCGCCTTGGCGGCGCAATGCTGAAGGTGGCTGCGCATGAGGTTTCGGGCCACGGTTTGCAGCGACTCGCGCACGGCGGAGACCTGCGTGATGATGTCGGCGCAGTAGCGGTCCTGCTCGACCATTCCCGCCAGCCCGCGCACCTGCCCCTCGATCCGCCGCAGGTGTTTGAGGTTCGCGGCCTTGAGCGCGTTGTCCACACCCGCCGCGTGCGCCCCCGGCCCGACGCCGTCGCGCACCGCCGCCGGTTCGCCCAACCGCATCGAACCCTTGAGCGCAGAGGCCGACGCCGGGCCGCAGCCGTGCGCCGCGCTGGTGATGGCCGCCGCGCCCTTCTTCGCCGATATTTTCGTTCGTGCCGCCGCCATCGGATCAACTCCTTCGTTCGTGAACGGATGCCCGCCCGTTCAACCGCAGCAGCAGCCCTTGGATGTGCCCGCCTGAGCGCCCGCCCCGGGAGCCACACCCATCTTGCTCGCCCCGCCGCAGCACCCGCCACTGGGCTTGCTCGAAACGGGCACGCTCGCATCCATCGCCCGCGCCGGATACCCGGCCGCTCCGAGCGCAGTCACGGCCTGCGCGGCGGACCACCCGTCCTTCGCCTCGATCTGGGCCGTCCCGACCGCCACCGAGCGGACCTTCACCCCCGGCACCACCGAAAGGGCCTTGGTCACGGCATTGACGCAGTGCCCGCAGCTCATCCCGTCGATGGAAAGCGTGATCGTGTCGTTTGAATTAGTCGTCGTGTCCATGCTGAATCTCCTTGAGAAGTATATACCCCCTGGGGTATGTATGATAGGCGCGTGAGAATAGTTTTCCGGCGGGGACAAACAAATCAGGGAAACTTGGATTGATGCCAGCCTTCCTGCTCAGTGCTGCCCATGCACGCCTTCGTGCGGCATCTGCTCGCCCAGCGGCGGGGGCAGCTTGTGCGGACGCAGCGCGCCCTCCGGCGGTCGGGGCTCGCCCGAACCATCGCCCGCAATGCCTGCCGCCCGTAGCGCATCATCGGTCGCGGGCTGCACCAGCGTTCCCGCCGGTGGGGCGTACCACCCCGGGTCCACCACATCCCGTGCGAGCGACTCGCGCACCTTGAAGATCGTGAACATCCCGCCCATGGTGATCTCGTCGTAGGGGCCGACGCCGCCGACCATGGGCGTGCTGTTGGTGGGCACGGCCATGCCCATCCCGGCCATGCCCGCCATGCCGTCCTGCCCCATCGTCATGTAGCCGGGCAGGAGTTTGCGCACCTGGGTGTCCAGCCCGCGCGAGTGCACGCCGATCGTGTTGGGTAGGCCGTGCCCCATCTGCGTCATGACGTGGTGCGTCATGTGGCAGTGCATGGCCCAGTCGCCGGGGTTGTCGGCGACGAGTTCAACCGTGCGGGTGCTGCCGGTGGGGACCAGCACGGTTGTCTCCGGCCAGCGTCCCGCTTCCGGGATCACGCCCCCGTCGGTCTCGGTAACGGTGAAGTAGTACCCGTGGAGGTGGATGGGGTGGTGGTCCATCGCCGAGAGGTTGCCGATGCGGATGCGTACCCGCTCGCCGACCTGGGCCACCAGCGGCCTTGTCGCGGGAAAGATTTTACCGTTGATGGTGAGCACGTTGAAGTCACTCATCTCGTTGGGATCGGGGCGCGACGCTCCCACGGCTAATGCCCACTCATGCAGCATGAGCGCGTAGTCGCGATCGGGACGCTCGCTCGCCTTGGTGCGCGGGTGGATCACGAACAGGCCGGTCATGCCCAGGCCCATCTGCGTCATCTCGTCGTGGTGGGCGTGGTACATGCACGTCCCGGGCTGACGGAGCGTGAACTCGTACATGAACGTCTCGCCGGGCTTGATGGCCCGCTGCGTGAGCCCGCCCACACCGTCCATCCCCGACGGGATGAGCAGCCCGTGCCAGTGCGTTGCCGTAAGCGCCTTCAACTTGTTTGTCATGAAAATGCGGATGCGGTCCCCCTCGCACGCCTCGATCACCGGACCGTGCACCGAGCCGTTGTAGCCCCAGCACGTCGCCTTGAGCCCCTCGGCGAACTCGTGCTCGACCTCTTCGGCCACGAGGTGGAAGACCTTCACGCCGTCCACGACTTTGAAGGGCAGCGTCCATCCGTTGGGGACGATGACGGGCGTGTAGTCACGCCCCGGTTCGCCAGGGGGGAGGTTGTCGTGTGGCCCGGCGGCGGGCGCCGTGATTGCGTGCTGGTCGTGGCCGGGGTGCGCGGCCTCGGGCTGCGCAGCGTGTGCGGCTTGGGCGGCGGCGCGCCCGGCAAGCAGCAGCGACCCACCCGCGAGAGCGCCCGCTTGCAGAACGCCGCGCCGCGTGAGTGTGTTCGGAGACAGTCGTACGGTCAATCGATTGCTAGGTGCATCCATTTCAGTGGCCTCCTGAGTGGCTGCTTCCCGATGAAGCGCCGGAATTCATATTCGAGTCGCCTGAGGGTTGTGACATCGGCGGCATACGGCCGCTGAGGATAAGTTCGAGTTTCGCCCGGGCGAGCCAGTAGGCCCGCAGGGATTCGACGTACTGCACGCCCCCTTCGACCTGATCGCGCTTGGCTTGCAGGAGTTGGAAGGCGCTCACCTGCATGGCGTTGTACTGGAGTTGGCTCTCATTCACGATCTTCTCGCGGAGCGGGAGGATCACCTTCTCGATGTAGAGAGCGCGGTCGCGGGCCGCGAGCACGGCGGCGTGGGCCGCGCGGACTCGGGCGCGGAGCGCGACGGCGGTCGCGTAATAGCGCTGCGCGGCCTGCTTAAGCCGGGCCTGCGCGGCTCCGATTTCACCCTGCCCCTGGTCAAAGAGCGGGATGGGCAATGACCACGACGGTCCGACCGACCACGAGCCGTCGAAGTCTTTCTCGGAGGCGACGCCGGTGTTGAGTTCCTGGAGCAGCGCTAAGGGCCTGGCGATCCCCAGCGTTCTGGCCGCGATCTCGACCTCGCGGCGGGCAAGTTCCAGGTCGCCGCTGCGTTCGACGGACCGGGCTTCCAGCCCCTCGCCCGGGATCTCGTTTGCCGGGATTGGAGGCAAACGCCCGGCCATCCGCCGGCCAACTGAATCGCCCCACAGGCCCATGAGTTCGTTTAATACCTCGCGGCGCTGCGTGACATCCGCCTCGGCGGTGGCCAGGTCGAGTTTGGATTGCTCGTAGATGGCCCGCTCGTTGGAGAGGTCCAACTCGCGTGTGTTCCCGGCAGCCCGGAGGCGCTTGGCGAACTCATACGAGGCCGCCATCCCCTCGGCGACGGTGCCGCGGAGTTCGCGGAGTTGCTCGGCGGCTTGCAGTTCGTTGTACGCGACCCGCGTTTCGCCCGCGAGGTCGAGGACCGCGCCGGTCACGCGGACTTTCGCGGCCTCGAACTGGGCTTGGGCGCGCCCCTTGCGCAGGGGCATGGAGAGGAGACTCACGAAGTCCTGCGACAGGTCAAGGACCACGTCCGTCCCGCCACCGCCGGTGGCGAAGCGGACTTCCCCGCCGAACACCGGGTTCTTGAGCAGCCCGGCTTGCACCAGATCGGCTTGCGCGAGGTTGAGGTCTTCGTAGACCGCTTGCAGGTTGCGGTTGTTCAGCAGGGCGATCTGCACCGCGCCGTCTGCCGTGAGTTCGTCCGCGAGCAGGGTGCGGACGGCAACGCGGGCCTCCTCGTCTTCTATGGAGCCGGTGTCCCAGTGGACTTTCTGCCCGGTGCGGTCGGAGACGGAACGCTGCACATCATCAAAGCCCATGCCGGGCTTCATGCTCGCGCAGCCGCCGACCCACAGGCCCGCTGCGGCGGCGACAACGGCGGCGATGCGCAGGCGATAGGTTTGAGTGCTCATTCGTGGCCGCCCTCCTTCTCTTTCGGGACGAGTTTCATGTTGCACTTGGGGCAGCGCCCCGGCTCCTTGGAGACGATTTCGGGATGCATGGGGCAGGTGTAGAGCGCGCCGTCGATGCGCGCGTCAGACAATGGCGGGGGCTGGGCGTGGCCCGCGTGCGGCGTCACGTCGTGGGTGTCCATCGGTGGCGCGGACGCCTTCGGGGACTCGGCATCTGCGATGTCGAGCGTGTGGGAGCGTGCAGGCAACGGCGCGGCGGCGGCATTGACACAGGCGGGATGGTCGTCGGGTGTGGGCGATTGGGCGCAGGGCGCGGCGCACCCCGCGAGAAACAGCAGGATCACTGCAAGCGGCAAGGTGGCATTTGTTCGAGTGCTCATGGGGAAAGTCCTTTGGTGGGGGTCAATGCACAGCGCGGACGGTGGCCCGCGCCGTGCGGCGGTTTACTTGCCATTGTCCTTGTGGTCGTGGTGATCGTGTTCCTCCTTGTGGTCCGCGTCGGACTTGGCGGTCTTGCCTTTGCGGGCCTCATCGACGATCGCGATGAACTTCGCGGGGTCCTTGTCCACGTCCTTCTTGCAGTCCCTGCAGCACAAGCGCACGAGCCGCCCAGCGACTACGAGATCCACGGGCTTGCCCATGTCACCGCCGAACTCCTCCTTGCTCACCGGGCAGGTCTTGAGCGCATAGTCCTTGCCCTGTTGCTCGATCACCGCCTTATCGAGCGCCGCGAGGTACTTCACCGCGTCCTTGATAAAGTCGGCCTTTTCGCTCTCGGCCCCCAGCCGGATCAGGCGGTTGCCATAAACGAATTCGAAGGGTTTCTCGGGCAGGTCTTTCCCCGTCACGACGGAGGTCTTGAGCGGATAGAGCGCGGTCTGGTCCTGGATGATCTTCTCGTCGATCTTGGCGAGACTCGCCGCCTGGTCCTTCTCGAACTTGGGCGGGCACGCGGGGCAGCAGAAGCGGACCTCGCGTCCGTCGTAGAGCTTCGCTACAGGATCGCCCATACTGCCCAGTTTCTTGCCCGTGATCGGGCAGGTGTCGAGCGGATAGGGGTCGCCAATGCGCTTTGCGGGTTCGGCGGTCTTGGTTGCAGGACCAGAGGGAGCGGTCTGCTTTTCCGGCTGCGCGGAGGCGGAGCCGATGATGAGCAGAGACAGTGCGGTGCATACCGCGGGACAAAAGATGCGTCGATTTATGTTCATGGCGAAGACTCCTCCCGGCGCAGGGCCGGGAATTTGGACAAAGGGGACGCGAGTGAAGTGCACAGACTTGCGAGCCGAAAGCGCGAGCTACATGCTCGGGAACGGCACAATCATGGATGATGTGGAGGGAATGATGCCACGATGGCAAAGTCGAAACAGTGCCGGGCGCAGCGACCTGCTACACAATAAGCGCGCAATGCAGGAGCAGCAGTGAGGTTGGAGGTCTGTTGACCGCAGGATTTGCATGCTGCAAAGTGGAAGCAACAGCGGTGGGAGTCCAGATGTTCTGCGCTGCCCACTGGATCACTGCTGGAAAAAACGACTCAACCGACTTGAGCGTCGATGCGGATTTTTTAAGCGATGCGGTGAGCTGCGGGCACTCGCATCCTGAGTGCTTGCGGTGGTCGTGCCTAGGGCACCCCCCGTCATGGCCCGTCGAGGGGTCGTGATCGTCAGAGTCCTGAAAGTGCTCAGCGCTGTTCTGATCGTGGTCCTCTGCGAGTCCGGCATAACAAAAACAAACGGGTGACCATACCGCGATGGGCAATGCCAAGAGGTAGCGGAATGTGACGGATCGCTCGAGCATTCGCAGTAGTCGCCTCGACCCAGATACTACGCCCGATGCCCGCCACAAGTTCATAGTTCAAATCCCCGCCATCAGGACGCCGAAAAGCAATCAAAAAGATGCGTTCCCGCTGGCGCGATTGAACCGGCGTCGCGATGCACAAGTGCCTGAACCACAACGAGAAAGCCCTTCAACGTGCTCGCCAAAGGACTTGATCTCGCGAAAAATCAGGGTGACAGGATTCGAACCTGCGGCCTTCTGGACCCAAACCAGACGCTCTACCAAGCTGAGCTACACCCTGCGGGGAATTTTCTGACCGGGTAGTTTAGCAGCCCAGAACCGCCCGGGCCGGACCCGGGTCAAACCCGTTCCGGCCGCGAGATTTGACCCGGACTCGCCGCGGCTTGCCGCCATCAACCAATACCCAAGAAAACGGGGCGGGCGGTAAGGCCCGCCCCGTGGTTCGGAGCGAAAAGAGCTTCAATTCAGGGTCCGCCTCGGGTTACTCCGCGACAGACTTCGCATCAAACGGCACTTCCTGCAGCGACAGAACCTTGGGTTTGTCGCCGGGGCGGACGACGTTGGAGCGGTCCAGAATCATCACAAACCGGCGGCGGAGTGTGGGTGACATGGGCTTAGCGAGTGCTGGCACACCAAAGCCTGCCGTGGTGCCGGGACTTGGGGTGGCCGGGTCAGATACGAAGAAGCTCGTCAGGCCGGCAACATCATCCCGCGTGTAGCCCTCAACGGTAAACCACACGCAGAAGGTGTCGGACCGCAGGGTGGTTGTCTCGGCCAGAGCGCCCAGAATCGCGAGGCGAGACTCGTAGTTTGCTGGTGACTTTGGAGGCAGAAGTTGGGCGATCTCCGTTGGTACCGGAATGTCAAAGAGCAACGGGGGCAACGGAGGGGTCGGGGACGTCGGGGTTCGCAGGTCGCCGCTGAGCGGATCGCGGAACTGCAGCGAATCGTGGAACAAGTCACGCTCGGGTGAGACCGGCAGGTACGGGTTGGGATCGCGCTCATCGGCATCGCGAATGACCTGAGTCAGCAGACCGCTGTGACGCAGGGCGCGTTCCTGGCGGGCGTACCGATCGATACCGGCGCTGCGGAGGGCGACACGATCAAGCTGCACCGTACTGCTGAGGGTGAGATTGCGCTGGGCGATGTTCGCGGCAAAGTCTCGCGAGTTCGCCAGCAGCGGCGGGGTGCTGGGCAGCGGCACCAACTGAGGATCAAGGAAGCCACGCTCGGAACCTTCTGCCTTACTCATCGCCACCGGTGCCTGCTCGGCAAAGCGGGCGGCCATGAGTTCTCCGAATGACTGGAAGCCGCGGCCTTCACGCAAGGGCAGGATGCCCGTGGCCAGGCGCCGGCCCTTGGCGTCATACAGACCGCCGAACTGGGACCGATCCACCGGTGCGAAGTTGGCATCACCAAAGTCGATGCGAACAGTGGCGTTGGTGAGGTCGTTGTCTCTGGCGGCATTGGCAAACCGCGGCAGCACGAACTGCGGAACCTTGTCACGGTACGAGAGAATTGTGGCGGCCACATCGTCGATACGCAGATCCTCGAAGACACTGTTGTCTCGATCAGTGTTCGTGCGTGTCGGCCTGTCGGTAAGCTGCGTCAGGAACCGTTCACGCATCTGGTTGCCGCCGGGGCCGCGGTTAGCCAGCAGCGGCGTGGTTCCGGCCCGCTGCGGATCAAACAGCAGGGTTTGTGCATCGCGGATTGCTGCATTGATGTCGGGTGCCTGAAAATCAACATTGCCCCAGCCAGCGGTGTTGCCCAGGGTTGTGCCCACGGCCTCGCGGGGCAGCGGCGGAGAAATCATGAGCGGGTCCGCCCGCAGCAGCGGCAGGACGCTCAGCACAGCCTTGGGCGCGGTATTGATGTTGACGCGGCCAATGAGCGGCTCGGCCACGCCACCTTCATTGGTGACGCGGAAACGATTGAGAATGTTCAAAGCCAGCGGGATGCCGCTGCCGTGCTGGGCGGTGGGCCCATAACGAACAAGCTCAAAGCGGGTTGATCCTTCGATGTCACTTAAGGGCGTGGAGGTTGTCAGTGA
>JBBRKQ010000137.1:0-10144 GCA_038231815.1 Phycisphaerales bacterium
GACCTCCACTGAAATTCCAGCCCAAACACCCTCCGATTTGGCCATTTGGCAATTTGACCATTTGACCATTTCGCCCCCGCCTC
Source organism: Phycisphaerales bacterium (assembly GCA_038231815.1). Lineage (GTDB taxonomy): Bacteria > Planctomycetota > Phycisphaerae > Phycisphaerales > UBA1924 > CAILKP01. Next base: position 84 of record JBBRKQ010000137.1, read on the forward strand.
CTCCTGAAGCCGAATTCCTCGCACTAGAAACCAAACTCACCAAAGTAAGCGGGCGCCCCTTCACCATCGGCCGCTCCGCCAACATCCACGACCCAGCAACCCTTGCGCGATTCGAAGAACACGCCATCTTCATCGCAGCCCAGTGGGAAGCCAACCGCCAGCGCGACCTGTACTTCGATCGCGTCTGCAAAACCCACTGGCCGCGCGGCCCTTAAAAAGTAACGCCCGCGCTGCTGATCAAGTGCCGCATCGAGGTTCCAATCCAAACCAAAATCCAGTAACAAACGCTCGCTTCAGCGCAAGCCGCGAATTCCATTTTTTGCAGCCCATTCCCAATCCAAGCAGGCCCCACCTCAATCTCCCGACTTCTCCACAAAGTAATTCGGGCTCTCTTTGGTAATCCGAATATCGTGCGGATGGTTCTCAACAATCGTCGCTGAAGAGATCCGGCAGAAGCGGGATTCTTTGCGGAACTCGCCGATCGTGCGGCAGCCTAGGTAGCCCATGCTGGCCCGCAAGCCGCCCACCAGCTGGTACGTGAGCTCAGCCAAGGTGCCGCGATAGGCGACTAGGCCTTCAACACCCTCGGGCACGAACTTGTACTTCTGCTGCTCGCTGGCCGGGCTGTTGCCGGAGGTTGTATTACCACCATCAACGCCTTGCTTGTGCTGGCCGTAACGGTCAGATGAGCCAGCCTTCATCGCGCCTTCGGAGCCCATGCCGCGATAGCTCTTGTAGCGGCGGCCCTGCCGGATCACCAGTTCCCCGGGTGCTTCTTCTAGTCCAGCGAACATGGAGCCCATCATCACCGCGTGCGCGCCCGCGGCGATGGCTTTGGCAATATCGCCGGATTGGCGAATGCCGCCGTCGGCGATGACTGGCACGCCGGAGCCTTCCAAAGCGCTTGCCACGGCCAAAATGGCCGAGAGCTGGGGTACACCAACGCCGGTGACGACACGGGTGGTGCAGATAGAACCCGGGCCGATGCCAACTTTCACGGCATCGGCGCCCGCATCGGCCAAGGCCCGGGCGGCATCGGCCGTGGCCACGTTGCCAACGATCACCTCGATGTTGTGTTTGGCCTTGATTGTGCGCACAGTTCGCAGCACGTTTTCGCTGTGGCCGTGGCTGGTGTCAATCACCAGCACATCAACCTCCGCGGCCATGAGGGCATCGACCCGCTCGTACTGATCTACGCCGCACGCAGCGCCGCAGCGGAGGCGACCTTGCTTGTCTTTGGTTGCCTTGGGGAATTGGCCAAGGCGGTCTATGTCGCGCATCGTGATCAGGCCGGCAAGGTGGAAGTTGCCATCAACTAGCAGGAGCTTTTCAACCTTATTTTTGCTGAGGATGATCTCGGCCTGCTCGAGTGTGGTGCCCGGCGGGGCGGTAATCAAACCCTTTCCGGTCATCACCTCGCGGATGGGCATCTGCTCGTTCTCGACGAACTTGAGGTCGCGGCGAGTGAGGATGCCCATGACCTTGCCCTTCTTAGCGCCACCCTCGGTGATGGGGAAGCCAGAGACCTTGTACCGCTGCATGAGCTGGCGGGCGGTGGCGACGGAGTCTTCGGGTGAAAGTGTCTTGGGGTCCTGGATGACACCATTGGCGGAGCGCTTGACTTTCTGCACTTCGCGGGCCTGGGCATCGATGGGTATGTTGCGGTGGATGAACCCGATGCCGCCTTCCTGGGCCAAGGCGATGGCGAGGTCAGACTCGGTGACCGTGTCCATGGGCGCGGAGATGAGCGGGATATTTAAGGCGATGGTTCGCGTCAGGCTGGTTGACGGGTCGGCATCGGTCGGCACTATTTGGCTGTAGCGCGGGAGCAACAGCACATCATCAAACGTGATGCCGTCGAAGCTGATCTTGTTCTCGGGAAGGAAGCCGCTGCCGGAAGCTGAAATGAGAGGTCCTGCCATGAGTATTAGTAGTGTGGGTGAGGCGGGTGGTCAAATTTTGAGGTGGGCAAATGAGCAAATAGAGGCGGGAAGGCAGAGGAGGCAAAAGAGGCAGAGGCGATATTGGCGAATGGCTGGGTGTTTGCGAGAAGAGTCAGCCTTCGAAAAAGCGAGATTTATGAAGATTGGCCGGGGCGGCAGAACAAAGGGCTACCAATGAAAACCCCAGCCTTGGGCCGGGGTTAAATGGAGTGCGTGGGCTTTGAAAACGTCCGGCGGCAATTACTTCCTGCTGTTGAGCAGCGACAGAAGGCGGAGGATTGACAAGTAGATCCAGATGACGGTGACCAGCAGGCCGAAGGCGGCGTACCACTCCATGTACTTGGGAGCTCCGGCATTGGCACCGGATTCGATGACATCGAAATCAATGATGAGGTTCATCGAGGCGATGACGACGACCACGCCGGAGATTGCGATGGCGATCCAGCCGGTGTAGAACCATGAAGTGTTGCCACCGAACATGTTCATGATCATGACGGTGAGGTAGAGCAGCCCGACGCCGACGGTGGCGGCCATGATGCCGCCGACGACCGGGCCGGTGGCCTTGATGATGCGAGCTTTGTACAGAAACAGCATGCCAAAGAGCACACCGAAGGTGAGGATGCCGGCCTGAAGCACGATGCCCGAGCCGGTTGCGCCGCCGAGTTTGGAACCCGCGGCCATTTGCGAGTAGAGTAGTGATGCCGCGCCGACCCAGAGGCCTTGCACCGCCGCGTAGATCGGTGAGGCGAAGGGCGCGGTCTTGGGCTTAAAGACGATGAGGAGGCACAGGCCAATGCCCGCGATGAGTGAGGCGAAGAAGATGGGCTTGACCAGGGCCATGTTGTTGGCCACCAGCGACCAGCCGACGACGGCCGTGGCGGCGCAGATCGCGCCGAGGATGAGCGATGCGTTGACGGCGCCCTGAATGGTCATGACCTGCTTGCTGCCGACTAACTTGCGACCATCGGCCGATGCGGCGAAGATGTCGGGCGTAAGAGTGGGATTACTTGAACCGAGCATGGGGTGAAACCTCCGTTGAGAATTGTGGTGCTGCGGGCCTTCAGGCCGGGTCAACTGATTGTAGTGCATGAGCCGGTGGCGGTGGGGGGCTTGTGCGGCTTGGGTGGACTTGGATCGGAATTGTGCGAACGAGATTGGTTGCGGCGTGGCGATGCGGCTTTCTTGCGCCCGAGTTGGGCACTATCCTGAGGCATGACGACCTCTTCTGCCTCCACTTCCGGTTCCAACCCCAGTTTTAACCCCGGTTCCAACGCGGGTTCTAACCCCGGTTCTAACTTTGGTTCTGGCGCCCATAAACCTCGTCCCTTTGTTGGCGGCAACTGGAAGATGAATACCGACCGGGCCAGCGGCCTGGCGCTTGCCAAGGCGGTTGCGGCGGCGACCAAGCCGCTGGAGGAGACGATGGATGTGGCGATTTTCCCGCCGTTTGTGTATCTGCCGCTGATTAGTCAGGCATTGTGCGATGCGGGCAGCAGGGTGATTTTGGGTGCGCAAGACTGCTACATCGCGGAAAAGGGGGCTTTTACGGGTGAGGTTTCCGTGGGAATGCTCAAGGATGTGGGTGTGTCGGCCGTGCTGGTGGGGCACAGTGAGCGGCGGCACATCATGCACGAGGGTGATGACTTTGTGACGGCCAAGGTGGACTTTGTGCTGGCAGCGGGGCTGACGTGTGTGCTGTGTGTTGGCGAGAAGCTCGAGCAGCGCGTCACCGGGCAGACGGACCACATCAATGAGCTGCAAATTGAGCGGGCGCTCAAGCACACGAAGGTAGAGCAGTTAAGCAAGCTGGTTGTTGCATACGAGCCAGTGTGGGCAATCGGCACGGGCAAGACGGCAACGCCGCAGGATGCTCAGGCCGCCCAGTCGCACATTCGCACGGTGCTTGCGGAGATGTTCGGCAAAGAAGCGGCCAGCACGGTGCGGATTCAGTACGGCGGCTCGATGACGGCCGCGAATGCGGAGACGCTGATGGCTGAGCAAGACATTAACGGCGGGCTGGTGGGTGGCGCGAGCCTGAAGATTGAGGATTTCACAGCCATCTGTCAGGCCGCGGCGGCAAGCGCGAAAGTTTGAGTTGCACCCGAGCAAAACGGAGAGATGAACGCAGAGTTAGCAGAGAGAAACGCAAGGAACGCGGAGGAATGCGGGGGAGGGGAGCGGGGAAAAGGAGCGAGCGGGCAATACGGGAGATAAAGAAAGGGAGAAACGAATCGGGTTGGGTTTGAGCCGGAAACTGTGTCATTGGAACGTTTATGAGCACCAGCCAGTACGACACGTATACCAGCCCGCTCGCCGCCCGCAACGCCAGTGAGCAGATGTTGCGGTTGTGGTCGCCGCGGCACAAGTTTAATACGTGGCGGCGGATTTGGCTCGCGGTGGCGGAGGCGCAGCACGAGTTGGGGCTGCCGGTGAGCCGTGAACAGGTTGAGGAACTGCGGGCGGTGGTGAACCGGCCGGGTGGAATTACGGATGAGGAGATGAAGGCGGCGGAGAAGTACGAGCGCGAGCTGCGGCATGATGTGATGGCGCACGTGCATGCGCTGGGAGATTCGTGTCCGAAGGCGAAGGGGATTATTCATCTGGGGATGACGAGTCAGGATGTGGTGTGCAATGGCGATTGGGACATACTCGCGCAATCACTCGATCTCATTCTCGCCAAGAACGTTCGGGTCATTAGCTCGCTGACGAAATTCGCGACGGACTGGTTGTCAACTCCGACGCTCGCGTTCACGCATTATCAACCTGCACAGCCGACGACCGTTGGCCGTAGGGGTGTACAGTGGGCATCGGACCTGACGCACTGCGTCCGCCGCATGGAGAACGCTGCTGCTCACAACGCTCCGCGAGGCATGAAGGGAGCGACGGGGACGCAGGCCTCATTTCTCGCGCTCTTTACGGATTCTCCCGCAATTGCCGCGAAGGGGTGGAAGCCCGGCAACGCCGTAGATGCCTTTGAGAATGCCGTTTGGTCCACTATCTGGCGGCAGGCTGGCAATGCTGAGCCGCACGATTTGACGACGCAGACTTATCCCCGCGTCATCGACACCTTCATCCTCGCCGACCTCGCCAGCACCGCGAGCGTTCTGCACAAGATCGCGACCGACATTCGCCTTCTGTGCAACCGCAAGGAAATCGATGAGCCGTTTGAGACCAAGCAAATCGGCTCCAGCGCGATGCCGTACAAACGCAACCCGATGCGCTGCGAGCGTATCTGCGGGCTGACTCGCTTTGTGATGAACCTGGTTGGCAATGGTTACGACACCGCCGCGACGCAGTGGTTGGAGCGGACGCTGGATGATTCATCGAACCGCCGCCTTTCACTGCCAGAAGCATTCCTTGCGCTTGACGGTTCGCTGGATTTGATGTACAACGTCGCTTCCGGGCTGGTCGTGCACGAGGCCACGGTGCGCAAGAACCTGATGGCGGAGTTGCCGTTCATGGCCACCGAGAACATACTCATGGCGTGTGTGAAGCTGGGGGCTGACAGGCAGGAATATCACGAGCACATCCGCACGCATGCCCAAGTTGCGGGCATGCGCATCAAGCAGGAAAGTGCCGAGAACGACCTGCTCGAGCGGCTGCAGGGCGACAAGCACTTCTGGGCAACCTCCCGCGGCGGGCCGCTGACCGCCGAGCTTGACTGGGAGGGCGTGATGGACCCGATGAAGTACATCGGCCGCAGCGTGGAGCAGACGGAGCGTTTCATCTCTGAAGTTGTTGATCCGCTGCGGCAGCAGTATCGTGATCCGATTGCCAAGCTCGGAGGCAACGCGCCGCGGGTGTGAGTGGGGAAGGCGGTTTTTGAATTGATGGGCAGGATGAATATGGATGCCGCGCTTGCTTCTCGCGATGCGTGAACTCTCAGCGAGGCCGGGGTTCGAACTCGCCGCACTCCGGGCAGCGCGTGTCCGCCGCCAGGCCGCTGCGGTGGTAGCCGCACCAGGGGCACCTGCCCGCCCGCCGGCGAATCGCAACCCGAAGCGCGCCCGCGATCACATAAAGCGCGTGCGGCAGCGCCAAGATCATGCCGAGCGTGAGCGAGTTCGCAACCAGCCCCCGCCACAAAATACGCGTCGGCCAGATGCCGTCATACACGCCAAAGCTCGTCAAGGCACCGGCGAAGCGGTGGGTTCCGAGCAGCAGCGTCTGGTCCACAAGTGTGTCATCGGCCTTGAGCCCGAGCGTTGCGATTTCACTGGTAGTCGGCGCGCGTGTCACTTGGTGCTCGCGGTAACTCGCGCACGGAAACGGCCACCCGAAGGCCTGCTCAACGACGGCGTTGAACCCCGGCGCCGTCATCACTGGCCACGCCGCCGGCGGCGACTGCTGCTCTGCTGCGATCGACCACCACGGGGCAGGCCCTTCATACCAGCCGAGTGGACCCGTCGGTGTGATGCCCTGCCGCGGGGCGGCGGCGTCAACCACGTTCGTTTGACACGCGTGCCAGCCGAAACTTGCGGACCAGTTCCAAGACCAAACCGTTCCCGCGTCGCTCGGCGGTCCATATCCGAAGATGTACGGCATCGGCCATGTGAAGGTGCCGGCAACGGTGCTACGTAAGAATGCGAAGGAAATCGCGCACGCGACACCGAGTGCCGCGTACACAGTGAGCACAATCGCGATACGCTCAACTCGCAGGCCGCGACGCGGAATCACGGGCAGTTGGTACTCCCGGCCCATGTCCATAGCGTTGGCGCAGCCGGAATCACCGGTGGGACCGTTGAACAACCAGGGCTTGTGCCACAAGGTGATGTCCACACAGAGGGTGGCAACGGGGTGGCACTGAAGATCGGACCACACGCGACCGCAGGTGAACAAACCCGCTGAATTTCAAGCTGCGTGCAAGTATAAGTTGTGCAATCGGGCCGAATCGCAGGTGCCGACCGCGTTCTGGCGTAGGTGCAGCAGTAGCTGTAGTTGCAGGTGTAGGCACGACCGCCAGTCGCCGCTGTCCAAGTGTCAGTCACCGACCACGAACAGGCTTTCGGACCGACGGCTGCACCGAGCACCCACGGTCCGGTTACGCCGGGCGTGCAACTGGGAGTTGGCTGCGCGCAAAGTGTAAGCGCGGCCATCAGCGTTGCCATGGTTTGAGTTTGTGCCTGAGCACTGGTGTCGTCACTCACCGTCATCGCAAGCCCAGCTTCGATCGCCCCGGCCATTACGGTGAGCTGCTCATCGGCATTGCAGCCGGTGGAGTTGTCGATTTTGATGTCGGCCGCTTTATAGCCTATTTCAGCCAATAAAGATACGAGCCCCGCCGCGTCACCGGCAGTGGCCAGAAGCGGATAGAGCGGATCATCGGCCAAAAGTCCCTTGCCGTAGTCCTTCGGGTTCTCTGGACTGTCGGTGGGAAGTATGTGTAGGTCTTGGCCTACCTCCCATTTTTCGTCCTCGGAGTTCGGAATGCCTGTGCCAATCTTGACGCTCTTGATTGCCTCAGCGGCATCGCTCGTCAGCCAAGATTTCGTCGACCAAGTACCGTTGCCATTACGGATGTACCAGACCGCGACGATGTTGGAGCCAGAAACCGCCCCCTCCTTGGCAAGCGCCAGAAATCCTGTAACTCGGGCTGCGCCGGAGGCGTCGTCATATGTCGGTTTGAAGTTCCACGCGTTCCAATCGATCCGCATACCTGAGACATGCGGTGATGTTGCGAAGGCCTCGTTTGCGGCGCTCAACCCACAGCCGACGACACCGATAACGCCCGTAAGCATCGGTCCAGTCCAACGGCTGATCTTTTTCATAGTGTTGCTCCATAGGAGACCGCCCTTTCGGTGGACGCGCTGCGGTCCCGCTATGCTAAGTTACAATGAACAGGCAACTCTGGCAAGTAATATCTCGCTTTTAATAAAAAATATTGCGTACTAAAACGATTGTTTAAGTGGTAGACTGCCCAATCTGTGGATTGCAACGCTCTGCGGTGATTAAATCGTCTTATCGCCGCAGAATCTGCGGTGATTAGTTGACTTCGCGGTGCTTTCAGCCGACAATCGCCGCAAAGAATGCAGTGATTATGGTGTTCATTCACGACAAAGCGGATTGGCCCAAGTTTACATGGGATGCCGCGACGATTACCTCGCTCCTAGGAACGGTTCGCCACAAGCAAGGCAGGTTGCTCGGCAAAATGGAATCACTAGGCTTTCCGCTGCGCTCGGAGGCAAGCCTGACCATCCTGACAAGCGATATCGTCAACTCCTCCGCCATCGAAGGCGAGATCTTAAATCCGCAGGAGGTTCGCTCATCGATCGCCCGGCGATTGGGCCTTGATGTGGCCGGCCTGCCGGTGCCGGGGCGCAACGTCGATGGGGTGGTCGAGATGATGCTGGATGCGACCCAGCGCTTTGAGCAGTCGTTGACCGGCGAGAGGTTGTTTGGCTGGCACGCCGCACTGTTTCCGACCGGGCGAAGCGGGATCTTCCCGATCGCCGTCGGCGCGTGGCGGCCGGAATCTGCCGGGCCGATGCAGGTGGTCTCCGGGCCGATCGGTCGCGAGAAGGTTCACTTTGAAGCGCCTCCGGCCGCCCGTCTTGCCCGCGAGATGGACGAGTTCTTCTCATGGTTCAACGGTGCCGCCTCGCCTGATCCGGTGGTAAAAGCCGCCGTCGCACATCTTTGGTTTGTCACGATCCATCCTTTTGAGGACGGTAACGGTCGCATCGCTCGGGCGATTGCCGACATGGCACTGGCGCGAGCGGACGGGACGAAAGAGCGTTTTTACAGCATGTCCGCTCAGATAGAAGTTGAGCGGAAGGCGTATTACCTTGCGCTCGAGGCCGCACAGCGCGGCGGACTGGACATCACCAGTTGGCTCGAGTGGTTCCTGGCTTGTCTCAATCGCTCGCTGGATGGGGCGGAGCGAAGTCTGACTTCGGTGCTGAATAAAGCGAATCTGTGGCAGCGGATCAATCACGGCAAGTCCGGACCCGTCAATGATCGGCAGAGGATGGTCATCAACAGGTTGTTGGACGGCTTTGAAGGCAACCTGACCACGGCGAAGTACGCGAAACTCTCCAAATGCTCTGGTGATACAGCGCTGCGGGATATACGGGAGATGCTGGAGGCTGGCCTCCTTGTGGCCAACGCGGGGCGGGGCCGGAGCACGAGCTATCGTCTGGTTGACGTTGAGATTCCAAGCCCGTGATGGCACTCGTCGCGGGGCGACGGTGGCGTGTGAGATTTAAACCAATCCCTTCCACCGAATCTGGCACAGCCACCGTCTGCCTGCTAAACTTATCCAGAGGTTATGTTCTTGTTCTGTTTGGGTAATTGCCGTGTGTGTCACCCTTGTCCGATTTGGGGGGCCGCGCACAACCCACCCGCCGGTTGACTTCCGGCAGCCCAGCTTTGACTGATATCCCGTGTCCTTTGCCGCCTGTCGCCAAAGCCACCTTCGCCCGACAGCCCGCTGAATCTACTGCCTCGCCTAACCCGCCTTTCCTTTTCTCTTTCATCTTTTCTCTTTTCTCTGCCTTCCCCCTCGCGTCTCGCGTCTCGTCCCTTTCTTCTTTGTTCTTTGCCTGAGCCTCCCATGTCCGAAGTTATCAATAATTCGATCCGCAACATTGCCGTTATCGCCCACGTCGACCACGGCAAGACCTCCCTGGTTGACAAGATTCTGTTCCAGTCCGGCCAGTTCCGTACTGGCGAGCTTGAGAAGCTCCAGGGCGGCCAGCACGGCCTGATCATGGACTCCAACCCGCTCGAGCGCGAGCGCGGCATCACGATCCTTTCAAAGATCTGCGCCATCCGCTACATCCCCGAGGGTCAGACCGAGCCGATCGCCATCAATATCATTGATACCCCGGGCCACGCCGACTTTGGTGGCGAGGTCGAGCGCGTGCTGCGCATGGCCGACGGTTGCCTGCTGCTGGTTGATGCGTTTGACGGCCCGATGCCGCAAAGCCGGTTTGTGCTCCGCAAGGCACTGGGCTTTGGCCTCAAGCCCATCGTCGTCATCAACAAGTGTGACCGTCCCGGCGCACGCCCCAATGAAGTGCACAACGAAGTGTTCAACCTGCTCATCGAGCTGGATGCTGAGCACCACGCCGAAGACTTCCCCTGCATCTTCTCGTCCGGCCGTGAAGGCTGGGCCAC
>JBBRKQ010000138.1:0-9997 GCA_038231815.1 Phycisphaerales bacterium
ACCCAACGGCATCGTGACCTATGCATCTACCATGCGCCAGTGTCTTCGGGCCGCCGATGTTGAGGCGGTGGTGCTTAACCTGTCGGGGTCACAGCATTCGGAAGCCGGTGTAATCTCTGTAACATCGCCGCCGCGCAGCTTTGGTCGCAGGCTGCGAGATTTCATCGCGTTTCGCCTCCGACCCGATGCTGCGGTTTGGAATGCCCGGTGTGAGGCAATTCGCCTTGCCGCTCGCCGCGCTAGTCGCGAGCACCGAATTGATCTTCTAGAAATCGAAGAGACCTTCGGGTGGGCCGCGTGCCTGGACTCGGGTGCCGATGCAACCATGCCCGCCGTGGCCGTGCGGATGCACGGACCGTGGTTTCTGGTGGGACCTGCACTCGGGCTAGAAGCAGAGCCGGTATTCGATCAGCGCGTGGCCCGTGAGTTGCATGCGTTTTCCGTCGCCGACGGCGTGAGTTCGCCGAGCCGTTTCACTCTCGAAGCGGTGCAACGTCGGCTGGGCAAGCCGCTGGCCTGTGCCGAGGTGATCCCCAACCCGATCTTTCCTGCCGCGGCGGACCGAATCTGGCAGGCATCAGGGGCTGATCCGGAACTTGTGTTATTTGTCGGACGCATTGACAGGGTGAAGGGTGCGGATGTGGTGTTGCGGGCGTTTGGCAAGGTTCATGCCGCCCGCCCGGGGATGCGGCTTTTGATGGTCGGTCCTGACTCAGGTTTTAGTGATGAGCGTGGCCATCCGGTGAGCCGTGATGCTCTGGTGCAACGGTGCATGCCGGCAGCCGCACGAGCGGCGGTGAAGTTCGCCGGGGCGATGGCACCGGCGGAGGTGGCGGTGCAACGCCTGCGTGCAGCAGTTATTGTTGTTGCGTCGCGGTATGAGACCTTCCCGTACACGCTGCTCGAGGCACTTAACGCCGGGTGCCCAACTGTGTGTTCAGCGGGCAGCGGCATGAGCGAGTTGTTCAGCGAAGGCCGGACCGCACTCGGGTTCGCGCCCGGCGATGATGCGGCGCTGGCGTCGGCAATCGAGCGGGTGCTCGCCGGCCCTGCCGCAACGGCGGAGATGGGGCACCGGGCAAGATTGGCGGTCGCCGAGTCGTTCAGTCCGGAAGTTATCACGCCGCGGATGATTGGCTTTTATCAGCGGGTCATTGAGTCACGGCGGCGGAAAGATCGCTAAGCGATGGTCGTACTGGCATATCTCGCTTTGAGCTTGTGGGTGCCGGTGAGCGTTGTGATTTTCAGCATTCTCCCGCCGCGAACGGCGGCAATTACTTGCCTTTTCGTCGGCTGGTTGTGCCTGCCCACGCTGGTGATAGAGCTGCCGGAAGTTCCTGATCCTGACCGCAACATGGTGGTGGGGCTCGGAATTCTTGCTGGGTCGCTGCTGTTTGATTCGCGAAGGTGGCTGGCGCTGCGGCCGCGGTGGTTTGACCTGCCGATGGTGGTGCTGTGTCTGAGCCCGTTCTTTTCTTCGGTATCGAATGATCTGGGTCCTTATGACGGGCTGTCAGCCGTGTTTGAATCGACCGTCAGGTGGCTGCCGTTTTATCTTGTTGGGCGGATGTACTTTGCGGATGCGGCGGGGCTGTTTGCGCTGGCTCGGGCGATTCTCATCGCGGTGGCGGTGTGCCTGCCGCTGCTGCTGCTGGAAGTACGGCTGAGCCCGAAACTGCATTGGTGGGTCTACGGCATCGCCAACTCAATCAGCGGCGATGGCTTTGTGCGGGGGTTCGGGATCTGGAAACCTGTGCTCATGTTCCCGCACGCGCTGAACACCGCATCGTTTGTCGCGGCCGGTTTTGTGTGTGGCGTATGGTTTCTTTGGAAGAAGAATCCTCGGACCATCAACGGGATTGCGGCGGGGTACTGGACGGCGGCGGCGGGGTTTGGGCTGCTGATCACGCAGGTGTTGGGCGGGTGGGGTGCCGCCGTGCTTGGCATTGCCGCACTTTGGACGCTGAAAGGTCTTCGGGTAAGGCTGTTCATGTGTGTGTTGGCCTTGGCGCCAGCGGGTTGGATGCTGGGGCGAGGCACGCAGGTGGTCAGCGGTGATGGATTGATCAATGCCGTGCAGTCGCTGGCGGGTGACCGCAGAGCCGAGTCGCTGACGACGCGTGTTGATAACGAAACGACCTTGGTCGCGAAGGCGATGGAGCGGCCGCTGTTGGGATGGGGCAGGTGGGGAAGAAACCGGGTGTACGATGAGAACGGTAAGGATCTGTCGCTGACCGATGGTCTCTGGGTGATTCAATTGGGAACCGCTGGCATCGTCGGTCTTGTGGCTCTTGTTGCCATCGGTACGTTGCCGGGGTTGCTGCTGATCAAGCGGTTTGGCCCCGCGGTATTGAACTCGCCCGAGATGGCTGGCGCAACCGCCTTGTCGGTGATCGTGAGTCTGAGTCTGCTGAACAATGTGTTTAATGCCTTCATAAACCCGCTTGCACTAGTTGCCGCGGGAGGGTTAATGGCGATGACCAAAGCTGTTGCGCGGGTGCGGGCAGGTGACAGCAACTCGGCATTCCGCAGCGGTGCTGATGCGCGGTCGCCCGTGGCTTGAGGCAGTTTTTATTTGTCGTATCGTTCTTTCGCAACCACCATTTAGGAGTTTGAACATGAATCTGATCCGTCCGTTTGATAAATCTGCACTCCGAGACACGGTCCGCGCCAGCAAGCCGGTGCCCTGGTTTGCGATTGACAACTTTCTGGAGCCGGAGTTTGCCGAGGAGTGCCGGCTTAGTTTTCCGAGCTTCGCCGATGCGGAGAAGATGGGGAAGAAGTTCTCCGCCGTCAACGAGAAGAACAAGGTGCAGATCACAGACAGTTCCAAGTTTGCGCCGCCCTTGCAGAAACTCAACAACGTGTTGTTGAGCCAGGAGTGGCTGGACACCATGAGCTTTGTCATGGACATACCGCACCTTCTGGAAGACGCGTCGCTCACCGGCGGCGGCATCCACGAGACAGGCCCGCGGGGCCACCTCGATGTGCACCTTGATTTCAACTGGCTCCGCGAGCGCGACATGCATCGTCGACTGAACATCCTGGTCTACTTCAACAAAGACTGGCAGGATTCGTGGGGCGGTGACTTTGAGCTCTGGGATAAGGATGTCACGGTCTGCCAGCAGCGCTTCGCGCCGCTGTTTAATCGCTGCGTGGTGTTCAACACCAACGAGATCAGCTATCACGGGGTGCGCAGCGTCACGTGCCCCGAAGGCCAAAGCCGGAAGTCTTTCGCGGCCTATTACTACACCAAAGCGGCTTCCCCGGACTTCACCGGTCAGTTCCGCGACACTCTGTTCAAGTCGAGGCCGGATGAGAAGTTCAAGGGTGCCATCGCCATGCCCGCCGAGCAGCTCAGCCGAGGTGTCAAGTCCGCGTTTGACAGCCTCAAGCAGACGATCAAAAAGACGATCAGCTAAACCGGGCGACGCCGGAGACGGCGGCGCGACGGTGTTGGCGACGGTGCTTGTGCTGTATGCGTTGGACAACCTGCTCAATGCAATGGTGAACCAGATTTAGTTGGTGGCGGCGGGGGATTGGGGGTGCTGAAGGTGGGCCAGCGGGTGGAGCAAGAGCAATCGCGTCTCAGTTATTGAGACTTCAATGAACCGAATACCTCGAATATTATATGCGGCAGGTCCAGGCGATGTGGTTAGAACATTTGAATACTGGCTTACTGACAAAAAGGATCCGCTTGAACTTGCCGAGACCTATTCAGGTGCTTTTTTCCATTTGGTGAGTAAACATGGCTGGAGCGCAAGGGTCATCTCATTGCACGGTCGCACTGACACATTAACTCACGGTCTGATTAGTACTGAGAATAGACCTCTCCGCGTTTCAGATGCTAAGGGTGCTCGCTATTACATTGTACACTTCTTTCACGAGGGTCGACTTTTCCTCGACGTCCTGTTATGGCGAGCCGACGTGCTGGTGCTCAGCACGCCGCTCCATTGGTGGCTCTTTGCGTTTCTCCGAGTCGCTGGAGTTTGGGTGGTTCCATCGGTCCACTGTACTTTCTGGACCGGGAAACATCCACCTCGAGTTGGACACGTCAAACGATTAATGCGCTCGTTGACCGGATGGTTTTGGCAGCATGGGGCGGAAGCAACGCTCTGCACTTCCTCGGACATTTGCGACCAGATCCGACAGCTCGCGAGAACACCGCGAGGACAACTTCATGTTTGTACCCCCGCGTTTGACAAGTGCATGTTCGAATCTATTCGAGCTGCGTCCACCACTCCCGTAGCAAGACTCCTGTTTGCAGGACGCATTACGACAACTAAGGGCGTCTGGGACATGTTGGAAGCCGCTGCGCTACTGCAGGTCCGATTCAAGGACCGCTTTTACTGGACAATCTGCGGCGATGGGCCAGAGCTCGAATCTCTTCGGGTTGCCGTTGCGAAGCGAGGCTTGTCGAGTGTATTTCACTGCACCGGGCATTCCGATCGCGAGCGACTTCTCGAGTTGCTATCTGACGCTTGCGTGATAATCGCGCCTACTCAGCGCGGGTTTAATGAAGGATTGAATAAAAGTGTTCTTGAAGGAGCATTGGCTGGCCGCCCAGTCATAACCACATCGGTCGTTCCAGCGAGGTTGGTCGTTGGTGAGGCGGCTGTCGTTGTAACGCCAGAGAATCCGAGCCAGTTGGCCGATGCGATTGTGCGTTTAGTACTCAATGAGGAACGATGGATGCACCACCAGCGGGCCGCAGATCAATTTCGTGCGACATACTTTGATACAGACCGCACATGGGGTACAGTGCTTGAACAGGTTCTGTGCCAATTAATGGGAACAGAGGTGGCAGCGACAGTAAAAACAGGCTTGGTAAAAGGCACGACTTGACGATTTGTCTGATCATCGTGAACTACCGCTCTGCAAAGCTCGTCGGCGAGCTGCTTGAGAGCATCGCCCGACGGGGGGAAGGGTGGGTGAACCAGGTTATCGTGGTAGACAATGCATCGGGGGACGGTTCGGTGGAGACATTGCGGGCCAAGGCCGAGGAGCTGGGGATTGGCGGATGGGTTCAGGTCTTGGATGCGGGGCGGAATGGTGGGTTTGGGGCGGGAAACAACTTCGGTGCCGCGGCGGCTTTGAAGGCAACGCTCAAGCCGGATGTCTTGTGGTTCCTGAATCCTGACACGCTTGTCAATGGAGTGGACCTTTCTCGAGCGCTAGCGTGGTTCGAGATGGATGCGAAAGTGGGCATCGTGGGTACGGGGCTGGATGATGGACAGGGGCGACACGACGTCGGAGCGCATCGTCATCCGACGCCGATCAGCGAGTTTGTGCGCACGGGTGGGGCTTTTGGTGTTCTGCGACGGTGGGCAACTTCAGACCCTTCGCTTGACCGTCCGGGACCTGTTGACTGGGTCTCCGGGGCGAGCCTGATGATGCGTGCGAGCACGTTTGAGGAACTTGGTGGGTTTGATGAGAACTTCTTTCTGTACTTTGAGGAGGTTGATCTGTGTCGCCGGGTGTGGCGGGCTGGCTGGAAGGTGGTGTATGAGCCGCGTGTTCGTGTTATGCATTTGGAAGGACAAACCACCGGCGTGCAGCAAGGCAAGCCGCGGCCGCGGTACTGGTATGAGTCGCGAAGGCGATATTTCGTGAAGCACTTTGGAGTGATGGGGTTGCTGGCAGCGGATGTGGCATGGGGAATGGGTCGCGTGGTCGGCACACTCCGGCGGAAGTCGGGCGATGCGTGCCGGTTTCGAGATCTGTGGCAATGCGATGGGCCGGTCATTCTTGGGCGCGAGCCGCTGAGCGTCAGGGATAATTCGTGAGCGAACAAGTGGGAATTGTGGTGATCGGGAGGAACGAGGGCGAGCGACTGATGCGCTGCTTAGAAAGTGTGCGCGGTCGGGGGCTGATCGTGTACGTGGACTCGGGGAGCACGGACGGAAGCGTGAAAGCCGCCCAAGCCGCCGACGCTGTGGTGGTGGAACTTGCTCTGTCCGTGCCGTTCACCGCCGCCCGAGCCCGCAACGTCGGATTCGATGAATTGGAGCGTTCGTGCCCGCGGCTCCAGTTTGTCCAGTTTGTTGATGGAGACTGCGAGATCGATCCGGGGTGGCTCAACCTCGCCGCGGCGGCACTGACCAGCACTCAAAATATCGCTGTGGTCTCCGGCAGGCTGCGGGAGCGGCGACGAGACGCGACAAGCTACAACCGGCTGTGCGATATGGAGTGGGATGCACCCGAAGGTGACGCCGAAGCGTGCGGCGGTATCGCGATGATCCGTGCCGAGGCGTTCCGAGCGGTCGGCGGCTTCAACGCCGGATTGATCGCCGGCGAGGAGCCCGAGCTTTGCATGCGACTCCGTAAAGCCGGTTGGCGAATACGGCGTCTCAGTGCGCCGATGGCGCTCCACGATGCCGCCATGACCCGGTTCTCGCAATGGTTCCGGCGCACCATGCGCTGTGGACACGCTTATGCGGAAGGCGCTTGGATGCACGGCACGCTCAGGAGCGGGCATTATGTCCGGAACGTGCGCAGTGCGCTTGTCTGGGGCCTCGCCGCACCGCTGCTGATTCTGGCCCTGCTGGCCGCGGCGGGCGGGCTCGCCTGGTCGCAGCCGGTTGCCGCGGCGTGCGCGGGTGCGGCGGCCGGGGTCATCACGGCCATGGTCGCCGTGACTTGGTACCGTGCAAGGCGATGGCGGCTGGCTCGTGGCAACACCCCGCCCGACGCGACGCTGTACGCGACATTCTGCATGATGGGCAAGGTGCCCGAGGCCATCGGCATCGTTCGGTTCCATGCGCTGCGGCTCGCGCGCAGGCGCAGCCTGATCGTTGAATACAAGTGAACCTCCTGCCCTCCCAACACGCCCCGGCATCCCAAGCACTCGGCACCGGTACGGCCGCGTACGCTACAGCAGTTGACTCATCCGACCCAGCCGCCCAGCCGTCGCAGCGAACCCGGATGCGGCTGGCCTACCTCACAACCGAATACCCCGCCGTCAGCCACACCTTCATACGCCGTGAGTTGCTGGAGTTGGAACGGCGTGGGCACAGCATCCTGCGGCTTTCGGTACGAACCGCCAAGCCAGATCTGCCGGACCCGGCCGACCGCGCCGAGCGAGACAGAACCACCGCGATTCTGGGCGGATCGAAGCTCACGCTGCTCACCAAGGCGATGACGTTCGCCATACGCTCTCCCCGAAAATTCCTGCGCGGCCTTGCACTGGCATTGGCGATGTCGCGCAAGAGCGACCGCGGCGTGCTCAAGCACATCGCCTACTGCATGGAAGCGGCCAGTCTCATGGCCCGGCTGCGGGCCGAACGCATCCAGCATCTGCACGTGCATTTCGGCACCAACTCCACCACCGTCGCCCGGCTGATCCGCCGCATGGGCGGCCCCGCTTACAGTTTCACTGTGCACGGCCCCGATGAGTTTGATGCCGCCATCGGCCTCGACCTGAGCGGCAAGATCACCGATTCCAGCTTCGTCATCGGCATCAGCGACTTTGGCGCCGCCCAGCTCAAACGTTGGGTGCCACCGGAACTCTGGCACCGAATCCACGTGGTACGGTGCACGGTGGATGCCACGTTCCTTGACGGCGCCATCACCGCCATCCCGCGGACGCCGACATTCGTCTGCGTCGGCAGATTGGCCCCGCAGAAAGGCCAGATGGTCCTGCTCGATGCAGTCGCCCGGCTCAAGGCCGAAGGAGTCAACGTTCAAGTCGTACTCGCGGGCGACGGCGAACTTCGCTCGAAACTCCAAAATGAAATTACCGCCAGGAGCCTGCAAAGCCAGGTTGCAATAACCGGATGGATCAGCGGTGCCGCCGTGCGCGAAAATCTGCTCGCTTCCCGAGCCTTGATCCTCCCCAGCTTCGCCGAAGGGCTGCCCGTCGCGATCATGGAAGCAATGGCCCTCGGTCGGCCAGTCATCAGCACCTATATCGCCGGCATCCCCGAACTCGTCACCCCCGCACGCAACGGCTGGCTCGTGCCTTCCGGCCGGGCAGATCTGCTGGCAAGTGCAATCAAAGCCGCCGCGGCGTGCGCCATTCCCGATCTGGAACTGATGGGAACCGCCGCGAGACAGGCGGTTTGCGTTGCCCACAACGTGCGCACAGAGGTAGACAAACTTGAGACGCTGATGGAGCGCGCGGTCGCCGGCGCAACGCCATGACAAACATGATTGTCATCACGCTCTGCGCGCTGGCAGGGGTTTCGTCACTCGCTGGCGGCTTGCTGCTGGTCCAGGCATTCGCCGCGACAGCCCGGCCGATCAAGCCCCCGAACCGTCCTTCGCAGCCAACCCCTTCAATCGCGGTGCTCGTACCCGCGCACAACGAGGAGTCTGGAATCGGCTCCACGCTGGCGAGCATCATCCCTCAACTCTCACCCGATGACTACGTGCTGGTGATCGCCGACAACTGCTCAGACCAGACCGCCGTGGTCGCGGTCGCCGCTGGGGCGCGAGTCTCAGTCCGCAGCGATTCAGTGAGGCTAGGCAAAGGCTTCGCGCTTCAGCACGGGATGGAATACATTCGCGGAGATGCGCGTGCCGCGATTGTCGTGGTAGATGCCGACACCCGGGTATTTCCTGGCACAATCCGTCAACTCGCCGCTCAAGCAGTTCGTACCGGACGCCCGGCACAGGCAATATATCTGCTCGACGCTGGCCCCGACGCCGGCGCCCTCCCGCGCGTCTCCGCCTTCGCCTTCCTCTTCAAGAACCTCGTCCGGCCTCTCGGCTTCTGGAATCTCGGACTCCCATGCCAACTTCTCGGCACCGGCATGGCCTTTCCATGCGCGTTACTCAGCACCGCCAAACTCGGCACCGCCGACATCGTTGAAGACATGAGCCTCGGTCTTGACCTGGCCGCCGCCGGATTCCCCCCACTGCTCTGCCCGCACGCCACGGTCACCGGTGAGCTGCCCATCGGCCGTCGGGCGGCGCTCAAACAGCGAACCCGCTGGGAGCATGGCCACCTGCACACCCTCACGCACCGCGCCATCCCATTGGCGCTGCTGGGCCTCCGCCAGGTCCGGCCGAGCCTGTTTCTAATCGCCATGGATCTCGCCGTGCCTCCGCTCGCATTTCTCATCGTCCTGCAGTCGCTGCTCGTCGCCGCGGGCACCGGCGCACTCTTCGTTGGCCTCGGCCCACTCCCTCTGCTCACCGCCGCGGCCGGCCTCGTCGCAACCGCGCTGGCGGTGCTCTGGGGCTGGCTGTGGTTTGGCCGCCGGGTCATCTCGCTGCCGCAGTTGGGGCTTGTTCCGTTCTACATCCTCTGGAAATTGCCCCTGTACTTCAAGTTCTTCGGCAAACGCCAGACCACCTGGGTCCGCACCGAACGCACCGCCAGCGAAGCCGCACCTCCGCTGGCGAAGTGACCCGCACGCTCAACCCTGTCTCTTCGCCCGTTCAACACCCATGCACTGCCAGACCGTCTCCATTCTCAGCATCCCCGTGCACGCCGCGACGCTTAACTTCGCGGCCAACCACATCGTCACCTCCGCCCGCCAGGCCGCGGTCTGGAAAGCCGGTTCGCACGCACCCGTACCCGTACTCGCACCCGCACTGTCCTAAACGCAATTCAAGTATCCGCCCATGCAATCGTCTCTTGGAACTCTCATTACTCCCGCCGACTCCCTCAAATCCAAACTCGCCGATAACTCCTTTGTTATCGGCATCATCGGCCTCGGCTACGTTGGCCTCCCCCTAGCCCATGCCTTCCACCAGGCTGGCCTTCGCGTTGTCGGATTTGACATTGACCCCTCCAAGATCACCGCGCTCGCCAAGGGTGAGAACTACCTCAAACACCTCGGCGGCGAGATGGTCACAAGTCTCTCCACAAGCGCCCGCTTCTGCGCGACCGCAGATTTCACCCGGCTTGCCGAGCCCGACGCCATCATCATCTGCGTGCCCACACCACTCGGAGCGCACCGCGAGCCTGATCTTTCCTACGTCGTAGGTTCCGGTCGCGACATCGGTCGCACCCTTCGTGCTGGCCAACTCATCGTACTTGAGTCCACAA
>JBBRKQ010000139.1:0-9933 GCA_038231815.1 Phycisphaerales bacterium
ACGTTTGCTCAGGTGCTCGGCGGCAGCGGCTTCCTGCCGGTTGCCAGCTACACCCCCACGTTGGCCCGGCTGAGCTTCGCCGCATGCCCGACGGTGGTGACCCAGCCTTCGCAAGGATCGGCATGTCTGATGGGCAATGCTGCGTTCCAAGTGTCTGTTGGTGGGCGAACACCGTTTACGTATCAATGGCAGGCGCTGATCGCATCAGTTTGGGTTCCACTGACCGATGGGCCGCTGGCCGGTGTGGGCACGGTTGGTGGTTCTTTGACTGATTCGCTGACGATCAGCGGCATAGAAACCGCGGGCCTGCAGGTTCGCGCGGTCATCACCAACGTGTGCGGCTCAACCACCAGCAACCCCGCGGCGATTGTGTTCCCGCCACCATGCTCAATTGCAGACATCGTGGGCACCGATGGCGGGCCAGTTCTGTGCGGCGACTCGGTGGTTGATGGCTCGGACTTTGTCGCGTTTATCAACTCATTTGCCGTGGGTGATATTTTGTTAGATCCGAGGGCCGATGTCGCCGGCGCAGGTGCCGACGGCTTGCAGCCCGACGGTATTATTGATGGAAATGATTTCGTTGCGTTCATAAACGCGTTTGCTGCGGGGTGTTGAACCCGGACTGCTGCGGGCAAAAAATTTGCTCGCTAAGGCCATGCAACTTTAACCCGGTTCGGTGGTTCGAAGGAACAAGTACTCAACGATTTGCGATCGCCAACCGGCTGGGCCACTGCAAACGCATCAGGCCAATCTAACAGCGCGATTGTGGTCACCGGACATCGTGTCACGCCGGTCACAGGTCAGGCTTTATTCCAAAACGGGCACAGCATCCGCCCACGCTTCGCTGCTCCTCGCTGGACATTAGCCGCTGGCGGTTTCCTTGCCCAGCATCCCCACCGTCACCCCCGCCATGATCAGCACAAACGCCACCACATCCGTCCAACGCAACTTCTCTCCAAGCACGTAAATCGAAAAAACCGCAAACACCGTCAGCGTAATCCCCTCCTGCATGATTTTGAGCTGCGGTGTACTAAACGGCCCGCCATTACTCTCATGGCCTATCCGGTTCGCCGGGACCATCATGCAATACTCAAAGAACGCAATCCCCCAACTCGCCAGAATCGCAACCATAATCGTCCATGACTTGGCCTTCAGGTGGTAATACCACGCAAAGGTCATAAACACGTTGCTTGCAGTCAGCAGCAGAACCGTTGATACCCAATTTGGCATGATGGAAGGTAGCGGTGCAAATGGTCAAATGACCAAATGACCAAATTGCCAAATGGCCAAATGAACTTGGGGATTCGATTGCCTGGACGGGACTTCCTGGCCCGAGCCAGCGTCGTGAGATACCGGCTACCTCGAATCAGGCGGCGGCATCATCCATCAGGGTTCATTCTCCTTGCCTTCATTTGGCAATTTGGCCATTTGTTCATTTGGCAATTTGGCAATCTGCCCCCACCCACTCCATCATCGCCCTCACCACCTCCACCTTGTCCGCACCATCCGTACGCAGCGGCGCAAGCGCTGCCAGCAGTCGGTCCGCAAACGTCGAGTCCGCTGCACGCTCCGCCGCCTGCCTGTTAATCTTCACGTGCGAAGTCGGCTGCAACTGCTCCCTGGCATACGCCAGTTCCTCGTACAACTTCTCACCCGGCCTCGCGCCGGTCAGCTCAATCGTCACGCCCGCGCCATCGGCATCCTCGCCCAATCCCAGTGATGCCTCCAGCACCGGCCACCCGCCAATCTCCGCCACCGCCGCATCCAGCGCAGCCTGCCGCACGCCGCCGTCGCCAGTCTGCACAACCCGCTTCAGCCGCGGCACAGCACCGTGCATGCGCACGAACCGGCACGCCAAATCCAGAATCCGAATCGGCCGGCCCATATCCAGTACAAAGATCGGTGCTGCCCCTGCCTCACGCTGCAGTGCTGCGGCCTGCACCACCAAACTGGCTGCCTCCGGAATCGTCATAAAGTATCGCGTCATCCGCGGGTCCGTCACGCTAATCGGCGCACCATCGGCCATCTGCTGCAGCCAAATCGGCACCACCGAGCATGCCGAGGCCAGCACATTGCCAAACCGCACCGCCGAGAAGATCGTGTGCTTGGTGCCCGCCGGTCCCCCTGAACTCTCGGCCGCACGCGAAGCAATAAATAGCTCCGCCAGCCGCTTACTCGCCCCCATCGCGCTGCTCGGGTTCACAGCCTTGTCCGTGCTAATCAGCACAAACCGCTCCGCCCCGCACGCCGCCGCCGCATCCGCCATCGCCGCCGTGCCAAACAAGTTGTTCGAAAGCGCCAGCGATGGATGGTCCTCCATCAGCGGCACATGCTTGTGCGCTGCGGCATGAAACACCACATCCGGCCGCAACTCTCCAAGCAATCTCCGCGTCGCATCACGCTCCACAACATCATGCAAAATGCATCGACGCTTTATCGTCGGAAACCGCCGGCCCATCACCTGATCAATCTGAAACAGCGCATTCTCCGCCCTCTCCATCAGCACAATCCCCGCCGGATTGAACTTCGCCACAATCTGCGCCAGTTGAGAACCGATTGAGCCTCCCGCCCCCGTAATCAGCACCGTCTTGCCCGCAATCACACCGCTCACCGCGGCACTGTCAATCGTCACCCCGCTCCGGCCAATCAGCACCACCGGGTCAATATCCTCCGGCAGCATCGGCCGCACCGCCGGCGCACCCCGCGGCCGCAGGCCGGGCCGCGTGCCCACCGCAGGCAAAGTATCCGCGCCGCCATCGCGCTGCCCTTCCTGCCCATCCTGTCCCCCTCGTCCAAGAATCAGCTCCTCCGCCGTCGGTACAAATCTGTGCGCAATTTCCAGTTGCGTCAGCAGTTGAGACAGCCGCGTCCGCACCGTCCCAGGCACATCGTCCGGCAAACACACCAGCGCAAAGCGAAATTGGTACCGCCCGTGCAGACCAATTAAATCATCCACCGTTCCAAGCTGCGGCGGCAGAATGCCCACTCCATCCGCCACACCGCCGCCCGTGTTCGTCGCCGCCCCAGCGCCATCCAATACCGATATCGCCACACACCCCGCAGGAATCGCCGGTTCCCGCAGCGCCCCCAACTGCCCAGCCAAATACCTGCACGTCCGCCGCGTACCAATCAGCACAATCCCCGTCGCTGGCAGCCCGCCGCGCGATGATCCAGTAAAAGCAACGTCAGAGCTAGTCGGCAGTATCGCAGGCATCGTGTCTCAAGGGCAGACAGTGCGCTCACCGTGCAGCGCAGCTCCTGCGCACCACGTGCGCGCCGCCGCCACAAAGCAAGGCCTGCCTTCCCAGAGTCAACATCGGCTCACCCCGCTCGTGCCGCGATGGGGTGATCCCCGCAACTGGCAGTGGGGGGGGGAATTTTCGAACGGGGGAATTTTCGAACGGGGGGATTTTCGAATGGGGGCAGTTCCGACCGGGGACACTGCCAACCACTCACATCCGCTTCATCAGCAGCATCACAACCACCGCAAGCGCTGCGCCGCCAAGCAC
The DNA here is from genome assembly GCA_038231815.1 of Phycisphaerales bacterium. GTDB lineage: Bacteria > Planctomycetota > Phycisphaerae > Phycisphaerales > UBA1924 > CAILKP01. Next base: position 3,510 of record JBBRKQ010000139.1, read on the forward strand.
GCACAGCACCGGCAGCATCCATCCGCGCCGGGCCGATGCCGCCGAACCTACCGCCCGCGGCGCATGTGGAAAGAGCGGATGGGCCGCCTCCCGCGACCGCGTCCCTCCATCAACCGCCTCCAGCGTCGTCGGTTCTGCTGGAACCATCATCATCGTCGCCACCTCGTCTTGGTCCGCATCGCCGCCAAGCCCATCATCATCGGCAACCGTCACCTCCGGCGCATCTTCACGCCCGCCATCAATGCCGCTCCGCGTCTCCCACGTCGCAATGTCGCCCGCATCCATCAGGCCCCGCAGCCCCCGTCTGGGTGTTCCTGTCACCGCTGTCTGCATCAGCGTCATCTGCCGCAGCGACATTGGCAGCATCTCCACAGCTTTGTCCCGGTCCTGCCGGTGCTTGTCCACGCAGTCGGTGCACGCTGCGGTGTAGCTACCAGGATGGCTTGTTGATTCTCGATACTCCCGCAGCTCAAGCTCACGCTCACACGCGCGGCACACCAGCTTGCCGCTCGCTGGCGCTGGCACAACCGCCACCGCTCCGTGCCCCGCCTTAAGTGTCGCAAATGCGCCCACCGGCAGCGTCATGTTTGATTCAACCAATATCAGCAGGTGCTGGTCCGTGACCACGCCAGCATTGGCAAGCGCTCGCAGTTCGCTCCACGTCAGCACCGGGCTCACTTTTCCAACATCGCGAAATCGCCAGTGAAACCCCTTCGGGTCGGGTGCTTGCGTTCCGCCTGATCGCGCGGCCTCCGTCGCCTGCCCCGGTTGCCGTCCATCCGCCCCGTACGTCTTGGTTTCGTGCGCCATAGTGCTGTTCGCCATACCCGTCCCTTCCGTCTCCCGGCCCCTGCCGGTTGTGTCTGAAGTCCCATTCCGTTCTGAATAACCGGCCAGGTCTGCCGCCCGCCGCCGCTTCAAAATCCTGTGAGCCAGTTCAATTTCAGTCCGGCATCGCAATCACCTCGCGGCCAATCGGTGCCTCCTCCGCCAGTTCTTCGGCCGTTCCCTGACCCATACCCAGCGGCCACAACTGAAACCCCCCGCGATTGCCCACATCCAGCGGAATCTCCCAAAGCCCCCAAATGCCATGTTTCAGCTCCGCCGTCCCGTCGTACTCAACCGTGTGCATACCCGGGTACCGCTTGCTCATCCGCACCCGCCCGCTGTCAACATCGTACGTCCCCTTGACGGCAAACCACCCCACGGGGTCCGCCCCGCCACCCTCAACAACACCGTCCGAGAACACCAGCGACAGCTCCTGTTTCGTACGCCTCCCAAACTGAATGTACTGCCCCACCCAGCGTCCCGATGGAAAGCGAGAGTCCATTTCAGTGTTTTGTTCGAGCTCAGCCATGACAACCTCCAAGTTCCAACCGCTCACCAACGCCACTTCATCAGATGTGCGCAGTCTTTGCCATACGCTGCCCGTAATCCACACTTTCCAAACAAAGCCCGCGTTCCACGCCTGACGGCCACACACCTCACGGATGACGGATTGTAACCCCCACAGCATCCGGAGTGTCGGAGTAATCCAGGGCCTTTCCGCCCACCCCGCCCGCAACTTCCGATTTTGGGCATTCGGCAATTTTGTCATTTGGTCATTCGGCCCGCCAGCCGGGCCGATGTTCTCCCGGAACCGCTCGAAGGCCTCATCCCGCCGCCCCCGGGGGCTTTGTCTCATACCATCACTGTCCTTCGGAGTGCGTCCCCCAGAGTCCCCAGAATCCCCGTCCCGCCCCCCGCCTCGCACTCGCTCGAACCCACGTCCAAACACCTCTTAACTGAGGGAGTACCCCTTTATGTGCGGAATCGTCGCTTACATCGGAACCAAGCCCGCCAAAAATCTGCTCCTCGAAGGCCTCAAGCGCCTCGAGTACCGCGGCTATGACTCCGCTGGCATCGCCATCATGAACGGCAAGCTCAACGTCGCTCGCGCCGTCGGCCGCGTGGCGATGCTCGAAGAAAAGCTCGAAGGGCTTGATGGCTACAACGGCACCTTGGGCATCTGCCACACCCGCTGGGCCACCCACGGCTCCGTGACCGAGCACAACGCCCACCCCCACCGTGATGACAAGCATGGCATCGCCCTCGTCCACAACGGCATTATCGAAAACTACGGTGCTCTGAAAACCTACCTTGAGGAAAAGGGACACCACTTCACCAGCCAGACCGACACCGAGGTGCTGGCCATGCTCATCGGTGAGCTGTACGAAGGTAACCTTGAAAAGGCCGTGCAGGCCGCCCTGCGAGAGGTCACCGGTGCATACGCCATCTGCGTCGTCTGCGAGAGCGAGCCCGGCGTGCTCGTCGTCGCCCGCAAAGGCTCACCCCTCATGGTCGGCATCGGCGCAAACAACGAGTACATCGTCGCCTCCGACGGCGCTGCGATCATCAGCCACACCTCGCGCGTGTTCATGCTTGATGATTACAACGTCGTCAAAATCACCCGCGATGGGTTCACCACCACCGACATCCACAACATGGCGGTCAACCCCAAGGTCCAGCAGCTCGAGATCGACCTCGAGCAAATCGAGCTTGGCGGCTACCCGCACTTCATGCTCAAAGAAATCTTCGAGCAGCCAAAGGCCCTGCGGGCCTGCATGAGCGGCCGGATGGACCTTCGTGAAGGCCGCGTCGTCCTCGGCGGTCTGCACGCATTCGGTAAAGAAGTCACCCGCGCCAAACGCGTGATCCTTACGGCCCAGGGCACCGCCCTCCACGCCGCCATGATCGGCCGCTACCTGCTCGAAGACCTCGCCAAACTCCCCAGCCAGACTGAGTACGCCAGCGAGTTCCGTTACCGCAATCCCACGATTGAAGAAGGCACCGTCGTCGTGGCCGTCAGCCAGTCCGGCGAAACCGCCGACACGCTGGCCGCCCTGCACGAAGCCAAAGAACGCGGCGCGCTCGCTCTGGGCGTGATCAACGTTGTCGGCTCAACCATCTCGCGTGACACCGATGCCGGTGTCTACCTCCGCGTCGGCCCGGAAATCGGCGTCGCCAGCACCAAGGCCTTCACCGGCCAGGTCGCCGTGCTCACCCTCATTGCCATTTTCATGGCCCGCCGCCGCATGATGAGCGCCGGCGACTGTGCCGACTTGCTTAAAGAAATGGAACGCATCCCCGAGAAGATCGAGCGCATCTTAGAGCAGGCCCCGATCATCAAAAAGGTCACCGAGAAATACATCGAGCGCGAAAACTGGCTCTTCTTAGGCCGCGGCTACAACTACCCCACCGCCCTGGAAGGAGCCTTGAAGCTGAAGGAAATCAGCTATATCCACGCTGAGGGAATGCCCGCCGCCGAGATGAAGCACGGCCCCATCGCCCTCATCAACGAGGGCATGCCCGCCGTATTCATCGCCAACCGAGGCCGCCAGTACGAGAAGGTAATGAGCAACATCCAGGAAGTTCGCTCGCGCGGTGGCCATGTGATTGCCGTTGCCACCGAGGGTGATGAGCAGATCAAGAAGTACGTGCAAGATGTGCTCTACATCCCGGATGTCCCCGAGCCACTCAGCCCACTGCTGACCGTGATCCCGCTCCAACTCATGGCCTACTACGCCGCCGTCGCCCGCGGGCACGATGTAGACAAGCCCCGTAACCTCGCCAAGAGCGTGACGGTGGAGTAAGCCGGGCGGGCCGGCCGTAGACAACTCAGAAGCATCCCTCGGGCTGTCGGAACCTCCGGCGGCCCGATTTCGTTTTGCGTCCGCCTCATTGTGATTTTAGGCAAATCATCACGCGATGCGGCTTGTGGCAACGCTAGCGTGACCGAGGCATCCATACACTTTTCTGTGTAATGTCGGTTTCGCTCGCGCAGTACCGACGCTTCGAAAGCACAGGAGGATTCCATGTCTGACACCAGTTCTTCCGGTCTGCAGCTCCAGTGCATCGAGCGGCTCTCGATCGATGCATCCGAACTTATGGCAACCACGCCACCGAGATGGTCGAGCCCAAACAAAGCGGCGATCGCGGAAATGACGTGTCCTCCGGGCAGCATCTACCGGGGTGTTGTCCAGTACAGCCGCTGGAAGTTGGCGTCGCTGCCAGCGGAGGCATTGTCAGGTTCTCCTGTGCCGCAGGTAGAGGCAATCTCCGGCACAATGGACTACGCGGCTGGCAATTTGATTGCCGAAGCTGGAACAGGCACAGACGACGCGTTGCACTGGCAAGTCAACTTTGCGGATTCAGAACTGTTTTTCGGCTACTCAGGCCACCTGATGGCGCAGGATGAATGGCAGGTCGTTGAGCATCCGAGCCTGGGCGCACTGCGAAATAGGCTGCTGCGGGATGGATACAAAACCAAAATGATCGAAGCCGGACAGGCCACTCCCGCTCTTGTGCGTGGGGTAGAACGTCGCTGTGAGTTTAACGCGAGGGGCGGATCTGGTTCGGGTGTAGGCTCAGATGCCGGGTTCTCTGGTTCTGCCGGGCAGTCGATGTATGGCCAACGGTTTGCCGGTGCCAGCGTCCAGCGCGTGCGCAGCGCCGTCAGGGTAATTGAGCCGCCGACAATCTCAAACATCATCGCCATAGCGGCGCCCACCCCGGATGAGGGCAGATACACCCAAGCTCAGATCGACACGATCATGCGAACTGCTTTCACCGGCTTCGCCGCGGCGGTCGCCGAGTCAGCAACTCCCGCGGGGGTGAGGCTACCGGTGGTCGTCAACACAGGATTTTGGGGGTGCGGCGCGTTTGGTGGAAATCGGGTACTGATGACGATGCTGCAACTGCTCGCCGCCCGTGCAGCGGGCGTGGGTGGAGTTCGATTCTTTATTCCTGACCGGCGGCAACTCACCGATTTCAGCAAAGCTCAAAGTGTGCTGGCTGAGCTCGCTGGCCGCGTGCCAACAACCAGCGCCGCTGCCATGCTCGAGCAGATCGCGGCGATGGGATTTGTCTGGGGCGAGAGCGACGGAAACTGAGTTGAATGTGGACGGAGGCGCTCCACGTCCGCGTAGCCTGTGATCAACCGCCTTAGTAAAGTGGCCACCACCGGTGCGAGGTCTCCGCAGGCAAATGAAAATCACCGCTGCACAAGCCCGGATTCGGGCCTGCGCAGCGGCGATGTCTCTGTGCAAACTCAAGATTCACACCAACTCAAATCCGCGGGTCAGGCTCACCCGGCAGGCCGCCATCGGCCCGTGGGTCAGGCAGAATCTGAGCCCGAAGCTGCCCGGAATCTGCTTCTCCTTCGTCATCGCCATCACCAGTCTGAGCTTGCCGCGCAGCCTCCGGCGGAACGTACAGCCCGCCAGAATCACTGCCAAGGATGCCGCCGCCAACCTGCGCGCCGCTTGGCCCGCCCAACATGCCTGCTGGCATGCCTCCTGATATACCGCCCGGCACACCCATCGGGCGCTGCATCGGGCGCGGCGGCTGAATCGTTGGTGCTTGCAGGCGAATCTTAAACACGCCATCAGTCACGCGCTCGCGAACATTGTCCATCATCTCCAGGAACATGCGTGAGCCCTCACGCTTGTACTCGATGCGCGGGTCCTGCTGGCTGTACGCCCGGAAGTTAATGCCGTCGCGCAGCTTCTCCATCGAGTAAAGATGGTCCTTCCACAGCGTGTCAAGAATCTCCAGGAGCAGCGAACGCTCAAGAACCACAAGCTCGGCCCGCAGCACCGACTCAACCTTGGCCCGAATCGCGTTGGCACGCTCCTCGCCGCTCAGTCGCTGCATGTGCAGCGGCAGGTCTTGCTGGTACTTCTCCAGCAGGTGCGCCCGCAGCTTATCGTCTGTGTCGCACGCCTGGGCTTCCTGCACGGCCTTCTCCAGCATCCCGTCCGCATCGGCCTTGTAGGCCTTGTCGGTCAGCTCCCTGCGGGCCGCCGTCGGGTGCTTGGTCTTGATCAGGTCCATCGTCCAGCCCATCTTGTACCGGTTGTTCGCCCAATCAATAAAGTACGCCATCGCCTGCTCTTGCATGCGGGCCCGCATCATGTTGGCCACCGTCTCGGCCATCAGGTCAATCGGGTACTCAATCTCGCGCTTCTTGTACAGTGCTGCGGCCTCATCAATCACCAGCTTTAGCACAGCCTCGCCGCCGCCATCGGTGCGGGCTTTTTCAATCTTCTCTGGTGAGATCTCAAACAGGAACTTTTCTTTGGCCCAAATGCTCATGGCCTTGGCGCCATACGCCTTGTCCAGGAACGGCTCAATGGGCGACAGGTCCGTTGTATCAATCTGCGAGTGGGCCGCATCAATAATCCGGTCCCGCACATTCCGCCGCAGGTCGCTCGTTGGCTTGCGAAACTCATCAACAGAAAGTTCCACGCCGTATGTCGTCCGGGCCCAATTCACAAGCCCCGGCGCATCAAAGTCCATCTCAATTTCCCCGCCAACTTCGGGGAAGTACTCGCCCATGTGCAGGTTAATGGAGTTGCTCGCCTCATCCTTGGCCGAGCGGCGG
>JBBRKQ010000140.1:0-9819 GCA_038231815.1 Phycisphaerales bacterium
ATGGTGGACATCGTCATGGTGATCCTGGTCTTCTTTATGGCATCGGCGGCGTTTGTGGGGCCGGAATGGTTTTTGGCCGCCCAAGCGGTTGATCGCCAGCCCGCACCAGCAGTGACCAAGCCTGATGGTGGCGGCAGCGTGCAAGCCGCACCGCTGGTGCTGCGTGTGCTGGTAAAGCCCCCAATCGCGTCCGGGCAGTTGGCATCGGCAACGGTGGTGTATGGCGGGCAGAATATAAAGGGCGTCGCGGTTGCTGTTGGTGGTGCCGGGCCACTCGCTGCGTTTGGCGAAGCCGTAAAGCGGCTGATTGGTGAAAAGGTCCCGGAGCAGGCGGTGATACTGGCCGATGGTGCCGCCAGCTATGAAGCGGTGGTGGCCGTGCGTGAAGCACTGGCCCGGGTGGGCGTTGCCAGCGTGGGTGTGAGCCAGCTTAAGCCTGAGGATGAACCGTGAACCCCGATGATGAAGTGTGCCTGTGCTTTCACGTGTCACTGCGAAAAATTCGCACGTATTTGGGTCGTGAAAAGCCGCCGGTGGCATCGCTGATTAGCGAGTGTTTGGGTGCGGGAACTGGCTGCCAATGGTGCGTGCCGTTCTTAAAGCACCTGCACAAATGCAGTGTTGAGGGCAAGCCGGTGGATTTGAAGGTGAGCCCGGAGCAGTATGTCGCCGAGCGGATGAAGTATCGGCAGACGGGGGAGCGAGGAGGGAAAGAGGAGGGGGAGGATGTGGTCAATTAAAAACGGTCAAATAAAAAATGGTCAAATGGTCAAATGGTCAAAGCAAGGCAGGACGGTCGCGAGACAGCAACGTGCAATGTCCGCCGCCTCGGGCGGCGTGGATCTCCGCCATCGAAATGTACCGCGCAGCGGAACGATTTTTAGTTGCCGGGTGGTGAATCTATGCTGCTGGCCATGCCACTGAGCCGAGCCGGAACGCCGTTGATGAGAATTGAGTTGATATGGGCAGCAACTTGGCCAAGGAGGCGCCAGTACAAGCAGAGTGCGAGTATCGGACCGAGGAAAAAAATGAACGCCCCGAGGATCGAGATTGCTGGCAGAATCAAGGTGTAGTTGTTGGCGGTCCTAGCGATATTGTGGTCCGGGATACGTCGGGCCATAAGGCGGAAATAGGAGAGCATCTCGGCGATGTGGATGATGGCCACGATCGCGGCGACAAGCAGCAGAACCAAAAGGCTGGCTGAAAATAGCGAATGGAGCGCATCGACCGACCCGGCGACCGTTCGAGTAATCGTTTGATTCAGAATCAAAATGTTCAGCACCAAGAGCGCGTGCACAATCGCTTGGGCCACCAGGATTCTTCGAATAAACTGGCCGTGCTCACTGAAGGAAAGCTCAAGCGGAGATGGGTCCGGCTCCGTGAGTATCCAGCAGCCGCGAAAGAGAATGGCCATAACCCCAGTGAATAGGGTAATAAAGACCACAAGCGGTGTCGGTCCCTCAAAGCGAATCAATTGTGGTACGAGCACAATCGTAACAGTGATGAGTACCACCAGCGAGCCGATTGCGGCGCGAAGATAGAGCAGTCCTGTCTGGAGCACAAGCAGGTAACTGCGGTGTGCGAATTGCAGTAGATCCGGTCGGAATGACTCGCGGACCAGGTGGCCACACTCTGGGCAGTTCCCGGCCAGCGGCAAACCAGCGAGGTGGTAGCGACAGGCGAAACAGAATGCGTAGCTGTCCAGCGGAACACCTTGGATCTCCGCAGCAGGAGTTGCAACCGCCAGTGGTAAAGCAGTAGGGGGCGTGGTTGGAGAGTCTTGATCAGGCATGTGGTTGAGAACTCGTCTGGCATGCCGGCAGCCGACCAAAAACCGTTGCCGTATGCAATTAGCTCAGTTCCGCGGGGCCAACTGACTGAACGGGCGGGCGTGACGGAAAGGCGTGCAGGGTACGCAAAAATTTGTTCCACTGGGCACGGCAAAATCCATGTCATCCGGCCCTGCTCCAAAGCAGGCGAAGGCCGGCTCGTCTAAATCAGCCCAAAACACTGTTTCAGCACCCTTTCTCCCAGCTTCCTCCACCCCCGCCGGGCACCATGCCCCCATACCCTCACGGCTATGCGTGTTCACGTCTGCGGTCTTGGTGTTGTCGGTCTTGCCCTTTGCAAACTCATCTCCACGCGCGAGGCAAGCCTGCAGGCCCGCTTCGGCTTTGCGCCGGTCCTCGCCGGTGTCAGTGATTCACGCTCTGTGCTGACCGACATCACCCTCGATCCGTACTCCATCATCGCCGCTAAAACGGCCAACACGCTCGCATTGCTGCCCGGGGCGGCCCCCGCGGCAGAGGTTGGCCCGGAAACCCTCGCCGCCCGCCTGCACGCAGCCGGTATTCGCGTTTTTATTGATTGCTCTCCAACAAACCTCAAAGCCGCCGCGGAGCCAACCGCCCGCATGATGGCCATGCTCTCGCGCGGCATCCATGTCATCAGCGCGAACAAAGGCCCGTTAGCCACAGCAATGGCCGAGCTTGAAGCCGCCGCCGCAGCCGGGGGCGCCAAACTCCGGTACTCCGCCACCGTTGGCGGCGGCACGCCCATGCTGGCCACCGGCCACACGCTAAACATGGGCGAAACCGTCACCGCAATCGCAGGCATCGTCAACGGCACGACCAACTTCATTCTTTGGAAAATGGCCGATGAAGGCTGGACCTTCGCCGCGGCACTGGCTGAGGCCCAGCGGCTGGGCTATGCCGAGACTGACCCATCGGCCGATGTCGACGGCTGGGACGCCGCGGCCAAGGTGGTCATCCTCGCCAACTCCGTGCTCAGCATCCCCGCCAAAGTTGGTGATGTCTCGGTCACCGGCATCAGAGGCGTCACTCCTGAGCACATCGCCAGCGCCAAGGCCGCGGGCAGGGTCATCAAACTCATCGCCCACGCAAGTGCAAACCGGCTCTCCGTTGCACCAACTGAGGTCAGCGCATCCGGCCCACTGAACACCGCAGGTGGCACAAACGCCGTTGAGTACACACTTGCATCAGGTGCGGCAGTCACCCTCACCGGCCGCGGCGCCGGAGGACCGGAAACAGCAACTTCCATCATGCGAGATATCGTGGATATCGCCGCGGAGGGGTCGCGAGATGGACGCAAGTCGCCAGATGCGAGTCGATAGTCACGACCGGAACCCCAGCCGATCCCAGTATGTGCCCGTTCCACATGCAACAGCGGCTTTGTCTTCTTGCTGTTCTCTTTCTCTTTTCTCTTGTTTCGTCTCTCCTGCATTTCCCGCCCTCCCTCCCCTTCCCTCCATGACCTGCAACGGCAACAACGCAACCCCGCCCAGCCCCGCCATCGCCCCCGGTGCTGATGCTCTCGATGTCGCGCTCTTCGCCCGCGAGCTTGCAGCGCGTTGGCCCGGCGGGGTAGATCCGCGTATTCGCGCCGTGGTGCCCACGATGGATGCCCCGTTCTTTCAGGCTGGTTTGGCCGGATATTCCGACGCCGCCATGCGCATCGTCGCCCGCCAGCAGGGCTGCCCCCTGTGTGTGACTGAGGCCTTGCTTGACCGCATGCTGCTCGGCGGCGGTCGCGGCTTTAACAAGGCGGATCTCGCCTTGCAGGATGAGCACCTGATCGCCGACAATTTGCCCTTTGGTGCAGATGACCACCCGCTCATCGGCCAGCTCATCGGCTCCGATCCTGATGAAATGGCCGCCGCTGCGCTAAAAATGTTTGAGCAAGGCCAGCGCCACGACCGCACCTATCGCGACATGGCGTACGGCCAAGGCGGCATGCCCCACTATGTTGACACGCGCTGGAAGGTTGAGCAAAACGGCACCGCCGTCAAGGCAAAGACCGGACCCAGCGAGCCCAACAGTTCTGACTCTAACGATGACTGTGAAGATGATGACTGCACGCCAGAAGCGATCCTCATTCCCGAGCAGTATGACCCGCGGATTGTGTTCGCTTCAGAACGTGAAGAGACCGACCGCCCCGAGCACGCGCCACGCCCCGCTCCAACCATGGTCACTACGGATGAGCCCTCGCGCTCATTTGCCACGATTGATGTCAACCTCGCTTGCCCGGTGAAAAAGATCGACCGCAAAAGCCGCGGCGGCCACTGGCTGACCGAGCCTCAGGGCGCGCTGGATATTCTGAAGGCCGTCCGGGCCGCCCTGCCGCCGCACGTGCCGGTAACGGTCAAACTCCGCCGCGCGTATGACGACACGCCCGAGATGGCCAGCAACTTTGAGAAGATCTTTCACGGGGCGTACGAGCTTGGATACAGCTGGGCCACGGTCCACGCCCGCACGGTTGAGCAGCGGTACATCGGCCCATCCCGCTGGACATTCCTGCGCGATTTGTGCGCCCGAAACACAGATAAAATTGTCTTTGGCTCCGGTGACATCTGGTTCGCCCCGGACATCTTCCGCATGATCGCTTACACCGGCGTCAGCGGCGTCTCCGTCGCCCGAGGCTGCATCGGCAACCCGTGGATCTTCCGCCAAGCCCGCCAAATGCTCGCGGGGCAGGAGCCAACCTGGCCCACCGTCGCCGAACAGCGCGAGGTGCTGCTGCAACACTTCCGCCTGTCAGTGGCCGTCAACGGAGAACGCAACGCCGGCAAACTCATGCGCAAGTTCGGCATCAAATTCGCGCAGCACCATCCAGACCCGGAGGCTGTCAAAAAGCGCATGTGCGAAGTCAGCACCACCGCAGATTGGCTGGCGACGCTGGAGGAGCTTTACCAGCCGCAGCCTGTCTAAACGTTGCCGTATTTCTCGTCAGCGTGCGATGGAGTATCTCGGGTCTCACCGCGATTCACCCGCTGCCTCACTCGCTCATCCCAGCACACAAGCTAACCTCCGGTCCATGCTGCCCGGTCCTCCCTCTCCGTTTCCCATCATCTACGGCCCCACGGCCTCAGGCAAATCCGCTGTTGCGCTCTGCCTCGTCGCGGAGCTTGCTCAGCGTGGCATTGCTTCTGAGATCATCACGGCGGATGCCTTTCAGATTTACCGCGGCATGGACATCGGCACCGCAAAGCCCACCGCCGCGGAACGTGCGCACGTGCCGCATCATCTCATAGATATTTTAGATCCATACGCAACGCCGGACTCCGCACCAACCGGTGGCCGGCCGCTCGCGCACGAAACGTTTTCCGCTCAGGATTGGCTCTCCCGTGCCGGGCAGTTGCTAAACAGTTTGTGTGCTGGCAACATCATGCCGGTGGTAGTGGGGGGCACTTCGCTGTACGTGCAATCTTTGTTGTTTGGCTTGTTTGAAGGCCCACCCGCCGATGATGTGTTGCGGCGGGAACTTCGTGAGATGTCACCAGAATCCCGCCGTGCGGAGCTTGAGCGAGTTGACCCTGCGAGCGCTAGTAAGCTGCACTTTGCAGATGAACGCCGCACCGTGCGGGCCATCGAGGTGTACCGCCTCACCGGCATTCCAATCAGTGTGCATCAGGCCCAGTGGGCTGGCAAACCCGCTCGCAGTGATGCTCGATTGTTTGTGCTTGATTGGGAGAAGGATGAGCTCAACAAACGTATCAATGCGCGCGTGAAACAAATGATCGCCAGCGGCCTCGTTGATGAAGTGCGCAGCCTTTGCGCTGCGCCGCATGGCCGGCTTCTTGGCCCACAAGCCCGCGAGGCAATTGGGTACAAGCAGTTGCTTCATCTCTTTGAGCCGCACGATGGATCAACACCGCAGTCGCCTCGCCAGCGAGAAATTGATGACGCAATCGAGCAGATAAAAATTGACACGCGTCGCTTCGGTAAGAATCAGCGGACGTGGACCCGTCGCATTGCACTCGCTGCAGGTGCAAGGTTATTGGACGGGAATATAAATCCTTCAGCGCACGCGCAAACCATCGCATCATCGTTGCTTAGCGCAAGTGGCATCAGCTAATGCGGACGTGAGAACTCGCCGCGGACGTTGGCTCAAAAAACACTGGCTTTGCAAAGGGCCAAAGGTTATCGCAGGGCCCTGAGCGCGTGACCACATGCAAAGATCTCGATGCGCCGCACACAGCGACCAAGGCAACACCGCCTCGCGCCGGGACGTGCCCGCTGGCTGCTTCGCGCTCCCGTGGGCTCCGGTGCTTTTTCAAAAGGCTCCATCGATACCCACTCCCGCGGTTCACGAAACTCGCCAGACCGCTCCGGGCTGTGCCGGATGCCTGACCGCGCCGCACCTGCAACAAGCTGCTTTGGCACGATGCCAATTCGGGTCTAGGCGATGCCCTGCCAAGCGCCCAGTTTCTGGGTCGCCACCCTTCGCAACATCGAAAATTAAGAATAAAATGAGCATATACGCTCAAACACCCAAACGTATTCCTATCAAAAAAGAGTTCACACGAACCATCCAAGCCAAACACGTCGTATGGCCGACTGATAGCCACCTCACTTTGATCCTGACTGCCCCTGCCAAACCACCCGCCGCCCCGATCCTGTCTATTACTACCCCCCCCTCTGGTCCTCCTCTAGCTCCCCTGTGTCCTCGCCCCTTCGGTCTCGCTTCCCCTCCCGCGGCACAGTTTGGGCACCCGCACCGCCTCTAAACCGCTTCAGAAGCCCATCCAGTTTTCCAGTCGTCCACTAGACCCCCAATGGCCAAAGCCGCCCGCACCAAGTCGCCCGCTACCCCTCGCACCGCCAAAGTGGCCAAAGTTGCCAAAGCTGTTGGTACGCCCGGGGCTCCGGCTGCAAAGGCTGGCAAGGCCGCCAAAGCTGGCCGCGCAGTTGCCACCCGGCGGGGCAGGTCCGCAGTTGCCGTGGGTGCGCCGTTTGATGCGGCGGATGCCGGCGCGGATATTGAAGATCAGGACGATTCTCCCGCAGGCAGTGGCAACGGCAAGAGCCTGGTGATTGTGGAATCACCCGCCAAGGCTAAGACAATTAACAAGTACCTCGGCCCCGGGTATCGTGTGCTGGCCTCGGTTGGTCACGTACGAGACTTGCCGGCCAGCAACCCCAAGGGTGTAAAAAAGCCGGTCCCCGGCGTTGATCTAGACAATGACTTCGCCCCCACGTATGTGGTTATGGAGGACAAGGGCAAGGTCGTCAGTGATCTAAAGAAAGCCGCTCGCAACGCCCGTGAAATCTGGTTCGCAACCGACCCCGATCGTGAGGGTGAAGCCATCGCCTGGCACGTTGCTGAGGAGCTTGGTGTTGACCCGCTCACCGCCAAGCGTGTGATGTTCAACGCCATCACCAAAGATGAGATCCAGAAGGCGTTTAGCAACCCCAAGCCCATCAACATGGACCGCGTCAACGCCCAGCAGGCGCGTCGCATTGTTGACCGCATCGTGGGCTATCAGGTCTCGCCACTGCTCTGGAAAAAAGTCGCCCGTGGCCTCTCGGCCGGTCGCGTGCAAAGCGTTGCTGTGCGATTGATTGTCGATCGAGAGCGCGAGATTCGCGCGTTCATCCCTGATGAGATGTGGAACATCTCGGCTAATTTCTCCCCCAAAGTCGCCGACGGCGCAAAGCTCGCTTCAGATTGGGCCGCGCTGCTGGCCACCAAAGATGAAAAGGGCGATGGCCCAACCATCAAGACTCTTACCGAATGGCTCGGCACGGTCGGTGCGGTTCGGGCTGAGCTTGTCGAAATCGGTGGCAAGAAGTTTGAGCTTTTAGTCGAAGCATCTGAGCTTGAAGAAAAGGGTGATGATGCAGCCACGGCGCTGGCAGATCGTGCGATGGCCATCGTCGCCGCCGCCGGTTTGCTTGATGCCAAGCTCACCGTCACCAGCGACCCAAAGGGTCGCGGCCCCGCCAAATTTGTGCGCACTATCTCCGGCCGGGTTGATCCAACCACGCCGTACAAGATCGCATCGATCGAAACCTCGCCGATGTCGCGCCGGCCCGCGCCGCCCTTTATTACCAGTACTCTGCAGCAGACCGCCAGCAGCGCGCTGGGCTTTGGTGCACAGCGCACCATGTCCACCGCGCAGCAGTTGTACATGGGTGTTGATATTCCCGGTGAAGGCCCCGTCGCCCTCATCACCTACATGCGTACCGACTCAACACATCTCTCGGCAGATGCGATTAAGATGGTCCGCGACTTTGTGCCACAGGCCTACGGCCCCAAATACCTGCCCGAGAAGCCCAACTTCTTCGCATCAAGCAACAAAGATGCGCAGGAAGCCCACGAGGCCATCCGCCCGACCTCGCTGGACCCCAAGTACCACCCCGCACGCCTGCGCACCGTGCTCAAGCCCGACCAGTTCCGGCTCTACGAGCTGATCTGGAAGCGGTTTGTAAGCTGCCAAATGACCAACGCCGAGTGGGATTCCACCACGGTGCTCATCAGCGGTGGCAAGAACGCCGCAACCCCGCTCACGTTCAAGGCAACCGGCCGCATCCTCCGCTTTGATGGTTTCTACAAAGTCATGGGTGTGCCCAAGGCCTCTGATGAGCAGACACTCCCTGCCTTCACCCAGGGCCAGCCCGTTGCCCCCTTTACTATCGATCCGCGCCAGCGTTTCGGCTCTCCGCCGGAGCGCTACACCGAAGCATCGCTCATCAAAAAGCTCGAGCTCGAAGGCATCGGCCGACCCAGCACGTACGCCTCCATCATCTCGGTGATTCAGGACCGCAAGTACGTTGAGCTTGAAAGCCGCCGCTTCTTTGCCTCAGCACTTGGCGAGGCCGTGACCGACAAACTCATCGAAGCGTTCCCTGATCTGATGGACCTGGGCTACACGCGAGACATGGAAGCAGACCTTGACAAGGTTGAGGATGAACACCTTGACTGGGTCAAAATGCTCCACCGTTTTTACGACCCCTTCGTCAAACGCTTGGGCGAGGTTGAAAATACTCTCACCCACGCCAAGGCTGAAACAACACCCGCGCCGCACATCTGTCCTACCTGCGGCTCTGGCACCGTCTATCGCCTCGGTAAGTCCGGCCGGTTCCTCTCCTGCGCCAGCTACCCGGCCTGCAAGTACGCCGCACCGGTAGACCGTGACGGCGTGCCCCGCACTGCGGAGTTCAGCAACATCGCCTGCCCCGTGTGCAGCGCGCCGATGATCAAACGCACCGGTAAGTTCGGTCCGTTCCTGGGCTGCAGCAAGTACAGCGACAAGGATGCGCCCTGCGCCACCATCGTCAAGATTGATAAAAAGGGCTTCGCCGTGGCCCGCAGCCCGCAGGCATTCACGCCCAACCCAGCCCTGCCCTGCCCCAAGTGCGCCGCGGCGATGTACCTTCGCCCAGGCAAGTACGGCCCATGGCTCGGCTGCAGCAAGTTCCCCAAATGCCGTGGCCGCGGAGACTTCAAAAAGCTCCCCGACCCTGAGCGTGAAGCACTGCTAAAGCAGCTTGAGGCCCATCAGAAGCTTCATCCATCGGATGTGATCAAAACCATCGATGGTGAGGTTCTCACCGGCACCGACGGCAAACCCCTGCCCGGCGCCAAGCTGCCCGCATTGCAGGGAGACTTGCACGCCGCCCGCGCCGGTGCCGCAGAATCCTTCGAAACCGCCGCCGATGACATGGGGCTTTAATGCCTTGGGCCCGTGGCCCGGCAACAATGCATCATGGTCACAGCTCACCCCAGCCATTCTAATTTGGTTGTGTTCGATCATCCGCTGATCCAGCACAAGCTGTCGTACATCCGTGATCAGGCCACCAGCTACCGGCCCTTCCGCGCGCTGCTGTACCAAATCGCCGGGCTCATGGTCTTTGAGGTCACCCGCTCGTTTCCTACCGAGGCCGTAGATGTGCAAACCCCGATGGAAGCCACGGTTTGCCGTCGCATCGCTGGTACAGTCACCGTCGTGCCCATCCTGCGCTCCGGCCTCGGCATGACCGAGGGAATTCTTGAAGTCATGCCCGAAGCACGCGTTGC
>JBBRKQ010000141.1:0-9734 GCA_038231815.1 Phycisphaerales bacterium
CCTTGCCCTATGCCCCCTGCCCGATGCCCCCTGCCACCACACAACCCGAGACCGCACCTGACGCTGCCACAACCTCAGCAACCGGCCCCCTCCTGACGGTCCACGACCTCGCCGTCAGTTTCGAAAGCCGCACCGGCCCGCGCCTCCAGGCGGTCGATGGCGTCAGCCTCACCGTCTACCCCCGGCAAACCCTTGCCGTCGTCGGTGAGTCAGGCTGCGGCAAAAGTGTGACCGCCATGTCCGCACTCCACCTCGTGCCCCGCCCTCCGGCCCGCTTTGACCGCGGCAGCATGATCTTCAATTCCTCCAATGGCCCTGTTAATCTCCTCGCCCTCAGCGAAGCCGAGATCCGCTCGATCCGTGGCCGCGAGATCGCCATGATCTTCCAGGAGCCAATGACCTCGCTGAACCCCGTATACACCATCGGACAGCAAATCGCCGAGGCCGTCATGCTCCACCAAAACGCGAGCGCCCGCAACGCTCGCGATATTACCATCGCCGCACTCAAAGAAGTCGGCATAACCGATGCCGACTCACGCCTAAACGCATACCCGCACCAGTTCTCCGGCGGCATGCGCCAAAGAGTCATGATCGCCATGGCCCTGGCCTGTGAACCCAAACTCCTGCTTGCAGATGAGCCCACAACCGCCCTTGATGTCACCATTCAGGCCCAAATCCTGCAACTGCTTCGCACCATACAGTACACCCGCGGCATGGGAATCATGCTCATCACCCACGCCCTCGGCGTAGTCGCCGAGAACGCCGACGTCGTCTGCGTCATGTACAACGGCCGCGTTGTTGAATATGCCTCAGTCTTTGACATTTTTGACAAGCCACTTCACCCCTACACCCGCGGTCTGCTGGCCAGCATCCCAAAGGCCGGAGCCCGCTGCGAACGCCTGGTCACCATTCGGCAAGTTGTTGAAGACCCAAACCAGTTCACCCAACTTCCCGGCGCATCAAGAGGCATCCGCCCCTGGTGGCCCGGGCACAAGCCCCCGGCAGACCTCGTGCACAGCGGAAATCCCAGCGGTGACAGTTGTCTCGTCGAAGTGGAGCAGAATCACTGGGCCAGACTCTGGCGGACCGAGGCTGTCGCCAGCCGCCAAGACCGCTTTCCCGATTTATCCTACCGCGTCAGCGACGCTCCGCTTAGCGTCGAATAACCAAGCCAACCACCGCAAGTTGCTTACCCTCGACATCCGTTTCGGCCCGCTCCTCCCATGCCCTCTCGCGCCCTCATCCTGCCCGACCGTTCGATCGCCCAGCGTGAACGCACCCTGCTCGAACGCCTTGAAATCGGCCTAGCCGATGAAGGCACTCGCGTGGCCCACGCACTACCCGCCTCTCTTGCGCCCATGAGTGTCGGTGGCGTGTACTCAACCGTTGTTCACTATCAGGATTCCTGGGCACCGCTCATCAGCGCCCTCCGCGCCCGCGCTTTAGTCGAGCTTCTGGCCGAAGCAATGCCCAGCGAACGCGGCAAGCAACTCATCGACGTCGTCCACTGCTTCGGCCAGCAGTCTTGGAAACTTGGCCGCGCCGTTGGCAATCTCACCGGGGCCGCCGTCGTGCTCGAAGCCTTCGACTCCGCCAGCACACCTGCCGCCGTCAATCTACTCTGCAAACCTAACGCTGGCGTCCACGCCGTCTCCCTGGCTGACGATGGCCTCGCCGCCCTTTGCCGCACCACCAAATCAGTACACACCGCCTCCTGGGGTGTCTACGCGCCCGAGCAATCCGTCACCGTGCTAAGCCCGCCCGAACGACTCGAAGTCATCGCGGTCCTAGGCCGCGGCGGCAGCGACAAATCCGTACAAACCGCCGTGCACGCTTTGTGCGACTTCGTTCGCACCCTGCCCGAAGAACAGCGTCCCATGATCCTCGTCGATGCGATGCTGGCCGACCGTTGCCACATCTACCGCTGGCTCGACCAGCTCGGCTTCTCCGGTCGGCTCTGCGAAGTCACGGACCTTGAAGGCAAGCGTGATGTACTGGCCGAGTCCGACGTCATCCTCCTGCCTGAAGCCTTTGGCGAGCAGCGATCCAGCGTGCTGGAGGCAATGGCCGCCGGCACAATCATCATCGCCGCAGCCGACAAGCACAACGGCGCACTGATCGAAGGCGTCACCGCCCGGCTGGTCACCGGTCGCAGCATCGAGGACTGGAAATTGGTCATGGCCGGCATCCTGCTTGACAAGCCTCGTCGCGCCGCGCTGTCAGACTCCTCATCACAGTGGGTTCGCCAGCAGCGAAGCGCAAGTAAACAGGTGCAGGCCGTGCTGACAACCTACAAAGACGCCATTGCCACCAAAGCTGCGGAATCAAAGCGTCTCGACCGATCCGCCTGACATATCAAATTGGTCGGGCACTACCTTCCCCTGCCGCCGCCGCACGTTACCATCACCCATGGCTCGCCGCTCGTTCGGACAACTCGGCAACCTCCTTGGCGACATTGACCCGCCCGCGCCCACCGCGGGCCCGCAACCCGCCCCTGCCGCAGCGCCGCCACCCTTGGCGGTGTCCCAGCTGGCCGAGTGCATCGACCGGGCCATCAAGGCCGGCCTCCCGGCAACCTTTCGTGTCGTCGGTGAGGTATCAAACTTCACCGTCCGCAACCACTGGTACTTCAAGATCAAGGATGAAACCGCCGTCATTGACGGCATCATGTGGGCCAGCCGCACCAGCAAAGTTGGCTTCATCCCCGCCAACGGTCAGCAGGTCATTGTCACCGGCCGGGTTGAGTATTTCAAGCCCCGTGGCACCTTGGGCCTGTACATAGAAAAAATCGAAGCCGCTGGCAAAGGTTCACTCGAGCAGCAACTCCAGCAGCTCATCACCGAGCTTCGCGCGCTGGGCTGGCTTGACCCCGAGCGCAAACGACCCCTGCCCACCTTCTGCCGTAAAGTCGCGGTCATCACCAGCCGCACCGGGGCTGCACTGGCGGATGTGCGCAACACCATGCAGCGACGGTGCCCCGCGATCGACCTCCTGCTCTTTGACACGCTCGTGCAAGGCCCCCAAGCGGCCGAGGCCGTTGCAACCGCCATCAACTGGGTCTCAAGCCACGCCGCCAGGCTCGGCATCGACGCTGTTCTCGTCACCCGCGGCGGGGGCAGCATCGAGGATCTCTGGGCCTTCAACGATCGCTCCATCGCCGAGGCCATCGTCCGCTGCAGCGTCCCCGTTGTCGCGGCAATCGGTCACGAGACTGATACCACCCTTGCCGAACTCGTCGCCGATGAACGCGCCAGCACCCCCACGCAGGCAGCGATGCGGTTAACTCCCGATCGCGATGCACTGCTCGAGCAAGTCGAGCTTTCAGCCTCACGCCTGGCCGGCAGCCTCGAGCGGCAATGGGCCGCTTGGTCAACCGCCACAACCCAGCACGCCAAACGCCTCGCCCCAGTGATGCGAACCCTTCTAGGCGACTTGGCCGTGCGAATCGCCAAGCAAGCCGCCATCATCGAGCGGGCCAAGCCTGCTCAACTTCTGGCAAAGCGCCGCACCGCACTCGAGCAATCCGCCACCCGCCTGCACAGCGCAATGCAAAGTGACCTCCGGGCTTTTGACGCCGCATCACGCTTGCGCGCTGCTGGGCTGGTCCGCGTTGCCGAGCGCCGAGGCACAAATGCTCGCGAATCCCTCACCAGCCTTGATCGACAGCTCGAACTCGTTGGTCCTCAATCTGTCCTCCGCCGGGGATTCACCATCACGTTTGATTCGTCCGGCAAAGCCATCAGCACCGTCGCCGCCGCACCGGCCGGTTCAACAATCGAAACCATGGTCACCGACGGCCGCATCAAGTCGCAAGTCATGGGCGGCGTTCCCGCGGGCGGCTCCGCGCAACTGGCTGGCCCCCGCAGGCCTCGCAAGCCCCGACCAGAAAATGATTCCACAGGCAGCCTGTTTGGTTAAGCCCCGCAGCGCTGCCGCACCGCACTCCGGTCGCCAGCAATCTAACCCGCTACGGTTGGTTTCACTATTCCATCGCTGCTCGCCACGCATGAATCACCCCCACCCCAAAACCAGCACCCCTCTCGGCGGTACTTCACCGCAGGATGCCGCGGCAGCCGCCGCCGCAGCCAAAACCAGGATGCGGATGAACCGCTCCGCCATACCGGCGGAGATTCTCCACTCCATCCCAGAGTCACCACGCCTGGCTGAACTCTTGGCACGCCATCCCGACAAGTTTGGGGATCTGCTAGAAGACCCCGCCCGATTCCGCCTACAGATTCTCATTGGCCTCGGTGAACACCTCCAACCCATCGAACACCACGGCTTCCGCGTTGATGCTGAATACTTTTACCCGGCCAGTGTGGTCAAACTCTGCTCGGCCGTCGCCGCCACGGAGGTGCTCAAGGAACTGTCCCTCGCCGGCATCGCAGTCAACCGCAACTCGCCGTTTGTGATTCACCCGCTGCCCAGCGTGCAGCCGGGTGCAGCCAAACCGTTTGTGTACGAGCTGCCCGAAAAGTACCCGGGCGATTGGTTCGGCGGCAATCCTCCCGGCACGTTTGATGGAATCGCCCGCGATATTCGCCGTGCGCTCATGATCTCCGACAACCCGGCGCACAACCGGCTGTATGAGTTCGTCGGACACGAAACCATCAACAAGCTCATGTGGCGCGGCGGGCTGCCCACCGTGCGGATCAACCACCGCCTCAGTGATTTTCGATCACCTGCGGACCAGCGCCGCACCGCCCGAATCGACTTTTTGGCTGGCAGCGAAATTGCCTACACCGTACCGGAACGCGACAGTTCGCTGATGACCGACAATGCCTCATTCGCAGGCCTCGCGGGTCTGCACGCCGGTCGCGGGTACATCGATCCAGTCAGCGGAAAGCATTGTGATGAACCGATGGACTTCACCGGGCGCAACCGGCTTGGCCTGCTGGACATGCACAAACTGCTGGCCCGCCAGTTGCACTTTGATCCGCGTCTCGGCCCCAAGGCCGACTATGTCGATGCTGACTTTGTGACCCTGTTTAACGCACTGGCCACCGTACCGCGTGAATGCCCGGACCTTCGCTTTGACAAAGCCCGTTTCCCCGATGCGCAGTTTAAGTGGTACGGCCCGGGCCTAGCCCGCTTAAAAGGTGGCCGCACCGTCGCCATCGCTAACAAGGTTGGCCGGGCTTACGGCTTCTCAACCGATACCGCCATGATGTTCCCTACCCGCGGCGGTGGCCGGGCAACGCTGTTCCTCACCGCGACACTCTTCACCTGTGCCGGCGGCATCATCGGCGGCGACCAATACGAGTACGACCGCGCCGACCGTTTCTTTGCCGACCTGGCCGAAGTCGCCGGCCGTGAGTTCTGGGCACTTCGCTCAAGGTAGCACTCGCGATGCCGTAACACCGCGCTCGCTCAATTCACTGGGTGCTGAAGGGCACACACGGTCCTGTGCAGCGAAAAAAGCTCAATAAAAAAACCCAGCTTGAACACCGGGCTTTGTGGAACTCCAAATTATCTCACCGCTGCACAAAGGATCACTTCAGTTGGTGATCAGTCCGCCTCGCCAGCGCCCTCAACCTTGCGGATGCGGGGCATTGCCGTCAGAACCTTGTCAATCAGACCGTACTCGAGCATTTCCTTGTCATCAAGCCACTTGTTGCGGTCACAGTCGTTCTTGATGCGCTCGGTGGTTTGGCCGGTGGCATCGGCGTACACCTGGTAGAGACGATCGCGCAGCCGCAGCATCTCGCGAGCCTCAATCTCAAGATCGGTCGCCTGACCTTCCATCACGCCGCCCATCAGCGGTTGGTGCATCAGGTTCCGTGCGTTCGGGAGCGCAAACCGCTTGCCCTTGGTGCCGCTGGAAGCCAATACCGAGCCCATGCTCGCTGCCTGACCGATCACGTACGTACACACATCACACGGAACAAACCGCATGGTGTCCAGAATACCAAGCCCCGCCGTTACCGATCCGCCGGGAGAGTTGATATAAAAGTGAATGTCGCTCTTGCTGTCCTCGTTGGCAAGAAACAGCAACTGCGCGACAACCAAACTTGCCGACTCATCCATCACGGGCCCGCCCATGAAAATAATCCGGTCACGCAGCAGACGCGAGTAAATGTCGTACGACCGCTCGCCGCGGCCGGTCTTTTCAATAACGATGGGAACCAAATAGCTCATGGGGGTTGCCTTTGCAAATCCGGCCAGAGACCGGATGGAGAAGAGATGCCGGAAAAAACACAAGTTACGAGCGATACCTTCTAAACAAGCCGCACTGGCGGCGGAAGCGATCAAACCTTGGGCTTGAAGTTGATGACCTCATCAACTAGGCCGTAGTTCTTGGCTTCCTCGGCCGTGAAGTACTTGTCACGCTCGCCATCGGCACGCACACGCTCGGGTGTCTGCCCGGTGTGGTTGGACAGAATCTTGATCAGCTCGTTTTTATCCTTGATGATCTGCTCCGCCTGGATGCGGATGTCCTCCGCTTGGCCGGTAATGCCACCCAGCGGCTGGTGCACCATCACTTTGGCGTGCGGCAGAATAAACCGCTTGCCCTTCTGCCCTGCAGTCAGCAGCAACGCACCGCCCGAGTACGCACGGCCCATGCAGTACGTGCTCACCGACGATGAGATGAACTGCATCGTGTCATAAATCGCCAAGGTGTCATCCACCACCCCGCCGGGCGAATTGATGTAAAAGTGAATCTCTGTATTCTTTTTCTGGTTCTCCAGATAAAGCATCTGCATGGTGACGCGAGCCGCCGAAGACGGTGTGATTTCCCCGATCAGGAACACCACACGGTTCTCAAGCAGCAACTCGTCAATGGTCATTTCACGCGTGCGCTGATAATTGATGCTCACGGACTGGATCCTTAATGTGAGAGGGCTCCGGCAACGACCGACACCACTTCTCACTGCGGCATAATCGGCAAGCACCGTACCACAATCAATGCGGACTGCCCAGAACAGCAGTACGTCGCCAGATTTTCAACAATCTGTCGATTTCGGCCGGTTTCGGCCCTCTGCGTCACAAACCCCCGCCCGTGGGCACCTTTCCACATCGCAAAGTCGCCACGTTTGGCGTTCATTCGCGACGCAAAAACTGCCAGCTTGGCAGACGCGCAATAAATGCGCGACGCTTATCCATCGCTTTCACCGGCTCGCAAGTCTTCCCATCACCTGTTTCCAGCGCCGTCACCGCGATACGGCCGCAAGTGGGGTCGCAGGCCAGTTTTCGCTATCAACCCGGCAATGCGAGCACCACAGCCCACTGCCAACCCCACGCCGGGCAAGTACCGACTCAGCATCCGGCGCTGGCGGCAGCAACGCAAGCCGCGCAAGCATGGTCGATCGATACTCCGCTTCGTTGAGTTTGTACTTGGGATCCCTCTGCGTCGCGGCGTAGCGCTTGGCAATCTCCTCGCCCACCCGTTTGACCCGGCAACCCGGGTCAGGATGGGTTGCGGTCCACTCGTTGGCCGTGCCTCCGGCATCCGCCTGCATCTTGGCGAAGATCTGCATGACCTGCTGCTGACCAATCGGGTTGTAGTTCAGCCGAGTCATGTAGCGGAGGCCGAGCGAGTCAGACTCACTTTCCTGATCGCGGCTGTACGACAGTTGTGCAAGCTGCGCAACCTGGCCAGAAAGCTGCTCAAGCTCCGCACTTCCGGTTCCAGCGCCCAACCCCTTCACGACCACCTCAAAGCCCAGTTGCTTGCTGATGCGTTCGCCACCATGCCGGGCCGTGACGTGACCGATCTCGTGGCCAATCACACCGGCCAACTGCGCCTCGTTGGTTAGCCTTTTAGCCAGCCCGCGTGTTATGAAAACTTGGCCGCCCGGAAGGGCGAAGGCGTTGACTACCTCCGAATTTAAGAACGTAAACGACCACGGGAGCTTCGGGTTCTCACCCTCCGTCATTTTCGAGAGCTTCATCCCCAAGTCCACCACATAAGCGTTTAGTACCGGATCCGCAACGGATCCCTGAAACTCCTGCACCATCTGGGGCTTGGCGGCAAGCCCCATCTCCACCTCCTGCGACGACGACAGCACATTAAACTGCGTCCGCCCGGTCGCCTCATTTTTGATGCACCCGGGCAGCAGCACAATCAGGACACTCGCACAAACCCACCATTGCTTCAGGATGCTCATCACCAATGGTACCACCAAGCTGTATTCAAGTGCAATGCATGCTTCTTTACAATCCCAAACCGGGAGCATTCCGCATCATTTCTATGACACCGGCCCGATCCAATCCAAATAGCCGCCGCCATCCGATGCAAACGCAACATCCAGACCGTACCTTCCCGGCATCTCAGATTTCACCAACTTGCTCACCCCTAGTCTGCCCGCAACGCCATTTTTCTCAGCAGCCGGCACCAAACGCATTGATGAACATTACAAAGTCAGACCCGTCGACAACACCATCGCCATCCAAACCCGCCAGTGGTTGTGCCGCGGCAAACGCGTTTATGAAGGCCACGAAATCAGATCCATCCACCACACCGTCCGCACGGGCGGAGCCATCCGGTCGCAACGGTCCGCCTGCCAAATCGGCCGTGCATGTCGGCGGCAGCAATGCATCTAGGAACGCCCGAGCAGCGCGAGCATTGACCAAGCCGTAGCCAAATAAATCATCCCGGCCAGCTGCGCCCATGTCATTGGCTGATTGCTCCATGGCTAGGCGAACTTGCGCTGGGGTCACTCCACGCGAGCGAAACTCACCGATAAGCAGCCCCGCAACTCCGGCTACGTGAGGGCACGCCATTGATGTACCACTTTTATTACCATACCCGCCACCCGGCGCACCCAGCACATTGCCCACGGTAATCGCCACTCCATCGGCGGCCTGCAACGTATCTCCATCAGTCTGCGAAATCGCAAGCACCGGCACGCCAACTGAAGCATTGAGATTGCCCGAAAAAACCCCACCCGCATCATTACTGATCACAACCCCGACCGCCCCGGCGGCAAGTGCGTTTTGGGCCTTGGCGATAAACGTAAACCGGTTCCCCCCACTGTCCAACCCTCCACGCCGAATGTGCGCAACCTGACCCGAAACCGCCGCCGGAAAATCCGATGCTGCCCCGCCAACCCCGCAGAAAACCGCCGTCGCGGTGACAGTACCAGTCGCCGATCCGCTCATCGCGGCGGCGGACCTGTTCACACCAGACCAAGACACCGTCGCGACCGCAGGGGTGGGCGTTGTCGACAGAACACTTACCCCCGGTGCAACGACCGAAATTCGCGGCCCGGTGTTTGAAAAACCAGCAAGGTTCGCACCTGAATCAACCGCCCCCACCGAGATGATGTTCCCATACCACGCCGGATAGAACTCGCCCGCGCTGGCGGCGTTGCCGGCCGCAGCAACCATGACCACCCCCGCATTCCATGAAGCATCAATCATGTCTTGAAAGGGTTGCTCAAAGCCGCCCCCACCAAATGACATGCTCATCACGTTCACTCCCGTGAGTACCGCCCACTCCATCGCCTGAATAATGCCGGCCGAGTCACCAGAACCCGCGTTGGAAAGCACCTTGCCGATCATCAAATCGGCTTGTGGCGCCACGCCTACCACCCCCCTCAGAGTTATCACGTGCCTGCACCGTTCCGGAACAGTGCGTTCCGTGCGAGTTCCCGTCAAATGAGTCTTCGCCATCAATAAACGAACGGCTGGCCACCGGCACCGGCAAGTCCGGATGTGCATTGGCGATGCCGGTATCCAGCACCGCCACCACCGCCCCGTTGCCACGCGGTGCTGTTGACACCGCCCAGAAC
>JBBRKQ010000142.1:0-9722 GCA_038231815.1 Phycisphaerales bacterium
ACCAATAGACCCGCCCGGTCCCACAATGTCCGCCTCCGGTGAGCCCGCACCAAACGCGTTGATGAACGCAATAAAATCGCTCCCATCCACAGTCCCATCTCCGCCCGAAGGCGTGCCCCCCGCAATGTCCGACAGCCGCCGAACCGTGCCCATCGCCGGCACCACACTCGTGCCGTTTACAGTCACATTCCCGCTGGTCACCAGCAGCGTCAGCAGCACGCTGGCATCGGCCCCGGTTGAGAGCGGCGGCGGCGGCAGATCAAACGGAACCGGAGCCGGCGGCGGATCCACCGGCGTCGGTGGAATCGGGTTCGTCCCCGACTGCGTGAAACTCAGCGAGGCCGTCGCCGTCCCGTTCGCCCCTGGCGTCACCGTTCCCGTCACCGTCACCAAGTTACTCACCCCTGCGGAGTTCGTCGCCCCCGACAGCGTCGCCGTCACCACCAGGTCCATCGGCACCGGCACGCTGAAGGTAAACCCAGACCCGGCCGGTGTCAGCACACCATTGGCTCCCGCTGTTTGCTCCGCCCGAAGCGCATCGATCACCGCAGAGCCTACTGGCAGCGGAAACGCCCCAAGAAAAAAGTACGTGTAGTTCGGATCTCGCGTCCGAAAGCTCGGATAAGTGATGCTCGCGCTCACCGGAAACGATGGCTGCTGCGTCCCCAGCAGGTTCAACGTCAAATCCAGAATCGTCACCGTCCGCGCTGCCGTGTCCACCACCAACCTGTACGTCCCCGCCGGGGTAGATGCGATATTGCCGTTCGATGAACCCGTCGCCGTCACCGGGCTGATCCGCTGGTTCGTCGGCGCTCCCGGCGAGAATCCAAACGCACCCGTCAGCGTCCGCGTCAGCACCGGCGGCGCCGCCGCCGGGTTGTACGCCCCGATCATCGACCCCGCCAGGTTCACCTGCGTCCCGAAAGACCCCGCAAAGGTCGCCTGCGGCGTCGAACCAAACTGATAAATCACCGGCGCCGCCCATACAGCCCCCGAAGCCCCAGCCGCAATCAAAACAGCAGCACTTACCAATACACCCGCCAGCCTTGCACGCCTGATTCCCGTCTTCATGTGATGGATCCTGAAAAAAGCCCAAAACGCAAAATAATGACCAAACTCCAACACATCCACAGCACACCCGCCGCCACCCCTCTATCCGCAAACTGTTTAGGAAAAACGAGGCGACCCTTTCGGATCGCCCCGCCATAAAAATTAGAGTCACTCGGCCAAGGCTCCAGAAACGCCGCGGCCGCAACCAATCTCAGCAACCACCCCCCAACAACGAATCAGCAGCCAGCAGCAAACGCGTTGATGAACGCGACAAAGTCGGAGCCGTCGATGATGCCGTCACCACCGGAGGGGATGCCGCCGGCAACGTCGGCGTTGGCATCGATCGACACATCACCCACACCAAACGAGTTGATGAAGAGCGTGAAGTCACTGCCATCAATGATCTGGTCACCGTTGATGTCCGCGATGCAGGTCGGGCCGGTGCCGCCATTCTGATCACCACTGTGGACGTTGATGATGTACTCCCCGCCAATCCCGCCAGAGGTTGTCGTAGCGACAAACGGACTGCCATAAGTGGCGGGCCAGAAGTTCAATGCAATGTAGTACGTACCCGCCGCCAGACCGCCATCGCGGCCGTTGTTGGCAGTGCCCAGCGGGTTGGTATCGCGGCCGGTCGGGTCGATCGAGCCGAAGGAAAGCGCGCTCTGCAAGCCAGCGCCGTCGTCGTCATCGAGGACGGCCAGGAAGTTGCCCGCGTCGTCGTACAGGCCCAGGTGCGTGTCCATTGTCGAGCCGTTCGTGTCAATGTCCACAAACCGGGTTCCGCCGATGTCAACCGCACCGGCCAGCGTGAACTTGATCCAGTTCACTTCACGACCCACGATCTGGGTTGTCCCCGTCAGTGCCGCCGGTGTGCCAGTGAACGCCAGCGTGCCAAGTTCGGTGGTCGTGATGACCACATCTTCCCGGTGCGTCAGCGTCGGCGCGGCCGAGGCCGTCCGACCCTCCGCATCCAGAACAGTGATCGTCGGTGTGAACGTCGAAACCGGCAGCCCGGCGAGAGGAACGATTAGTGAATAAATGTTGTCACCAGCCGTCACATCGCCGTTCAAACCATCATCGTGCATCACCGCAGCAGCGGAAGCGCCAAGGCCCGCACCAAGCAGGTCCGCAGTGACCGTGATACCCGTCGAGTTTGGGAACAGGCCGGCAACCACCGTGGCCGACAGCAGAGTCTCCGTCGGCGCCGGAATGTTCACCGGGCCGAGCGGGTTGTTGCCCGTCGTCGCGTTGTAAGCGGCCGGATTGAACCGCGCTGTGGCCGTCGGGTCAATCGGCGCCGGTGCCGAGTTGCTGGTCACCACGGTAAGGTCAATCGTCGTCTCGGCAGGAGCGAACGGGTTGTTGGTAAACAGGAAGGGTGAACCAAAAGTGTTCGTGCCATACTGCACCACCGCGATGTAGTAGGTGCCTGCTGCCAGCGGGCCTTCAAACCCGTCGGCCTGTCCGCCACCGTTATAGAAGCGCACCGGCGTGGTACGACCAAAGCTCACCTGACTCAGCAAACCAAGGCCCTGATCATCATCCGAAACCAAGAAATCACCCGAGGAGTTATACACCGCCATAAAGGTGTCGGTGTACCCGCTGCTGGCGGCCACATATGAATCAAGGAAGGATCCGGGGCTCACCGCGTCGGTTGTCGATGTAAACCGGAACCAAGCCGCCTCGCTAGCGCCCGCACTAGCGCTGCCGGTCACCTCAGCATTGGCCGCGACCGTACCAAGGTTAGTCGAGGTCGCCGGCGGCGTCACGCTCACCACCGTCGCCGTTGTGCTACCCGTGCCCGTCCGGGGTGGCACGCGATTGTCGCTGACCACAAACGAGACCGGATAGTCACCGTCAGCCAGCAGGGCCGGGGCCGTTACTCTCACTGAGTAGATACCATCTCCCGCCACCAAATCACCGTTGGTGCCGTTGTCAAACAGCTGATCACTGGCGTGCCCCGCACCCAAAATGCTCGTCAAATTCGCCCGAACTCCGGTCACCGTCGAAGCAGGATTTGCTCCGCCAGCCGTCGTAACTCTCAGCACCCCACTCCCTAAGCCACCAATATCCGGATTCCGCACGATACGTAACGGCGCTGCGGTGCCCGAAGGAGGAACCGGCGCGGCCGAGGCAACAACCGTGATCGATGCAGATGAGATTGAACCAAAGTCCGCACCAACAAAGTCCTGAGCCTTAATGGTCCAAATCCCCGACACCGGAACGTTCTGGAACCGTGTGTTCAGCAACACGGGCACGCCCGCCGTTGTGCCTGCCAAGTATGTACCAGGTTGGACTAGGCCACCCGCGATCGAAGCGGGTGAAGCGAAGACCACCGTGCCCGTGTCCGAAAAGGTGTACTCGCCGTCAAGGTTTGCCCCCACACCAAGTCGGTTCGAAAGATCCGCCGAGATCGGCGCGCCGCCGCCGGTTGGCGTGAACACCAACTGAAGGCGAAGGTCACCCACATACGTGTGGGGGGGCGACCAATTCATCGTGAGTGAAACCGTCGAGATCACGCCGCTGCCAACAATCGGCGCCGTCGAGATCGAGACTTCCGGCCCCGCATCGGGTACGGCCAAAGGGGTGTTCAAAAACTGGTACGTTTGGCCATTGGCAACGGCGCAAACCGATGCAATGCCCGCGATGGCGATAAGTGCTGCGATGGTCTTCATATCTGGTATCCCATGAACTTGGTGGCATCCGCCAGCCACCATGCTGCCTCTGGAGCAGCGAGTTAAACCGAATCACACTGGCTGCGGATAGGCCAATGCTCGACGATGAGTGAAAAACGAGCGCCCAAATCAGAACTCTCTCAACCACAAGGTTGATTATCAATTCAGTCTACACCCTGCGGCAGAACTGGCAAGGCATTTCGATCAGATATGAAAAAAAAGCAACGTTCCCCAAACCGACTCTCTGAAATAATGCTGTTTATACACTTTGGTCGAATATTCTTACCGGCCGAAAGATGATTTTCGCCCACCGAAGCCCCTCAGCAACCCAGTTTCTGCCAGCAAGCCAGCCCCGTCCTCTCGCACATGGCCCGAGAACTGTCCCAAACCAGCTCGCCAACATCAGCTACGACCCGCCCAACTCATGCTCCACCAAGTCCCTAAGCACCTCCCGCCGCCGCACCAGCTCCACCGCCTCCCCATCCACCAACACCTCCGCCGGCATCGGGTGGCTGTTGTACCGAGACGCCATCGACATCCCATACGCCCCGGCAGCGAAAATCGCCAGCAGCTCACCCGGTGCAACCGGCGGCAGCAGCCGCTGCTGCGCCAGAAAATCCCCCGTCTCACACACCGGTCCCACCACATCACACTCCTCAAGCCCCGGCAGCTCCGGGCGCTCCGTCCGCACCTTCGGTTCATGCTGTGGGGCCACACTCGCCGGCCAGATAAAGTGAAACGCCTCGTACAGCGAGGGCCGCAGCAGCGTGTGCATCCCCGCATCCCCAATCAAAAACTTCCGCGTCCCCGTCTGCTTCGTATACAGCACACGGCTCAGCAGTATCCCCGCATTCGCCGCAACCATCCGCCCAGGTTCAATCGTTATCTTCAGCCCCGCGGCAACCTTTGCCGCCAGTAACGGCACAATCTGCTCTGCAAACCGCTGCGGTACCGGCGCATCGCCCGTCGTGTAATCCGCCGCGAAGCCCCCGCCAAGGTCCAGCGAATCAATCGCCACTCCGGCCTCCGCCAGCCGATCAATCATCGCCACCATCCGCTCGACCGCAGTCACATACAACTCCGGCTGCGTGATCGATGATCCAATGTGCATGTGCAGCCCGCGCACACGCACATGCTTGTCATCGGCGAACCGCTTCACCAGCGCCTCGGCCTGCACCACCGGCAGTCCAAACTTTGACTCATCGTGCGCTGTGGTGATGTACTCATGCCCGCCCGCCCGTACCCCCGGGTTCACCCGCACCGCCGCGTTCGCCCGCACCCCCATCAGCCGCGCCTGCTCCGCAATCGCCGCAAGCTCCTGCTCCGACTCAACGTTAAAGCACGAAATCGGCCCCTCCGGCAGCCGCATGATCCCACGCCCTCCGCCAAGCCCGCTGCCACGCTCAAACTCCAGTCCCTCGCGCTCCCCAAGCGCCATCCGAATCTCCGGCACGGTTTTGCCCACACCCGCATACACAATGTCCGCCGGGCTCACCCCCACCAGCAACGCCCGATACAGCTCACCCCCCGAAACCACATCCATCCCGCACCCCGCCTGCGACAAAACCTTCAGCACCCCAAGATTCGAGCAGCACTTCACAGCAAAGCAAAGCCGCGGCGACAGCGGCGCAAACGCCGCCTTCAACTTGCTCACATGATCCCGCAGCGTCGCGGCACAATACACATACGTCGGCGTCCCAAACCGCGCCGCAATCTCCGCCACCGGCACCTCTTCAGCAAACAATTTTCCATCACGGAATGTGAAATGATCCATCCCTGATGGTACCGGCTTGCACGCGTTAAATTAGATCCCCGGTTCAACTTCCCCTGCCTTCATTTGACTATTTGACCATTTCCTCATTTGACCCTTTTTTCTCAGTGCCCGAGGTACGCCTTCTTCACCGCATCACTCTTGGCCAGTTCCTTCGCATCACCGCTCATCGCCACCGCCCCCACCTCCAGCACCACCGCCCGGTTGGCCACCTGCAGCGCCATGTGCGCGTTCTGCTCCACCAGCAGAATCGTCACACCCTGCTTGTTAATCTCCCGAATAATCGCAAAGATTGTCTGCACAAGCTGCGGCGCAAGCCCCAGCGAAGGCTCATCCAGCAGCAGCAGTTTGGGCCGCGCCAGCAGCGCCCGCGCAATCGCCACCATCTGCTGCTCGCCGCCAGAAAGCGTCCCCGCCACCTGCTTCAGACGCTCCTTCACCCGCGGAAACAGCGTAAACGCCCGCTCCATGTCCTGCTTGATCGCCGCATGATCCTTCCGCGTATACGCACCCAGCGCCAGGTTCTCCTCCACCGTCAGGTTCGCAAAGATCCCGCGCCCCTCCGGCACGTGCACCAGCCCGCGCTTCACCAGCCCAAAAGGCGGCACACCGGTAATGTCCTTGCCATCAAACTTCACTGTTCCAGTCTTGCACCGAATCATCCCCGACACCGCCCGCAGCGTCGTGGTCTTGCCCGCACCATTGCAGCCAATCAGCGTGAGAATCTCCCCAGCCTCCACCGCCATGCTCACACTCCGCAGGGCCGCCACCGCACCATAACTCGCGCTCACGCCACTCACTTCAAGCAGTGCCATGTGACCCTCCCGCCGGCGCATCGCCACTGCCACCACCACCGCCGTGCCCGTTCGTCTGCATCACCTTCGTCCCGCCGTGGTCCGGCTCCGCCTGCATGCCCGCATCCGGCGCACCCAAATACGCCTCCACCACCTTCGGATCATCCTGCACCTGCCGAGGCGTACCGACAGAGATCACCTCTCCATGATCCAGCACCGTGATGTTATGGCAAATGTCCATCACCAGCCCCATATCGTGCTCAATCAGCAAAACCGCCAGCCCAAACCGCTCGCGAATCGTCGTAATCGTCCCCGCCAGTGATCGCTTCTCACTCGGGTTCATGCCCGCCGCCGGTTCATCCAGCAGCAGCACCTTCGGCTCCGTCGCCAAAGCGCGGCAAATCTCCAGCCTCCGCTGGTCTCCGTACGGCAAGTTGCGTGCCTGCTCACCAGCCAGGTGCCCCAGCCCAAACACATCCAGCATCTCCATCGCCCGCGTCGTAATCGCTTTCTCTTGGGCCAAAAAGCCTGGCATCCGTAGCACCGTGCTCCAAATCCCGTGCCGCCCGCGCAGGTGGCAGGCCAGCTTCACATTGTCCAGCACCGTCAGGTCGCCAAACAAGCGAATATTCTGAAAAGTTCGCGACAGTCCCGCCGCCGCGATCTTGTGCGGCGCAAGCGCTTCAACCCGCTGCCCATCCAGCGTAATCGTGCCTCGCTGCGCCTGGTACACACCCGTCAGCAGATTAAAAATCGTTGTCTTGCCCGCCCCGTTCGGCCCGATCAGCCCATACAGACACCCCCGCGGCATCTTCAGTGTGAAGTTCTGCACGGCCTTAAGCCCGCCAAAGCTGATGCCGATGCCGTTGACATCCAGCAAAATTCCACCCGGCGATGGCGGTATCGAATTTGTCACGCGACACCTGCCTTGCCACCCGTGTCCACACCGTTCTTACCCGTCGTCTTCTTCGCCCCAAATACCTCCCAAATCTCCCGCACGCCCAGCAGCCCCTTGGGGCGCCCCAGCATCATCCCAATCAGCAGCAAGGCATACAAAATCAGCCGGTACTCAGCCAAGTTCCGCAGCAGTTCCGGCAACACCGAGAGAATTAACGCCGCCAGCACCGCCCCGCTCACCGATCCAAGCCCACCCAGCACCACCATAATAATAATCTCAAAGCTCACCTGAAAGCCCGCATTCCCAGGCGTAAACGGCACACCCGCGTGCACCAAAAGCCCGCCCGCCACCCCACCAAAGAACGCCGCAAACACAAACGCACGAACCTTGTACGCCGTCAGGTTAATCCCCATCGCCCGGGCCGCGATCTCATCTTCACGGATCGACAAAAACGCCCGCCCCGTGCTCGACTGTTTCATCCGATACGCAATCAAACACGTCGCGGCGGCCAGCAAAAAGATCCAAAACGAGTCCGCGTACTTCGGAATCCCCGAGATTCCCAGTGCCCCGCCCACCGGCACCCTCAGCCAAACCTCCGGCCCCGCCGCCCGAATCTGCTCCACACTAAACATCTGCTCGCCCGACTGTTCCAACATCACGCGCACAATTTCGCCAAAGCCCAGTGTCACAATCGCCAAGTAATCTCCACGCAGCCGCAGCGATGGCAACCCCACCAGCAGCCCCAGCACCGCCGCAATGCACCCGCCCAGCACAATCCCACCCAGCATCAGCAAATGCCCCATCGTCAGCGGCAGGCTCACGCCCATCACCACCGGGTACGCCATCTTCTCTGCCGTGCCAAACCACAACATTGATCCGTAATACGTCACAAACGCCGCCACATACCCGCCCACCGCCATAAACCCCGCGTGCCCCATCGAGAACTGCCCGGTAAACCCATTGACCACATTCAGCGACACCGCCGCGATGATGTACACCCCCGCCTGCTGCGCCACCCGCGCCCCATATTCACCCAGCACCGCCTCCAGCCCAAACTGGGCCACAATCGCCACCGCCAGCACACCAAACCACGGCACCACCGCCTCGCGCAGCACCTCACCTGCGCCCGGCCGGTGCCGCGGCACAGAGGCTAGCAGTGCGCTGCCATCCGCAGGTTGTCCAGTCGCAGCCGCCATCACACCTTCTCCCGCACGTTGGTGCCCAAAATCCCGCTCGGCCGCACCAGCAGAACCACAATCAAAATCGCAAACACAAACACATCACTGAGCTTGGTAGAAATGTAATACTGCCCAAAGAACTCAACCCCAGCGATCAAGAACCCA
This sequence comes from Phycisphaerales bacterium, assembly GCA_038231815.1. Lineage (GTDB taxonomy): Bacteria > Planctomycetota > Phycisphaerae > Phycisphaerales > UBA1924 > CAILKP01. Next base: position 8,535 of record JBBRKQ010000142.1, read on the forward strand.
CCCAGCACGGCCCCACGAATATTGCCGATGCCCCCCACCACCGCCGCCACAAACGCCTTCAGCCCAAGCAGCACCCAAATCTGGTGCGCCGGCTGGTTCAGCCCCGGGTACTTCATCGGATACAAGAACCCAGCCGCCGCCGCCAGCGCTGCCCCCAGCACAAACGTAAAGCTAATCACAAAGTTCACGTTAATGCCCATGAGCTGGGCCGTCTCAACATTAAAGCTAATCGCCCGCATCGCCGTGCCCAGCTTGGTGCGGTACACCAAAATCTCTAGCCCCAGCATGATGATGATCGCCGAGGACACAATCAGCACATCAATCAGCCGCAGCGGCACCTCCGGCGCCCGCACCAGCGTGAACGCCGCACCCTGCACCTCCGCCGCACTGCGCCGGGGCTGTGTGGCAAGCTCCGCGCCCTTTTCATACCGCCCCGCCGGCATCGCAATTCCCAGCGTGTCGCGGTCGCCAGTCGGCTTGCCGGCCGCATCCACCCTGGCCACCGCCAGCCGATAGTTCTGCCCCTCATCCAAATCCACAGCCTGATCCAGCCTCACCACCCCGCGCTTGCTGCCACCATCAAGCGTGCCCGTTGCCAGCTTGGTCTCATTCAGCACCGCATCGGGCAGCAGCACCGGCATGCTCTTGGGGCTCGAGCCAAACGGCAGCGTCGCCAGCGGCTTGCCCGCCGCATCACGCACCACCGCCGGACCAGTGATCTGCCCAATATTCTGCAGCAGCAAACTCACGCCAATCGCCGTAATAAGCACATTCAGCCGGGGCGACTTGCGCAGCGGCCGATACGCAAACCGCTCAATGCAGTACGCCACCGTAGAGCACACCGCAATCGCCGACAGCAGCACGCACACCCCAACCCACCACGGCGCATGCTCCGGATTGATGTCCATCTTGGTGACAAAGATCGTCGCCACCGTAAAGCTCGTCCACGACCCCAGCACAAACACATCACTGTGCGCAAAGTTGATGAACTTCAGCACCCCATACACCAGCGTATAGCCCAGCGCAAGCAGCGCATACGTGCTCCCTACCGCCACCGCAGCAATCAAAGTCTGTAGAAACTCTGCCAAGTCGAGACTCTCACATGCACAAGTGACTAGCCAGGATCCGAACAAACGATCAAAACGCGCCCAAGGCCGCCCCGGCAGATCGCCGCAACATCCAAGGAAC
>JBBRKQ010000143.1:0-9678 GCA_038231815.1 Phycisphaerales bacterium
ACTAGGATCCGCCGCATCGCAATTGCGGCCGATGCAAAGAAGTGCCCCGTGCTGTTCCATTGCACGGGCCGAGGCCGTCCGTTCTCATCAACCGGTCCAAGAAGCCTCAAAAAAGCTTCATGCGCAAGCGCTGTGGGCTGAAGCGTCACCTGGTTTCGCTCACCCGCCAGTTTACTGGCTGCCAGTTTTCGAAGTTCCTGGTACACCAATGGCAAAATGCGCTCGGCAGATCGTTCATCCCCATCGGGTGAGTCGGCCAGTTCCGCAAGGTGCTGTGTAATAAGATGAAGTGAGTCAGGCATATACAACAGTGCGACGCGAGGATTAAAACTGGGCAACCACTCAGGCTTTTAATACGAAAATTCTGCATATGCAAAACCTTCGAGGACAAGTGCTTACTGTCTAAGGGTACGGCTCTTTCGGGCCAAAAAACGTTTCCCCCTGCAGCAAAGCCACCGTAATACCGCACATCCGAAATTATCGGCGATATTGTCGTTTTTCCAAGACTCTGACTAGCCTCACCCGTGGGCTGCGTCGCACGTCTGTTGTAACAACGTTGTCTCTCAATTTCACGCTGGCGGGCTGGGACCGCCCCGCCGGAACCGAAGCATGTCCCACACCAACGATCCCACACTGTCATTATCAACCGAGGCGACTGAGTTGATTGAACAGAGTCACGCCGCCGCAGCGGCCTTGATGCCGCAGGTCGTTGCCAAATTCTATGAACTGTTGTTTGAACGCCACCCCACCGTGCGGGCGATCTTTCCCAAAGACATGAACCGCCAGCGCGAGCACCTCACCGTCGCCATTGCAATGGTGGCCCGCAACGCCTCCCGGCTGGATCTGCTTAGCGAGCCGCTCAAACAACTCGGCGCTAGGCACGTCGCTTATGGCGCACGTCCAGAACACTACCCCATCGTGCGAGACCTTTTAATTGAGTCTCTCGCGGGCGCTCTGGGAACGGCTTGGACATCCTCGCACCAGCGGGCCTGGTTCGCCGCGCTGACCAATGTTGCTGGCGTCATGCTCTCAGGTGCGGCGGAGTTTGAACGAGCTACCGCCATGTCAATCGTGTCACCCACACCCTCGCCAAGCATACCAGCGGGCACACCATCGACCGCCGGTCCAAACCGGCCAACGCATGTCTGAGAGATCTTGAATTTCTCGGCTAAAAACCCAGATCTTGCAAGGACTCAATCCTGCACCAATCGCATCGCGATTAAGTCCTGAACATCAAGGATCCCAACCGGCCGGCCAAGCTCATCAACCACCGGAATCTCGTCTCGCCGAAACTCCTGAATGATGTGAACGGCATCCGCCAGACGTGCGGTGTGTGGTAGAGTGGTCGGGTTCTTTGTCATCAGGCTGCTGACCTGCAGGGCCATCGCATCCGGTGATTTGAGGATCAGCCTGCGCAAATCGGCATCCGTAAAAATGCCCGTGAGCCGGCCCGAATCTCGCTCGATGAGCAACATCGCACCGGGACGCCGCTGAGATGTCTCGGAAACCCGCAGCGCCGCCTCGACGGTGAGGTCGTCGGCGACAGGTACGAGGTTCTTTCCAACTACAAACCGCAGCGCCTCCAGCACCGGCTTCAGCAGCCCACCCAGCGACCCACCCGGGTGCCGCTTGGCAAAGTCAGCGGGGGTAAACCGCAGCACGCGAGATGTACACAGGGCCAGAGCATCTCCAATTGCCAGCATGGCCGTTGTTGAGCACATAGGTGCCGGCGAACCGCCAAATTGTTTATCAACCTGTCCCACGGTCAGGCACACGTTGCTCTGACGCTCCAAACCTGATGTCCCTCCCGGCGTACCGGCACAGATTCCAACGACCGCGATTCCATCCTGGCGAAGGCAGGCGACCAGCGACAGCACCTCATCTGTCTGGCCGCTGTTTGAAAGGGCGATGCACAGATCAGTGGATCGGAAGTTGCCCAAATCACCGTGGGCCGCCTCAACCGGGTGAATAAAGTGCGAAGGGACGCCCAACGATGCGAGCGTGGCCGCGATCTTTGCCCCAACCAAACCCGACTTGCCGATGCCAGTCACCAAAACAGCCCCGTTTCGAAGGGCGCACGCCGCCATCAACTCTACCGCTTGGACAAAGTTGGGCCCCAACGCCAGCCCGAGCCCGAGCGCTAAATCCGCCACCGCTTTGGATTCAGCCATCAGCAATTCCGCTGCAACGGCAAGCACATCAACCGGGCTTGCCTCACTGGCCAGAGGTGCTGACTGCCCTTCCTTTGCCTCTGTGGAGCGATTGTCGGAAGAAGATATGGGTGCTGGGAGGTTCATGGACTGGTGCAGGTTATGCTTTTACTGGCCCAAAGGGCAAAGGTACCGGTTTGGACATTCGTGTCCCGCCCGATCCCAAAGGCAACCCTGACCCAAAAGTCCGGATAGATTCTGAGCTCACGCAATGTCACTTGAAGATTACAAAGTAACGATCGATGCCTTTGAAGGCCCCTTGGACCTGCTGCTCTATCTCATCCGTCGCGACGAGATCGACCTGCACGACATCCCGGTCGCATCCATCACCACATCCTACCTCAAGTTCCTCGAGCACGAGGGTGGCATCAACCGCATCGATGTTGATCTGGCCGCAGAGTTCTTAGTCATGGCCGCAACGCTGATGGAGATCAAGTCCCGAACCCTCACCCCCGAGGCGTTCGCAAAGGTTGACAACCCCGACGATGAAGCCGCAGCCAAGCCGCAGGACGACCCGCGGGCCGACCTTGTGCGCCAATTAATGGCATACAAGAAGTTCCGCGATGCGGCAAGCGCGCTTGAGCGCCGACACGAACAATGGGTTTCTCGCTTCGGCGCTGGGGCGGCCTCTTGGACCGCGGCCCCGATTGATGACGACCAAGAGGTTCACCTCGAAGACGTTAGCATCGTTGATCTCTGCGAAGCGTTCGCCGCCATCATGGAGGCAGTGGACTTCACCCGATTAGGCGAGCACACGGTCAAGGACGATGAGACGCCAATTCAAGTTCACGCGGCGGACATCGTGGACCTGCTCCGCCAACACCTGACCAATCTGGCCAACCAGCCAGAGGCAGGCTCCGACGGCTCCGTGGAGTTCGCCAAGGTCTTCGCCGGACGTACCCGCTCCGAAGCCATCGGTCTGTTTCTGGCCATGCTCGAACTGATCCGCCAGCGTCAGATCATCGTTCATCAAGAGAGCATCCACGGCACCATCGGCCTCCGCCTGCGTGATGAGGCCGACGATGCGGCAGAGGCCGCATTGCGACCCGACGATCTCGACAAACGCAAACGACGGAAAAAGGTTTTTGCCGAGTGACTCAAGATCTCTCGTCTCTCGTGTCTCCTCTCGCATCGAACATCGAGCATCGCAAGTCTCATCGCTCCTTAGTCAATCTCGCGGCGTTGGCTCCACCCAGCCTTTCTAACTCGCTTCAAATTTAAACCTGAAATCCGGCTCGCTACCCTTTCGATCGTCCTCTCAGCTGCGGGTGTTTACTTTGGCACGATAGCTTGTTGCCTTGTCCGTTGACTTCACGCGCGACGCGGGACTAATCCCTAATCACTTCGCGCATATTCTGCCGCTTTTTTGAGTTTCGTTCCTCACCTTTTCACCGCGCCAACTGCGTTCATCCCAACGTTCCGCTCCGATCTCGCAACCGCCCATGTTCATCGGCCTTCTCACCTTCACGCTCCTTATTCGCGGCGCAACCTCCATCAAAGACAAGCGCCGTGTCGTCAATTCCATGAAGGCCAAACTCCACCGTGAGCATCAATGCTGCGTCGCTGAAGTGGGCAGCCAATCCACCCTCGACCGCATGGATGCAGCCTCCATGGCTCTGACCATCATCAACCGAGACCAGCACTATCTCAGATCAGTTCTTGATAGCATTGATACCAAGCTTGCAGCAATCGCCGCCGCTAATGATGCCGAACTTCGCAGCACCTCACGCACCATCTTTAACCCCGATGATGCTCCTGAATCATTCTTGACCGATGAGGGAGAACCGATCTGGACCGAGCAAGACAAACGCGAGCTTGACAACCTGACGTAATCGCCTCTGCCAGATCGCGGTGTTCACATCGCTGCAGACCCATCACTCTCGCCTTGTCCCTCAAAACCCAAACCGCGCGACCGACTCCGGCAACCCCGCCGCCAAACGCTTTATCACCGCCACCGGGATCACACCCTCGCTCAGCGGCACCAGTTGCAGTGCAGGCCCATCATCAATCGCCAGCGTGCCAGCGCTGGCGCTGGCGCTCAAACCCTCGGGTAGTCGCACGTTTGCAACTACTACACCCGCCAGCCGCGGCAGCACAAATTGGCCGGCGGCTGCTCCAAAAATTCGCCCCAAATGATCCTCCGCCAGGGGCAACATCTGGGCCGTCAGCAATGAGCAAGGGTCGAGCAGCACCCGAAAATTCGCCGCCGGTGGCTCGATGCACCACTTGGCAATAATCGGCAAGTCGCCCACCGCGTGCCGGGCGTGGGGCCGCATCCACACTTCTCGCGCCTGCGCCGATGCAAGCTGGCACAATTGCCTTAGGCGCTCAAACAACTCTGCCCTGGCCCGCGGCATCCACGCCCGTGGGTCAATCCCAAACGGCTCATCTGCCGTGGTCCCCGCCCACACACACACCGGCCCGGCCGGAGCGCTCGCCAGCAGGTCTGAGGCTTCAGACCGGAACAAGTCACCAGTGGCCATCACGAGAGGTTGCAACATGGGCATCACGCAACCATACCAACTCCGGATCGCAATGGCGGCCAGACACGCCAACAAGGTCCAACGCTCCTCCGAAGCGTGAAACCTGAGACAGCCCATCCATCCCCGGTACAGACATGCTTTTGCCGAATCAAATCCCATCCATTTTGCCAAAATCGCCAGATTTTGCTCCGTACTATAATTATCTGTTTCAACGAATAACGAACCAACAGATTGTTGGACGCGTAAGGAGATATTGAGTTACTCATGAACACCACCCCAGTCGCCGGCATCCATCACATCACCGCTTTCGCTTCGGACCCGCAGGCCAATGCCGACTTTTACACCAAAGTACTCGGCCTGCGTCTGGTCAAAGTTACGGTCAACTTTGATGACCCCTCCACGTACCACCTCTATTTCGGCAACAACGCCGCCAGCCCGGGGTCCATTCTCACCTTCTTCCCCATCACCAGTGCCGCCCAAGGCCGCCGCGGCAGCGGTGAAGTCACCGCGACAGCCTTCGCTGTCCCTGCAGGGTCGCTTCGCTTCTGGCAAACCCATCTGGCCGCCCAGAATGTGCGGACCACGACACTCCCGCCACGCTTCGGCCAAGCGGTCTTGGCCTTCACTGATCTCGATGGCACCGATCTTGAACTGATCGAGACAGACACTCTAACTCACACACCCCTAAGCCGCATTGATCATGCCGATGTTCCGCCATCTGCCGCCATCACCGGATTTTTCGGTGCAACCCTTACCGTGCCGGCGGCATCCCGAACCGCAGACCTGCTTACGGAGCTCTTCGGCTTTCGCAAAGTCGATACTCAGGGTGACCGCACGCGATACGTCGCATCATCAGCTTCAAATGAGCCCGGCCGCACGATCGACATCGTTCGCCCCGCGCCTGCTTCAACTCACCACCGGCCGGTTGTGGGCGCAGGTTCCGTTCATCACATCGCCCTTCGCGCTGCCGATGAGGCCGCGCAAGCGGCCCTCAGTAGCATACTTACTGCCGCCGGTTACCACGTCACCGAGCAGCGCGACCGCTGCTATTTCAAGTCCATCTACTTCCGTGAGACGGGCGGTGTGCTCTTTGAAATCGCCACCGATGGCCCCGGCTTCGCCACCGATGAATCTCCCAATACTCTCGGCACCTCACTCAAACTGCCGCGATGGATGGAAAAAAGCCGCAAGCAGATCGCCCAAGCGTTACCGCGAATAACCAACATCTCTCACTACAGTGAGTCGAAGTAAGAACTGACCAAACTCCCTGGCGACCTCGCGGCGAATGAAACCCGCTCGCAACCGAGTCCTCGCATTCCGCGTATTCTCACTTTTCTGTTTTGCACCACACTCCACGACCTTGAGTAACCCCCAAAGTGCCGCCTTCCACCCAAGCTGGGGCGCCCCACAAGCACCACTGGTCAGGCCGCTCAAACAACTTTTTGCTCTTTCTCACACAAGCTCACCCGAACCCACGCATCGGACGCCACCGGGCGCTTACTCATGCTTAAGACCTTCGTTCACGTTTTTAAGACTCCCACCGCCGCCCCTTCACAAAGGCCCCCGACGCAAGCCAACGCCTTGCCCCCGATCCTGCTCCTGCTGCACGGCACCGGCGGTGATGAACATGAACTGCTCGGCCTCGGGGATAAACTCCTCCCCGGTGCGCCCCTGCTCAGCCTCCGCGGCAACGTTAGCGAAGCCAGAATGCCCCGCTTCTTCCGCCGCATAGCACCCGGCATTTTTGATCTTGATGACGCCCTCCGCCGCGCCGGCGAACTGGCCGCGTTCATCACCGCCGCTCGCACGCACTACCAGCTGGGCTCCCACCCCATCATCTCCGTCGGCTATTCCAACGGTGCGAACATTGCCCACTGCCTTCTGCTGCGCCATCCGGGCATCCTGCAAGGCGCCATCCTGCTCCGCCCGATGGTCGTGCTTCCTCCGCCCGACACCACCGGCCTCGCCGGCACCCCGGCCCTTTTGCTTTGTGGCTCAAACGACCCAACAGTTCCCAAAGGACAGCCCGAGCAGCTTGCAACCCGAATCGCCGCCGCCGGAGGTGACCCTGACCTCCGCTACACAGCAGAAAGCCACGGCCTCGTCCAGCAAGACATCCGCGAAGCCCGCGAGTGGCTTGCCGAGACCGCAATCGAGTAGTCGCCGGCTGGCCCGCGGCCCCGCTTCATTCGTCCTTGCGAAACACCGCTACCACGTCCTCAATCGGTATCACAAACAGCCGGTTGTCACCATCAAACTCAACCGGTATCGCGTGCTTCGGATTAAACAGCACCCGGTCATACCGCTTAATCGGGTAATTTTCATCACGGTCTACCTTCGCCGAGATCGCCACGACGCGACCGGTGATCGTCGGTATCTCGATTTTGTCGGGCAAGTGAATGCCCGCCTTGGTCTGCTTCCGGTCCTCATCCTTGCGAATCAGTACCCGATCACCGATCGGCTCAACCACTTCCAGTTTGGCGGCAGGTTTTTTCAGATTGTCTTCAGCCATGCTCAAGTGTAATCGCCCAAGCCGCCCGAGCAAACCCGCTTAACGGGATCACGCAGGGCAGACGGACCCCGCCCCCCGCACAAGCTTCTCCCAGCCTCTCAAATTGCAAATCCAGTTCGCTGCCTTTCCCACTGCGCAGCCTTTGCATTCATCCTTTGGTATTTTTCTCCATTCCTCCCTGCAATCCGCCTTCCCTCGCGACTTCCTCCACGCCGTCCTATTCTCGATTTCGTATTTAAGCAGCACCCCGTTCGTTTCCACGCGCGATACCACTCTGCCATGACCCAAATCGACCATCTCCGCACGCTTATTCGCGATGTTCCGGACTTCCCCAAGCCCGGCATCATGTTCCGCGACTTCACCCCCCTGCTGCGTGACCCCGCGGGCCTAGCACTCGCCGTTGAGCTTATGGTCAACCCGTTCCGAGGCAAGCACGTTGATCTCGTCGCCGGCGCCGAGTCGCGCGGCTTTATCTTCGGCACCGCCATGGCCCAGTCGCTCTCGGCCGGATTTGTACCCATCCGCAAGCCCGGGAAGCTCCCCGCAGGCAAAGCCCAGATGGGCTACGAACTCGAGTACGGCTCCGACAAGCTCGAAATCCACGTTGATGCCGTGCACCCCGGCCAGCGAATCGTCTTGGTCGATGACCTCCTTGCCACCGGCGGCACCATGGAAGCCTGCTGTAAGCTGGTCAGATCACTGGGTGCCGAGATCGCCGGCATCTCCGTACTCATCGAACTCAGCGGACTCTCCGGCCGCGATAAACTGACGCAGTACGGCGAAGTCCGATCGGTCATCCAGTACTAAAAACCGCTGGTCTGACCATCTTTGCACTCTCAAAATCCAAAGTATCACAGAGCTAAAAAGCTCTAGATTTCAAGCTGATTCGTACCGATCTGTTCCAACTCCTTTGCCCCACATGCCCGATACCCCATCAATATCGAGCACCCCTGCATTCCCAGAGCCCGATCCAATCACGCCAGCCAATCCCCGTTCACAGCCCCCGATGTCCCGCCACTGGATCAGCACTATCTGGGACACCAGTGCCGGACGGTACGGCGCTTCCATTCTCCTGATTACCTTCGCGCTCTGCTTCGGCTCACTCCCGTGGACGCTCACACCACAGCCCATCCCCGGAACCCTCCACGCCGACCTCGCCGAACGCCCCACGGCCGCCCCGTTCGAGGCCCAAAATCGCTCCGCACGCCACCTCCCTCCATCGTGGTGGCCAGTCGCTGAAAACTCCGCAGCTGCACAGCGCCGCGCTGCCGCTGTGCAAGATGCCGCAACCAACCAACTGGCCGATGAACTTGGCATCGCACCCGAAACGGCCGCACAAAAGCACGCCGCGGCCATCGCGGCCAGGCTGCCCACCACCCGCGGTCCGATGGCCCTGCTCGGAACCGATGTTCTCGGCCGTGATCTCCTAGCCCGCCTCCTCGTCGGCGGCACGGTTTCACTGTCGGTCGGCATCCTCGCCGCCGCCCTTTCCGTCCTGCTGGGCACGCTCTATGGCGCGACGGCCGGATACATCGGCGGGACGGTTGATGCGGTGATGATGCGCTTTGTGGATGTGCTTTACGGCCTGCCGTATGTGTTGCTGGTGGTATTGATGGCTGTGGCCTCCGGAGCGATTATCGAGGAATACACCGGTAGGGCCCGCGCCCGCGAGGCCTTCGCTCGCGTGCAAGTTGCCGATGTGTTACGTACCGAACGCGCCTTTACGCTTGCAACCGAACCTGCGGCCCAATCAACTGGTTTGCTCGGTCAGACGTACCCCTCCAGCGAAGCGGTCCGAGAGCGTCTCTCGACAGACAAAGGTTTAGGCTCAATGATGATGGCCAAAGCTGATAGCGTCCCTGGCCTGGAGCGCCGCAATGTCTCCGGTGCCACCCGAATGCTGCTTGAACTCGGCACCCTGCTCATCGCCATCGGTGGTGTCAGTTGGCTCACCATGGCCCGCGTCGTCCGTGGTCAGGTGCTCTCGCTGAAAGCCCAGCCGTTCATAGAGGCCGCCCGCGCCATTGGCGCATCACGCCGTCGCATCTTCCTGCGGCATCTCCTGCCCAACCTCATCGGCCCCATCATCGTCTACGCCACGCTCACCATACCCCAGGCCATCCTGCAAGAGAGCTTCCTCAGCTTTCTTGGCATTGGAGTCAAGCCCCCACTGCCGAGCTGGGGCAATCTCGCGGCAGATGGCCTCGAACAACTCAACCTAGTCCAAAGCCAGTGGTGGCTGCTGGTCTTCCCGTGCATCATGCTCGCGCTCACACTCCTTGCCCTCAACTTTGTTGGCGAAGCTCTCCGCACCGCGCTCGACCCCAAAGCCAGGACCAGAAGCTGATCTCGCCTCCGCCTTGACCACGCCCCATGGCCTTTGCTCTATGGGGGGGGGGGTGTGGGGGCGGGGGGGGGGGGGGGGGGGGGGGGGGGGGGGGGGGGCGCGGCGCGGCGGCGGCGGGGCGGGCGG
>JBBRKQ010000144.1:0-9435 GCA_038231815.1 Phycisphaerales bacterium
CAGGGCTGGAAGGTTATCAAAGCTGATGCTTCACCGGTGACGGTGGCGGACCTTGCCTGCCAAGCGGTGGTGAACACGCAGCTGATGGATTCGGGCCTGATTGCCGGACCGATTGACAAGGATGCCCCCGGGATGCTGGGTGAGGAATCCGGATCGATACTGACTGGGGCTGATGCGGGTGGAACGATGGATGCCGTGCTTGCGGTTTTACGGGGGAGCGGGGTGATGGAATCCATCACTGGCGATGGCTTGATACGGGCGATTGATGCCGCCAAGATTGCTGAGTATTCACGGGCCGCGCCGCTGCCGGCGCGGTACTGGACGCTGGACCCGATTGATGGCACCAAAGGCTTTATCAAAGGCCGGGCGTATGCAGTTTGCCTAGCGCTGATTGAGCACGGCCAACCGACGGTTTGTGCTTTGGCATGCCCGAAGTTGAACCCGGACCGTTTGGCGGATGGTTTGGAGCCGCACGCCATGGGATGCTTGGTTTTGGCGGAACGCTTGTCCCGGCCGGGTTCAACTGGCCCGCAGCATCCGTGGGGGCCGGTTTGGAGCGTTCCGTTCGCGGCTGATGGTTCGCCGAACTGGGCGTTGGCCGCGGCACAGCCGGGCTTGCCAGAGGTGCAAAGCGGCACCCCACCCCGCTGGACGGAGGGGCTTGAACGTTCGCCTCGGGATGTGCGGGTGCTGGATCAGGTGATGCGGGTGGTGGGCGGCAGCCGCGCTATTGCGATGGACAGCCAAGCGAAATACGCGACGGTGTCGCGTGGGCAGTCTGATGTGTATCTTCGCCCGGCACCGAGGTCATGGGGCATGCGGGTGTGGGATCATGCGGCGGGTGTGGGGTTGTGCCAAGCGGCCGGGCGGCTGGCGACGGACCTGCGCGGGCACCCGGTGGAGTTTTCCACGGGCTATGCACTGTCGGGTCAGGGCATGCTGGTGGCCCCGCCGGGGCTGCAGGGCAGGATTTTGGAGGCGCTGGCGGGGATTCCGGATGCCTTTGCGGCTGCGGACTGGTTGCCGTAACACCCCAGAAGGACTGGGTTTAGGTGGTTTGCGATTGGCTCACAGGTACAGAAGGCATGGCAAGCGGCCAAAAACAATGAAAGGGGATAACGGGTTTTCCGAGTCAGACCATTGGTGTTTCTCGGGAGATCCTAACGGTTTCCGAATTTGTGTTGTGTCTGGCGTGTTTCCACCTCTTCTTTGTCGTTTCGATGGTCTCGGTGCCTTGCTCACCTCCACCACTTTTTACTTTCATCTGAAAGGTTCTCCATGCGGAAGTCTTCTCGCCGTTTGATTGCCCTGGTTGCTCCGGTTGTGCTGCTTGCCTTGGCGGGCGCGGCATCGGCTGTTCCTTCGATTGTTGACCGGATCCCGGCTGATGCGGCAATTGCCGTTGCGATCCCCAGTGTTGAGAACCTTGAGAAGGACATTCGCTCCATCGCCACCTTGTTTGGAATGCCTGCGGGCGCGATTAACCTGGATGCGCTGCTGGAGCAGGTTGGCATGAGCGGCGTGGTTGCCAAGACCGGCCCGGCGGCGTTCTTTGTGGTTATGCCGGCCGATGGTGCGGGCGAGCCGAGCTCGGGAGTCATGTTCACCTCGACCGACTTTGATGCGGTTGTCAAGTCTGTGGGCGGCAAGGCGGAGAACGGGATGGTGACTGCCGAGATCAACGGCAACCCGACGTATCTCAAGAAACTGGATGGCGGCTTCGTGTTCATCAGCCCCAACGAGGAGTTTACTAAGAAGTTTGAAGGTAAGGCGGGCTCGGCCGCGGGATTTGCTTCGATGATTGGCCCGATGGGTGACAAGGCCACCGATAAGTCTGACTTGTCGATCATCATTAACTTTGAGAAGGTTCGTCCGTTTTACGAGATGGGGATGGATCAGTTTGCAGCACAGCTCGAGTCGATGCCGATTCCCGAAGAGCAGGCCGAGCAGGTGACCAAGATGATTGAGCAGGTAGGCGGCACGTATGGCAAGGAGACCAAGGCGATTGTGGCGACGCTGAACATTGATGCCGCGGGTGTGTCGCTGGATTGGATTAGCCGGTTTAATGATGGCTCAACGCTGGCCGAGGTTGCCGCGACTCCGGGCAATGCAGGCGCTTTGCTTAACCGGGTTCCGGCGATGCCGTTCTTGGCGGCATTTGCCGCGGACTTTGCCAACCCCGGCGTGCAGAAGCTGCTGACGATGCTGCCGGATGTAGCGCCAAAGAAGCCAGCCAACGATGCGGCGGCTAAGGGCGATAAGGGTGAGAAGGCCGCACCGGCGAAGCCCATGTTTGACTCCGCATCAATGCAAAAGCTGCTGGCCAAGACCGATGGCAGCGTGATGGTGGTGGGCGTTTCACCCGCTGGCATTATGGGCGGACTGCTTACTCGCTCGGTGAGCTTTGTCGCAACGAAGGACCCCGCGTCATATGTCACGCAGAATCGGGCAATTCTCCAGCAGATGCAGGATGGCGACATGGCCGAGGTCAACTACACCGAGGGTGGCGCTGAAGTTGGCGGCAAGAAGGTTGATGTGTTTGAGGTTCGCCTGAAGCCCGATGGTGATAACCCGATGGCTGGCCAGGTCATGGCCGGGCTGTACGGCCTGTCTGGCGGACCGACTGGTTTTATTGGCGCTGTTGATGGCGGTGTGATTTCTACCTTTGCCAAGAGCAGCGAGTTGTTTGAGAAGTCCGTGAAGGCTGCCGCGGGAACCGATGCGTTGGGCGGCGACAAGACGATGGTTGCCACAGCCAAAAACCTGCCTGCGGGGCGGGTTGCGGAGGCGTATATCGGCATCAAGGGAATTATTGATTCGGTGAGCGGATTCATTGCGATGTCCAACCCCAACTTCAAGCTGGATATGCCCGAGAACCTGCCGCCGCTGGCGTTGTCTCTCGCCACCGGAGGCGGCTCGCTGCAGGCGACGATCTTCGCTCCGACGCCGACTTTGAAAGTGCTGGGCGATGTGAGCAAGCAGTTCAGGAACTCTGGCGGTGATGAAGAGGCCGATGATGCACCGGCGGGCAAGAAGCCAGCGAAGCCGGCTGACAAGGATGGGGAAAAGGGTGCCAAGCCGAAGTTCTAAGCGTTGAGCTGTTGGTATTGGGTTAAATTGGGAAGATGTGAAGGCCCCGCGGACATTTTTAGTCGCGGGGCCTTTTTTGTTGCAGGGGGCTGTTGGTACTGCCGGAGTGAGAGCGAGACAACACCGAAGGCGGCTGCGTGGGCGATCATGCATGCTCAGTGCGGAACATACCCGAAGCGGCTCATTTAAACTCCCGGTAGATTCGTGGGCCGCACTGGAGCGGTGCGATGGGATTGTGTCCGTGAGGAGCCGATAAGCCTAAATTTTTCACTGAACCAGGAGGGGAAAGTGGAGGATACTTGAATCATGGCACGGCCACGACTGGTCAACTCGAACACAGGCTCGAAGGGTCGCATCACGCTGGGTGGGTCGTACGCAAATCGGATCATGCTCGTAGAAACGCACGGAAATGAGATCATTCTGCGGCTAGCGCGTGTCAGTCCGAAGGGTGGGGCCTGGCTGCATGAGAATCAGAAAGCGATGGTCTCGGTCCGTCGGGGCTTGCAACAGGCGAAGGCGCGGAAGTTTGTGAAGAAAGGGTTGGACCTTGCTGCCGCCGCGGAAGGGACGCGGCAACTTTCAGGATGACTGATGCCCGCAGTGCCCTTTCGCCCAATGTGGACCGATGAGGCGGATGCGAGGTATCGCACCTTTCATGCGCTACAGCAGCGCCACCGGATCCACATCCACCGCCGTGCTTCGATCACTGATGAGCAGACCTGCCGCCCGCGCTGCTTGGAGAACGCGTTGTATTTCGCCTCGGGTGGCGGCGGTGAGTTCGACGGCGATGCGGTAGTGGTCATCGATTCGTGAGATCGCGCACGGCATTGGGCCGCGGAGCTGCACCGTGTCGCCGATGTGCTTTTCCAGCTCTTCGTACAGCTTTAGAGCGTGGTCCATTGCCTTGGGTTCTACCTTGTCCCGGCAGATGACTCGGGCCATTTTGCCGCTGGGGGGCAGGCCCACGCGCTGGCGGAGGGCGAGCTCTTCGGTTGCGAAAGTTACGAAGTCGTGCTTCTGGGCCAGCACCACTGCGGGCGCTGTGGGGTTCATGGTTTGCACGATGACAAGGCCTTTGGCCGCACTGCCGTTGCCGCCGCCGCGGCCTGCGCGGCCGGCGACTTGGCTGATGAGCTGAAAGGTACGTTCGCTGGCGCGAAAGTCTGGCATGTCCAGCGCGGTGTCAGCGTTGATGACGCCGACGAGCTGGACGTTGGGAAAGTCCAGGCCCTTGGCGATCATCTGCGTGCCCAGCAGAATTTGCACCTCGCCCCGGGCGAAGCGGTCGAGCGTGTCAAAGTAATCGCTACCGCGCTGCATGGAGTCGGAATCAGCCCGCAGCATGGTGCGGCCGCTGGCGATGCCGTGGCTGCGGAGGAATTTTTTCTCAAGCTCTTCTTCAACCCGCTGCGTGCCCATACCAAAGGTGTTGAGCTTTTTAGCGCACAGCGGGCAGGTGCGCGGCAGGAGGTGCTCGGTCAGGCAGTGGTGGCAGCGGACGTAGCCCTCGGTCACTCCGGAGCGGTGGTACACCATTGTCGCATCGCAATGGTTGCATTGCAGCACGAAGCCGCACTTGGGATCGGGGCAGCAGATGTAATTGGCGTAGCCGCGGCGGTTGAGCAGGAGCATGACCTGCCCGCCCACACCCAGGGTGCGTGCGATGGCGAACTCGAGCGTGGGGCCGATGAGGTGCAGCGAGCTGGCCGACCAGCCCGCCGGACCGGAGGCGCGAAGTTTGCGTTCCTCGCGCAGGTCAACAACTTGCACGATGGGCATGGGCACGCCGGTTGCGCGGATGGTGAGCTCGTGCAGCGTGTATCGCGGCTTGGCGGGGCGTTTGCCACCATCGGAGACTTTGGTGGTGGCGTTGTGCCATGATTCAAGGCTGGGCGTGGCGGAGCCAAGCACGATTGCGCACTGTTCAAGCTGGGCACGCTTGATGGCCACATCGCGGGCGTGGTAGCGGGGCAGTTGGTCCTGCTTGTAGCTGCTGTCGTGCTCTTCATCAACGACGATGAGGCGCAGGTTGTTTAGCGGTGAGAAAACTGCTGAGCGAGCACCCACGACCAAGCGCACCTGGCCCGCCGCAGCGCGGGCCCATTCGCTGCTGCGCTGGCTGGCCGAGAGGCCGGAGTGCAGCACGGCGACGCTGTCGGTGCCGAAGCGGGCCAGAAAGCGGCGAGAGGTTTGCGGGGTGAGGGCGATTTCGGGTACGAGCACGAGTGCTGTGGCCAGCGGGTCTTGTGCGAAGAGGCGCTCGATGAGGGTGAGGTAAACCTCCGTCTTGCCGGAGCCGGTGACGCCGCGCAGGAGGTGTACGGAGAAGCCGCCGTGCGCCGGTGCGGACGCTGCGCCTGCGACGGAGTTGGGTTGGGTGGGTTGGTGGCCGGCGGTGGCCAAGATGGCGTCAATCGCCCGCTGCTGCTGGATGTTGGGGATAGGGCGAGCGGGCGCGGCATTGGTTGTGGTGTTGGGTGCGGCCTTGGGTGCGGTGGCGGGGCCGGAGCCGATGGCATCGAGACCGGCGATGGCATCGGAGTCGCTGTGGTCGCTGGTGTCGGTGGCATCGCTGGCATCATCGCTTGCTGGTGCGGGTTGGTCATGTTCACCCAAGGCCAGTGCGTGCGGATTGCTGTGGGCGGTGATGACATCGCGGGTTGTGGCCACTAGCAGTTCAAGCGTGGCGAACTGCTTGACCATTGGCAAAGAGATCTCAGCGATGGCGGCGATGGCTTTGGCGGTCAGCGGCCACTGACCTTGGGAAATAGCGATGAGTTTGTTGAAGGCGGCGAGCCTGGGCTTGGTGAGTTTGGCGGCAAGCATGGCCGCCTCGCGTGCGGGCCCGGGGGGCAGCGGCTGGTAGAACACAACCAGCTTGCGGCCAATGGCGCGTTTGACGGAGGCGGGCATCATGGCCTGGAGGACCATGCCCAGCGGGGCGACGTAATAGCCGCTGAGCCACTGGCCAAGCCCGAGCAGGGTGGGCGAGAGGCTTGCGGGGAGAGCCTCGAAAATTGGTTTGACTCGGGAGGGGGAAAGGCCTTTGAGCAGTGTGGCATCACCCGCGGCGATGACCACCCCGGTGGCGACCTTGTTGGATTTGCCCAGGGGCACCCGCACGAGGCGGCCTGGGGCGAGGGCGTTTGGGCCCTTGATGGAGGCGACGCTGGCGGGGATGCCGTAGGTGAAGGCGGTGTCGGCTAGGGCGCTGTCTTGGCGGTCGGCCTTGCCGGCTTCGGGGCCGAATGCTTTTTCTATGCCGCGGTGGAGGACGACGGTGCAGTAGCCGCTGAGGGGACCGCTGTTTGGGCCACCGTTGGCGGGCGTGCTGGAGCGGGATGGGCCAAAGAGGGAGTCCACTCCGGGACGATAGGCCAAAGCGGAGAATTTACGGGATTATGGTTTGAGATGTGCCGGCGTGTTGGCGTTTGGCGTTGAGGCTGAGGGGCAACCAAGTTGCGAAGTGTTTAAACGTCCCGGGGGTGCAAGGCGGGGGAGGGCGGCGTGTGGAGTTGCAATTCCAGCACAGAAGCGGCCTTAGAAGCATTCATAAACACGCTCATAAACGCGTTCATAGAAGCACCCCTGCGCAAGCAGCAGCGGGAGTAAAAAAGGCTCAAAGACAACGGAGAATTCGTACTGGAAAACGAGGCAATAGCGACTCAGTTTCCAAACAAATTCTTCTCACCAAACATGCCCTGCTGCTCAAAGTACGCGAGGGCTTCATCCACGCTCTTAAACACCTTCGTTGCGGTCTCGGTGATGAACGGCGATGGGCTCTTCTTGGGCTTCCAGACGATGTACACCTCTTTGGTGTGCTCAAAGGCGTGCTGCAGCTCTCGCTCAACGCCGCTGGAGAGGCCGGGGACACCGCCTGCAAGTTCGGGGACCAGCGACACGATCATGTCGGACTGATCGATCAGCTTGAAGTCACGCATGTAGATTTGGCCGTCGATATCACCGGCGATGTCCAGCACTTCACGCACGCGAACTCGCAGTGGGGTGGGGCCGGCGCTCTTGCCGCCGCCAAAGCTGTGTGGCTCGACTTCGATAAACTCTTTACCGTCGCGGGCGGCGGCGATGGCACGCTCTAGCAGCAGCTTTTCATCAACATCACCCGGGTCAAAGCAGATGAAGTGCTCTGCGAGCTTGGCGCGGAAGTGGTCAATCTCGGCCAGCACATCGGGCATGTCTACCACGTGGCTCATCGGGAAGCTGGGATAAACCTTCTTCATGTGGGGTCGGCAGATGAGCCGGAACAGGGTCTTGCGCGTGTCGGTGTGGCGGCCGCGTGAGAGAATGTAAAACTTGCTGCCCACCACGGCTTGGCTGAGCAGTTCGGTTGCGAGCTGCTCTTCTTCACGCCAGACCATGCAGTCTTTGAGCGTGGCATCGATGACGTGGTCGCGGTGGAGCCGATCGTGGACGACCTCGATATTGTCAACCAGGCAGATGAACTGCTCGATGTTCATCATGCGGATCTGGTCAAAGTCAAACGCGCTGAACAGCCCGTGCCGCCATCGAAACGTCGCGTGGGTGTTGATGAGCGCATTGGGGCGCGGGCCGTTGTTCGGCCCGCCCACAGAGGACTGCGAGATGAGATCCTTAAAAGCGGCCCGGCGCAGCGAGCTGAGCCTGCTCAGGGGCAAGTCAAGAATGCGACCCGGGCGGATGTCTCGCCCTTCGGCGTACATGATGTCGCCCACGTTGTACAGGTCAATGGTCTCGCCCTGCTTGCCGGCAAACTCAACGGTGTTGCTGAGGTACTGCTTCTTGTCAAGCCCGATTTGGCCGGTAATCAGCGTTCGCATGGGACCGGAGGATAGTGGGCTTGGGTCGTTCACGGTGCCCATGACCGATTCGTGCGATTTGTGCTGTCTGGCAGCGCGGTTACGGGATTGGTGTTTTGACTGGCACCATCTTTGGCTTGGTCGGTGCCGCCACTTCGGCCTGGCCTTCTTGCCGCACTGTGAGGCTGCCGCGCATCAGCAGGATAATTAGCACTGCGCCCAGCCCGAGCCGATAAAACCCGAACAGTGCCAGCCCGTGCTTATTGAGGAATCCTACCAGCCATTTCACCGCAAAGAAGGCGGCCACGGCGGCTACCAACATGCCAACTAAAATTGGTGTGGTGCCGAGCAGTTTGAACACGTTGGGCTCGCCCGTAGCTGATGCCTCTTTGAGATTCTTGTACAGTGAGTACCCGGTGGCAGCAAGCAGCGTGGGCATGCCAAGCAAGAAACTAAACTCCGCAGCCGCGGCGGGCTTTAGGCCTGTGAACACCCCGCCAACGATGGTCATCATCGAGCGGCTGGTGCCGGGAATGAGCGCGACGATTTGCAGAGTCCCGATAATCAGAGCCTTTAGCGGTGTGAGTGATTCCAACTCGAGGCCCAGGCTGGGGGTGGGCCCGGTGGGTGTACCGGGCGTGGGCACTGCCGCGGCGGCCTTGGCGGCGGCTTTGCGCTTGGGGGCCAGCATGAACAGGTCTACGACGATCATGAAAGCGCCGCCCGCGATCATGGCGATGATGACTGGTACCGGGGCAAACAATACCGCCTTGATTTGCTTGCTAAAGGCCAAGCCCAGCACCGCGGCGGGAACGAAGGCGATGCCGATGTTGATGAACGTGCGGAGCCCGGCTGGATCGTTGCCTAAGAGCCCGCTAAGCATGCGAACGAACCGGGGGAAGTAGAGGCCGAGCACAGCGAGGATGGCGCCGCCCTGGATAATGATTTCAAAGTCGTGTACGGCCCGCTCGGTGGGGCCACCGTCATACAGGCCCAGAAGTGAACTGGTGAGAATGAGGTGGCCGGTACTTGAGACGGGCAGGTACTCGGTGATGCCCTCGACCAAGCCAAGCACGATCGCGTGTGGCACGGAGAGGGTGTGTGCGACAAGGTCTTGAGGCAGTTGTGCAAGCACCGCCGCGGAGAGTTGGGAGGCGGCTTCAACGAGAGGGGTGGGCGGCAGCATGGTTGGGCAGTGGAGTACGGCTGGGAGGAACGAAGTGAAGCAGAAGCCCTTTCGCCTTGAGTGGCGAGGTTATGTCGTGCTTTGGTGGCTGGGGGAGCGGTCGCTGCCGACAAGCGTGTTGCTCGGCTGGGGCAAAAAAGGCGCATCCGGCTCAGTCACAAGCCGGACGCGGTCACTCTGCAAGTTGGGGGACGCTGAAAAACCGTGATGGTGGACGTGGCGTGCGTTGGCCCGACAGCCCAGAAGCCAGACCAGAAGCCAGACTGGAAGCCAGCTGAGTAGTCATGCTGGTCGCCAGCCCGATGGCTGGCCCACTTGTTAGCCTAGCAGGTTGATGTCTCGGAGGATGCCGGTGGCAACCTTGTC
>JBBRKQ010000145.1:0-9427 GCA_038231815.1 Phycisphaerales bacterium
CACACCCTGCTCCCAACTTTGAAGGGTCTTCACGTTCACAGCGAGAAGGTTGGCAAACTGAGCCTGGCTCATGTGACGCCTGGTTCTAATCGCGACAACCTCGTCACCAGAGAATGAGCGTCCGCTTGGCACGACGGTCGTAGTGTCATGGTGACCCTATCAGGTTCGTCGTCCGCCATCAGGTTCAAATTGAACCCCACTTGACCCCGGTGAACCCCATTTCGCCGCACATAAGGTCCAAGAGAGGGTCCAAGATTTTGGGCTTGACAGCTACCCTCCGCCTCCCGACTCAGGGAACCGATCTGCATCGGTAAGGGTTATAATGAGCGTGTTGAAGGCCCACCGAAGACTTACGGTGCTCATTTGCAGCCTGGCGCTGATGCTCCAGAGTGCACTTGCCTTCACGCCCGGTTGCGTGATGTCAGGCGCGCCGAAGTCTCCGACTGCCCCAACCGCGCAGCAGCATTGCCACTGCAATCCGAACTCCCCAGAGCGTGATTGTTGCAAGCAAGCAGGCACCAAGGGTACCGGCGGAACGAAGAGCAGCAATAAGGATTCAAACTGTAAATGCCAAATCGGCGTCCCTACCGGTCAGTCGGCTACGACGGCGATCGTTTCCTTCCCGGTCTTTCAGTTCGCGGCGGTCTTGCCAACCCCGCCCTTCAGTTCGGTCGCTTCGGCCATTCATTCCGAGCCAGGCATCTTCGGCGTCGACTCCGGTCCGCCTCTGCCCGGGCTGCATCCGCCCGATCTTGTCGGGCACCTCCAGTTGCGTGAAACTTCGTGGGCCCGTGGCATTTGCCGCGCATGGCCTTTTCGTCGTATCACGACCCACAACTGGAGAAAACGAATGCTTTTAACAACACTTATCACGACCGTCGCCATCAGCCTTGGCGGCCAGCAATCCGCTTTGTCCTGCCCGATCACGCTTCAACCCGCCGTCAAGGGAATGAGCGTCACCGACTACAACGGAGTTCGCTTCACCTACTGCTGCCCTGGGTGCGACAAGCAGTTCGAGAAGGACCCGCAAGCCGCCATCGACAAGGCGGGCAAGACGGTTGGCGTCTTTCTCTTCGATGCGATAAGCCACACGCCGATCCAAGCCGATAAGGCCAAGGGTGGATTCAGCGACTTTAAGGGAATCCGCTTCTATTTCAACGCCTCAGACGAGAAGTCGGCTTTTGACAAGGAGCCCCTGAGGTACGGCGTTCTCCCGAAGAAGGAAGCGCTTTACTGTCCGGTCAGCAAAGAAAAGGTCGAGAGCTACGCGAAGGCGAGCGGGTACGACGACTTCAACGGCGTTCGCTACTACTATTGTTGCGCCGGATGCGAGAAGCCCTTCATGGCCGAGCCCGCCAAGTATGCCCCCAACGCGCAGGAATTCGTCAAGAACCCACAGGCCTTCACGACCATGCCTAAGGCCGGAGAGCAGCAATGAAAAGGGTTGCTCTAACTATGGTCTGCGCAGCGCTCACCCTTTCGGCTGCGATGGCTCAGACAACAGCATTCGGCGTTAAGGCTGGCAAACCAACGCTCATGACCGTTAAGACGATCGCGGCTGCGGAAAAGCGGGCGTCCGGGGCTACCATCGGCGCCGATAAAAAGTCCATCGTGGTCAGCGGAAAGAGCGCCCGGTTCGTCGTTCGCACCGGGCCTAAGAGCGACATGATGTCGTACCGCATCATCGGTTTGCGCAATCCCACCATTACGGTCCCCTCTGGCGCGAAGCTCACCATCTTGTTCGTCAACGTCGACGACGACATGTTGCACGACCTTCGCCTCACCGCAAGCCAGCCCCCGTTCGACTCCAAAATCGGCAAGACGGGCACTTCCGGCTCATCTGCCCTTCCCCCGATGAAGGGCAAGAGCTTTTCAGGGCAGGCGCTCACAATCACGGCTCCATCCAAGAGCGGCGCATACAGCTACGTCTGCACGACGCCAGGACACGCGGCCGCCGGCATGTTCGGCAAGCTCATCGTCAAGTAGGAGGCGCAAATGGAAAAAGACACATCCACCAATGAAAGCGCGATCGGAAGGCGTCAACTCCTTAAGCTTGGCGGCCTTGGGCTCGGCACCGGACTCATAGGACGTGCCTTGGGCGCAGTCCCGGACTCGCAGGCTCTCTTAGGCAAGCCCGCCACCCCGTGGCAAGCTGCCTTTGACCCGAAAGGAACATTGCCGCTCTATCCGCCGCGCGAGAAGCCCAAGCCGGGCGAAAAGATCCACCAGTTCGACATCGAGGTCACGATTGGCATTCACGAGATCCTTCCCGGCGTGCAGACACACATGTTCATGTTCAACAAGTCGTACCCCGGCCCCGAGATCCGGGTGAAAGAAGGCGACTGGGTGCAGGTCAACCTCAAGAACACAAGCCCGGAGTTTCACACCATCCACTGGCACGGGATTCAAATTGCGATGGAAATGGACGGCGTGCCTCTTGGAACCCAGTGGCCGGTAGGGCCGAACCAAGAGTTTCGATACCTTTGGAGAGCCCAACCGGCAGGCACACACTTCTACCACTGCCACGTCATGACGACCTTGCACCAGCAGGCCGGTCTCATCGGCTCGCTCATCATCGAGCCCACCGGGCCTGACATCGTTCAACAGACGTTTCCCTACAAGCGCGAGTACACGATGATTCTCAGCGAGCTCGACACGAATTTCGTTCGCAACATGATGTCGGAGATGGTGGCGATGGGCACTCAGATGGAGCGCATGAACCACAGTCCGTCGATGATGCGCGAGATGAACGGCCGCATGATGGGCTGGTTCAAGAACAAGGAAGAGTTCGTGAAAGCGGTCAAGAAGGGCTACATCCCGCCCTACCTTGCCGCCCGCACCGGCACGGCCATGCCGATAACGCCGAACTACTTTATGATCAACGGCAAGTCGTATCCGATGACGGACTCCCTCATGATTCGAAGGGGCGAGAACATCCGGGTGCGCCTTATCGGCGGCGGCTTCATGCCGCACTTCATCCACCTTCACGGGCACGACTTCTGGCATGTGTGCCAAGACGGTTCTCCCCTCGCCTCGCCCGTGAGAATGAATACGATTCCGATATATCCCGGTACGACGAGCGATATCGTCATCCAGGGCACGAACCCCGGCTTCTGGCATTTTCACGACCACAGCGATCTTTGCACGACCAACAATGGTCAGCACCCAGGCGGAATGATGACGATGCTCATGTACGAGGACGCGCGCGAAGCCGGTATCAAATGGGAAGAGGTCATCGCAATCAGCTCATGAGAGAACGAGGAATCATGAATAACAAATCAACGACAACAATCGGCGTAGTGGTGCTGCTCTCATGCGTAGCCGCCACAACACAGGCCCAGATCACGATTCCTGCCAGCGCTCTTGCCGCAGCAATAAACTTTGCTGCCGCGAAGAAGGCCGTGGCCTTAGAACCCGGACATAACTCGGCCAGTCCAGATAGTTCGAGTGTGAGCATGACAAACGCGCCGGTTCTCAAGGCGGTAACGAAAGTCGCCCAGACCCAGCAGTCTCCGGTAAAGGAAGAGATCGGGTTTCAGCCCCAAATCGAGCTTGCAGGCTCGGGAGTGGCAACGCTCGATATCGGGCGCAATGGCCTCTTTGGCGGGCGCGGCATCGGTAGTCGGAGCCAGATCAACTTCTCCGACTCGTCTCTTGCTTTCGGGGCCGCGCAGCGGCTCTACCACGGCGCTATCGGCAGCTTCACCCTCGGAGGACTTACGATCGACGAGGCGAACACCGGGACCGGTAAGCAAATCTTCTTGCACCAGGCATTTCTCGATTTCCAGGAGTTGCGCTTTGAGGGATATGTGGGTCGCACCAACACCCCAAGTGCCCAAATTGTGATGTTCCCGACCGTGCGTGAGGACGACCTTGTCGACTACACATCGGTTCTCAATCCTTTCTCAGACGGCAAGAACATTGAAGAGCATCGGTACAGCAATGTGGCGGCTCTCGCGTTCAACCAGGGCTTGCACAGCTTCATCAACGTGCACGCGCAGCACCAGATCGACAGCGCTGGCGTCGGCGAAAGCGGCACCGGCCTCAACTCGTTCGGAGTGAGCTACCAGTTCCTCGGAAATCCCGCCCTCACGTCGATTGAGCGCGTCCCGTCCTGGGGCATTGGACTTGAGCACCGCGCCGTTAAGCAAAGCGCCGGTGGTTCTTCGACCGTCGTCTATGGTGGCGGGGTGCTGAACCTTCGGCCAAGCGTGACGAACAAACTGGACCTCAGGCTTCTCGCTCAGGCGAGCTTCGGCAACGATACGAACACCCTGACTTCCCTGAACGACAGCTACCGGGCCGACCAGCAGTCGATTGCCCTGTCCCTGCGGAACCTGTACAGCCCCTTCGGGCGTCCGTCCTCGCAATGGGCCTTGACGGCAGGGTTCAAGCGGTACTCCAAGATCTCGGATGCAAGCTCCTTTGGGGTCGCCCTCAGCTATGCCAAGAGCCTTGGAGCCGGCTTCGACTTCGTGTCCCAAGTCGGCTATGAACGACGCAGCAACGCCATTGCGGGCGCGTTCGGTGGACGCAATGACTCGGCTGTGTTCCAGATTGGACTCGTGTTCAACTTCGGCAGCACCTTCAACCAGCAAGTTGGTCCGCGCCGCTCTCCTACCAACCTGCTTCACAAGTACATCCCGAACTAAGGAGGGATAAATCAATGAGACAATTCACAACAGCATTTGCAGCCGTTCTCCTCATAGGATCGGCATGGGCGCAAGACCGAACACTTGAAGCGACCGCGTCGGTGGCTCCCAAAGCTCCCTCGACCGGGGAAAACCGACTCGAAGTCGTCTTCACCGAAAGCGGCAAACCGGTTACGGGCCTTAAGCTAACGAGCAGCGTCGGAATGACGAACATGGACATGGGCACCGCCCATCCGGTCGTCAAGGAACCTACGCCGGGGCATTATGTCCTCAGACCGATGCTCTTGATGAGCGGCCCGTGGCGCGTCACCCTCGTCAGCCCCGTTCCAAAGTTCACCGTGAACTTCGACCTGACGGCAGGTGGAAAACAGCCCTGGACACCGGCGAAGCAGACGATTATTATCCGTGGAAGTCCAGCGAAAGAAGCGCCGAAAACTGAGCCACCCAAAACGGAAGCTCCCAAAACACAGCCAGCCAAGACCGAACCGCCGAAGCAAGGCGACCCAAGCTACGGAGGCCACGACATGGCGGGGATGGGGCACGTCGCGCTTTCCATGCCTCAGCTCAAAGAAAAGACCTCCTACGACTGGACGGAGACCATGGAATGGGATACGCGCACCGGCTTTGGAAAGCTTGATCCGATGGTTCGCATGATGATCCTCATGATGGTCGGAGGGTCGGGCATGGAGGGAATGAAAATGGCTCCCATGGAGATGAAGTTTGATGCAGCGAACTTTGTCGAGAGCGCTGACCAGCCGATGAAAGACATGCAGGGAATGGAGATGGGCGACAAGGCATTGAAGGTCGAGGCAAAGCTCGATAAGGCGACTGTCGGCAACAACAACGTTACGGTAACAATCTCGTCGCCAGATGGCAAGCCCGTCGAGAAGGCGAAGATCAAGGCCGCCATCGCCATGACGAGCATGGATATGGGAACGATGCACCCAGTGGTGAAGGAGCTTGGGAAAGGCAAATATGTGCTAACCGCCAACTTCAGCATGGGTGGGCCGTGGAGGCTCACTCTCATTGTCACCGCCCCGAACACGAAGCCAGCAACCTACACGTTCGATTTCGAGGCGAAGTAGGTGGAAACCGTCGGCATGGTGGCTCTCATCGGCAGTTCAGCGGCCCTTGTAATCTGGATCATGCTGCGCAAGCTAGGCATCGGGATGCCTGGCGGCAAGCCCGATTGCGGCTGCGGTTCTGGCTCGAAGTGCAAGACCAAGGAGCCCAAGAGATGAAGGCGTTGGCCGTTGCGGTGAGTCTGCTGGTGGCTTCCTCGGCCTTGGCGACGCCCGAGAATTGGGAAACCTACAAGAAGTTCTATGGCCTAAAACCCGGCATGACGAACTTCAAAGCCGGGTGCATGAACTGCCACACCGCGGGAAGGAATGGCATTGGCCCGTTACAGATGCCCAAGCCGACGATTCAACCTCCGAGGAGCCCGCGCTCCCCGGCATGACTGGTCCAGCGACCGCTATCTCAATCCCAGGAGAACCTCAATGAAAAAACTCACCATCATCCTTTGCTCCCTAACTCTAACAAGCGGTGCTTTTGCCCAGATGGGGCACCCGGTGTCCAAGAGTGCCAAGCATGTCATCACCTGCCCCGTAACCGGCGACAAGCTCGATATCGTCAAGGCGACGAAAGCACACATGTACGCCGACTTCAAGGGCAATCGCTACTTCTTTTGCTGCAAAGACTGTCCGTTCACGTTCAAGAAGAACCCTGCCAAGTTCGCCAAGAAACCCCACGTCAAGACTCCGAAGCACTAGCTTCAAAGGAACCAATAAACATGAGAACAATCAACTCAATCCTCATCGTCGCCCTCGCGGCTATGTCCTTCGCTGGACCGCACGACAAACATCACACAGCCGTACCGGCAGTCCAAAAGATAACGATCGTCGTCGACAACGGCTTCAAGCCAGAAACCGTCAAGGTCAAAGCCGGGCAGCCTGTTCAGCTTACGTTTGATGTGAAGCATCGCTCGTGTGCCTCAACCGTCGTATTTGAGAGCCTTAAGATCACCAAGAACCTTCAAGATGGTAAGAAGACTATCGTGAAGTTTACGCCAAAGAAGGCTGGAACGATCCGATACGCCTGCGGAATGGGGATGCTCAAGGGCTCGGTATCTGTGAAGTGAGGCGCAATACGTCCAGAGCCTTTGACAAGGTATTCGGCCGTATCGGACGTCCGATGCCCACTCTGACTTCCAACACAGGAACCGGGTGCTTGGATCTCATGGCTTGTCCGGGCTCACATAATGGTGTCCGCGGCCAATGCTATGTTTGCCCGGCACCAAGTTCAAGGCGGATTCGGTTTGATTTCGGTCCCCGGCGTTAGAAAACCGAACGGAGGACCTCATAAGCTGTGGGCTTCTCTTAACCTGGCTTGAAGAATGGAGAGATTATTATGAAGATACGAAAAGGAATCATCGGCGGGATCGGGCTGCTACTTGCAATGGTGGCGCTACAGTCCTGCTCTACCGTGCGTGCTGGTCCGAACGGGGGCGACATCGTTCCGTTGGGAAACGGCCAGGCGATGGCGGAAGTCATGTCCAACTCCGATACTGGTGAGGTTATGGTCCACACCTGGGACAAGAACCTCAAGAGCGGCCAGCCCATTGAAAACCACAGTCTGATGATGGGGAGCGGCAGCCAAACGGTTGAACTTAAGCCCTACCCGGAGTCCACCGACACGAGCGGCTTGTGCAGCCGATTCTACGGCCAGGCAGATTGGATGCGCGGTGGGCAAACGCACCACGGCTGGCTCAGCGCCAACGGAGATAAGAACCGCCACGATTTCGACATGAACAATTGCTGGAACGGTGGAGCGGCACACGGCTCCATGTTTACTGGCATGGGTGACCATCGGCACGGAATGATGGGCGGCGCTTCAGGTTCCGGCATGGGCCACTAATAGGAGGACTAACTGATGGACCATCCCAAGCGTCCGACCAAGATTCCGGACACGGCCCAAAAAAACAGCCCCGACATCGAGTCGCCGCACGATGAGGTTGCCGAGCAGGCCTATGCCCTCTATGAAAAAGAGGGACGTCCTCAAGGGCATGACAAGCAGAATTGGTTGGAGGCTGAAGCCGAGATGAAGATGCCATCCCACGGGTCGGATGAACATGAAGGTCACGGCGATCACCATGCGCACATGGCGGCAGACTTCCGCAAGCGGTTCTGGATATCGCTCGTCCTGACCCTGCCGATTCTCATTCTCTCGCCGATGCTCCAAAAGCTGGTCGGCCTTCGGGAAGCGATCCATTTCCCCGGCGACATGTACGTCCTTTTCGGTTTCTCCTCCGCCGTCTTCTGGTATGGCGGCTGGCCCTTCCTCAAAGGGCTGTTCGATGAGGTGAAGACCCGCGAGCCGGGAATGATGATCCTCATCTCCGTCGCCATTTCGACCGCCTATCTTTACAGCAGCGCGGTGGTGTTTGGTCTCGTCGGCAGGATGTTCTTTTGGGAACTGGCGACCCTCGTGGACATCATGTTGCTCGGTCATTGGATTGAAATGAAATCCGTGATGGGAGCCTCCAAAGCCCTGGAAGAGCTTGCCAAACTCATGCCCTCCGACGCGCATAAACTCATGCCCGACGGCGGCGTGCGGGACGTGCCGCTCAGCGAACTGGCGGTGAGCGACAAGGTTCTGATAAAACCGGGCGAGAAGGTTCCCGCAGACGGCGTCATCGTCGAGGGCGAAAGCTCGGTCAATGAAGCCATGCTTACCGGGGAATCAACCCCAGCCAGCAAGCAAACCGGCGGGAAAGTGATCGGCGGGTCGATCAACGGTGAAGGCTCGCTCACGATTGAAGTGAAGGGCACGGGCAAGGATTCGTTCCTCTCCCAGGTCATTGATCTCGTCAGGCAGGCCCAGGAAAGCAAGTCGAAAACTCAGGACCTCGCGAACACCGCCGCTCTTTGGCTCACCATCGTGGCGCTGAGCGGTGGCGCGATCACCCTGATCATTTGGCTGACCGTGATGGGAAAAAGCTTTGCCTTCGCCATCGAGCGCGCCGTCACCGTCATGGTCATCGCATGTCCGCATGCTCTGGGACTCGCGGTGCCGCTAGTCGTCGCTGTATCCACCGCCCTCGCCGCAAAGAACGGCCTCTTGATTCGCAACCGTGTTGCCTTCGAGGGAGCACGAAATCTACAAGCCATCATCTTCGACAAGACCGGCACACTCACGGAAGGACGCTTTGGCGTGACGGATACGCTCCTACTTGCTCAGGACATCGACGAAGAAACTCTTCGCCGATACGCGGCTTCGGTGGACGCGAACTCCGAACATCCTATTGCCAAGGCGATTTCCGCCGCTACCGAGAAGAAATCGCACGTCGATAATTTCAAGGGCATTCCGGGCAAGGGCGCGGAGGGCCGGGTCGAGGGCAAAGAGATCAAGGTTGTGAGCCCGGGCTTTCTGCAAGAACAAAACATCGCGATGACCGACGAACGCGTCGAACAAATGCAAGGACAGGGCAAGACGGTGGTCTTTGTCCTCGTGGACGGAGCGCTCAAAGGAGCGATGGCCCTGGCCGACATCATCAGGCCCGAATCGAAGCAAGCCGTCGCGACACTAAAGGAAATGGGTATTCGCTGCATGATGCTTACCGGCGATAACAAGGCGACTGCCAAATGGGTTTCGGACCAGATCGGACTGGATGAATACTTCGCCGAAGTCCTTCCTCAGGATAAGGCCGCAAAAGTGAAGGAGGTCCAAGCCCGGGGCGTGCGGGTCGCCATGACCGGCGACGGCGTGAACGA
>JBBRKQ010000146.1:0-9397 GCA_038231815.1 Phycisphaerales bacterium
CCTGCCGCCCCCAACACCGCCACACCACCGGCGACACCACCTGCACCACCACCCGCAACCACTCCGGCGACTCCGCCAACCCCAGCGACTCCACCAGCAACAGCACCGGCTGCCCCTAAGCCTGTGGCACCCGCAACCCCACCGGAAACCACTCCAACGACTCCGCCAAAGCCAGCGACTCCACCAGCAACAGCACCGGCTGCACCCAAGCCTGTGGCACCAGCGACCCCCGGGGCAACTCCACCAGCAACTCCACCAGCAACCACGCCCAAGCCCGCGACGCCGCCAGCGTCACCGGCACCAACACCCCCGGCAACTACGCCACCAGCAACCACACCCCCAGCAACCACACCCCCAGCAACCACGCCACCAGCAACCACACCGCCCACCCCAGCGCCAGACCAGCCAACGCCACCGAAGTAGTGAAGTTGGCGACCGTGCCGCGCAGTTCCCGCAATCGCTAAGAGCGGTACCCGGAAGGGTACCGTGGGCAAGCGTGTTGATGAGAGTGATGAGTTCGCGCAACAAAAACTGACGCGTTGGGCGTTTGGTGTTTTGAAGATTGGATTTTTAGGGAAACTGCACGTTGTCACCCACGGTACCCTCCCGGGTACCGCGCTTAGCGGACAGGCTTCGGATGAGGCATTACAACTCGATTACGGCCACGGGTGGGTGTTCCAGGCCGGTGATTACTTTCCACAGCGGGGGTGAGCCGGCCGCATCGGTCAGCCAGGTTTGGAATTGGCCTGTGGTGTCTTTGGCGTACTGCATCAGCGCTGGGCCGCCGACGAGGATTGCGCGGTGGATGAGGAGGAGGTCTTCGCTGGCGTACTCGGCCTCGGCGGCGACGCCGGCCATGGCATCAACGATCGCGCCGAAGGTCTCCGGGCTGCGAGTGAGCAGCGTGTCGGCATCGTGCCAGAGGTAGTAGCGGCGTTTGGCCATGGGCATGGCGTCGCTGGTTCCGGCGTTGCGTTCACGTAAACACTCAATCACGCCACCAGGGCCATCAATGCTCGCGGCCACCGCTTCTGGAGCCACCGTGCCGTATGCATTCGGTCCGGAAGCCCGCAGGCCGCCTGGGCCCGCGTACTCACCTGCGAACTGCACGGTCAGCTGGCGACAGAAACTGGCCAGATCGGTGATTTCGGACCCATCGAACTCGAAGAGCTCAACCTGAGGAAGGGAGCGAAGGTGTTCGGAAAGCAGGATGCCCATGCTGCGCCGGGTGTGCTCATCGCCGGACCACAGCACGACATGGTGCTCTTGGTGGGCCTCGGAGATCCGGCCAAGCATGTTTGCGGTGAGGGTGGACGAGATGGGGGTGTTGTTGGGCATGGGCTGATATCCCGAGCGAGACCGAAGGTTGATCGCACGAGTGGGCGGCGATGCGGCATCGATGGGATGTTTCCTGCCATCAATGTGCCACACGGAAGTCGAGTTGTCGAGCAAAGCGCGCTGCATAGGGTTCTTCTTTACAATTGCCGAGTATTCCCTGCACGATGCGCGATCTCATATAAATCTTGCATGATCGGGGTCTATTTGAATTATTTCACAACATTTTCAGAGCAATAGGCGTTTTTGTCGGACCTTGATCGAATCTAAAAATTTGCGAAGATGGGAGATTTGCTGCGGGTTTGAGAGTTTGGAACCTGAGATCCGGGAATCAGCGAGGGACGGACTAATGCAACAGGTTTCTGCCTTACGAAAAACGTAGCCGAAAGATCAAAGAAACTATGCAAACAAAAACCTTACTTTATGTAAAGCCTCAGCCAAAGCTGCGCGGGTCTACGCTGCAAGGGACTCCCGAACCCACGCAACCTCTTACTATGTCAACCGGTGCGGTACGGCGATGGGTTTCCCCGCCGAGTTGTGGCTGGAGTCGGCCCGCCGCCACGGATTTGTTTGTCCTTGATTGGACAGCCAATCAAGCCATGTTGGCTGTGTTACCCCGGCGTGTGCCGGAGTGGGATTCACGAACGTTTTCGTGACCTTGAGATTGAGAGATTGATAGACAGAGCTGAAGAGAGATTATGAAGAACAATACCATGACCGTTGTCGCCGCCCTTTCCCTGCTGGCCGTTGTCGGGGCCGCCTCGGCAGCGCCGTTCACGCCGGGCAATCTTGTGACCGCTCGCGTGGGCGCCGTTAACGGGCCCACGCTCACCAACGCCGCGAACGCGGTGATTCTTGATGAGTATGACCTGACAGGCACACTGGTGCAGTCCATCACGCTGCCCACCGCTTTGGCCGGTGCGAATCAGCCGTTCGCCCTCTCCGGCACCGCCACCAGCGAAGGCCAGTTGAACTTGTCGGCCGATGGCAGCTACTTGGTGCTCGGCGGCTATGGGTCCACTCCTGGGACCACGGGTGTTGTGGCGGCGGCTGGCCTGGCCCGCGTCATTGCCCGGATTGATATGAACGGCAACATTGATACCAGCACTGCTGTGACGGATGCCTACACCGCCAACAACTTGCGTGGCGTTGCATCGGCTGATGGCTCGGCATTCTGGACTTCAGGCACGGCAACCGGCACCTCTGGCGGCGTGCGGTACATCGCGTCTCTGGGCGCCACGACCAGCACCGCTGTAACGGCCCCGGGCCTGCCCACCAACGCACGCCACATCAACATCTTTAACGGCCAGCTTTACGTCTCCGCATCCTCGGGCAACTTCTTGGGTCTCGCCTCCGTAGGCATCGGCCTGCCGACCACCTCCGGCACCGTTGTCACCGCCCTTTCCGGCTTCCCACTGCCTCCGGTTGTTGGCGTTTCCCCTTCCGCCTACGACTTCGTCGTGATCAACGATGCTGACTTTGGGCAGGGCCCCACCACGGTGGCGTACGTGGCGGACGATCGCACGACGGCTGCTGGCGGTGTGCAGAAGTGGGTACTCAGCACGGGCACCTGGACCTTGGCGGACACCATCTCTTCGGGCGTGCCGTTTCGCCACATTACCCGGCTTGCCCGTACTGGCACGGGCGTGGCGCTTGCCGCACTGACGGGCGCATCGCCACAGCGAGTTTTTACCATTGTTGATGGAGGCTCACCGACGATTCCAGCGGTTGCCCTCACGGCGTTTACCTTGCCGGATGTAACAACACGGCTGCTAAGCCGCGGTTTGCGGCAGATTCCGGCCGTTGTGCCGCCCTGCTTCTCAGTGGTAGCCAACTCCTTTGTCCCCGCAGACCAGACCGGCATCATTGAAGGTGACACCATCAACCTCACCGCTCAGGTTGTCACCGGCTCTACACCGGTGAGCTTCCTGTGGCTCAAGGATGGCTTACCGCTGATCAACGGTGCCAGCGCGATTGGCACCATCAGCGGTGCGACCTCGCCCACGCTGACCATTACCGCCTCAACCCCGCTGGCCAGCGGCAACTACCAGGCCCGCCTGTTTAATGACTGCACCCCGAACGGTTCGGCCAGCCGCACCGCTGCGGTGCTGGTGAGCCCGGCTGTGCCGGCCTGCCTTGCGGATCTTGCCGGTGGCCCAAATGGCGGCCCGGACGGCATCGTTGACGGCAACGACTTCGTGGCATTCATCAACGCCTTTGGCGCCAGCGACCCGCTGGCCGATATTGCCGGTGGCCCAAACGGCGGACCGGACGGCATCGTTGATGGTAACGATTTTGTGGCGTTCATCAACGCCTTTGGCGCGGGCTGCTAAAGCCTTATGGTTTGATGGCACCCGGGTGTGCTGGCAGCGATGCGAGTGGGACAACGACTTGTACAAGAGCCCCGGCCCACGCCGGGGCTCTTTTTGAGTTCGTGGCCAGCAGCGACGGGTTGAGGCGAATGCCGGAAGGAGTGAAGGGGTGCTTCCGGCAGGGTTTGCCGCCGCTAACATGTGTTGAACTTTCTTGACCATCGTCCAAGCTCATTTAGAGCAAAGCTTATGGCTACGCGAACAAACAAGCAGTACGTCGTTGCGGGTGTGTGGATGCTGGTCGGGCTGTTTGCGGCGGTGGCGATCTTCGCCGCGGTGGGCAGCCAATTGGATGCGTTTAAGTCAAAGACGATGTATCAGGTGGAGTTTCCGCTGTTTGAAGGTGCCACGGGCCTAAAGCCGGGCTCGGCGGTGCGTGTGGGCGGGCAGGATCAGGGGCGGGTGGAGAACATCGCGTTTGACAGCACGACATTTGCAAGCAAGGTGTTCATCGACTTTTCGCTGCCTAAGGACATCAAGCTGTACCGCGACCCGGAGGAAACTGATCCGTCGCGGCTGTCGTTTGTTGCGCCTCCGATTCCGGCGGGATACGACCCGCGCGGCCGCCGGTTGGAGCTGCGCTTGGAGCAGCCGATTTTGGGAACCGGCTCGGTGCTGAACCTTGTGAGCGTGGGTTGGCCGAAGCTTGATAAATCGAACCTACTGCAAGCTGAGAGTACGTTTGCTGAGAAGGGCCGCATCCGGGGTGTGCTTGCGCCGTCTCTGCTGGCGCAGGCGGGGATTGATAAGTCAGAAGTTGACAGGTTCAAAACGATACTTGCGGATGTGCAATCGGTCACGAGCAGGATTAGCGCGGATTACGGACCGGTGCGCGATGGGGTGGTAGAGAGCATTGACAATGCGAAAAAGACTATTGCCGGTGTGAACGCGGCAGTTGATGAGAATCGCGAGAACATCAGACTAGCGATTGCCAAGGCACCGCAGGCTATTGAAAACTTTAATGCGCTGATGGTTGACAGCAAAAAGATTGTCGAGGATGTGCAGGCGGCGTGGCCGGCGTGGCGGGATGATGTGGGCGCTTCGCTGAAGAGCGCATCGAAGTTTGTAGCAAGCCTGGACCCGGAGACGGGTGAGTTGTACAAGAAAATCATGGGGATGGTGCAGGATGGACGCGATGGGCTAGCGACGTTTAAGGAGGCCGCCGCGAAGGCTGATGGGCTGCTGCTGGATGCCAGGGGTGTGCTTGCGGAAAATACACCGGAGCTGCGGCTGATGATTGCCAACGGCCGGCTGGCCAGCGACCAGTTGAAGCTGACGCTTACTGAGGTGCGGCGGAATCCGTGGAAGTTGTTGTATCAGCCCGGGCGGAAGGAACTGCAGCAGGACCTGCTGTTTATGAGCAGCCGAAACTACGCCGAAGCGGTGAGCGATTTGCGGGGCGTGACGGCGAGCTTGGAGAGCGTGACGGCCGCTGCAAAAGCATCGGGCCGTGAGGTTGATGCCAAGCAGGCCGCGGAGATGAAGGCGAGGTTGGAGGAAGCGTTTGGGAAGTACGAGGCGGCGGAGAAGGAGTTGCTGGAGCGGTTGGTGAAGGAAGCCAAGTAGGCAACCACCAAATGGCTGGATGGCCAGATGGCCAGATGGCTAGATGGCTAGATGGCCGAACTTTGAGTCGGCGTGATGCGGGACGTGGCGGGCTTGGATTGGACTGGCCGCACGAGCTTGGTTGCGACTTTAATTTCTATGTCGTCTGCGCCTTTCATTTTGCGTGTGGCTAGGGTGAGCCCGGCGCTGCCACGGGGGTTGTGGATACTGGCATTGTACTGGGTGGTGATTGCCACCGGCGGTGGGTTTGTGGCGCAGCGGGCTTTGGCGACGGTTGGCAACACGCCGCGGGGGGTGATGATTGCGGTGGTAGCGGGGGCGATTATTTTAATCACGGCGTTGTATTCCATCCGAGTCCGGCGGATGGTTTGGGAATTGGTGCTGCAGCGACGACGGCACAATGCGATTTTAAAACGTGCGGCGATCGAGGCTGGCGCTGCCGATGCGGCTGAGCGGGAGGATGATCCGGAAGAAACCGCGAAGTTGTACGAAGCGATTTTGGCGGCGGAGGCAGGATCGGTACCGGGACCGAAGCGGATAGATCAATTGGAGCGGATGTACGGCGTGAAGCTGCCGCGGGTGTGGGTGGTTGGGCCAAAGGCGGTGGTGGGCGGCAAAGCGCGGCAGCGAGCTGGCGCAAGAGCTAGCGTACCGGGTAAAGCGACAACGGAAATTGAACGGTGCAGGAGCGCGCCATGGGATAGGTTGGTAGCGGCGACGGTGGTTGGTGCGTGGGCCCTGACGGCTGGGGTGATGGTGCTTTTTGCCGCGCAGATGCCGCTGCGGGGCGCGGGCAACTTTGTGCGTTTGGCGTTTTGGTTGGTGGCAGCGGCGGGCTTTGCCGGGCCGATTGTGTGGGCGACGATTTACGAGAAGTACTGGTCTATGCGACTGCACGAGCGTGGTGTGACACTGGTGCGGCGAGGGTGGCCCAACACCCGCGTGCTGGAAACGGTGGAAGTGGAGCTTGGGCGCGACGTGCTAGTGATGACGGTTGGCAGCGGCGGCGGCGTGGCGGCAAGCAACGCATCACGCGAAAGGGAGCAGGCTGGGCAAGTGCGGATGGGAGTGCACCTAGCGGAGCGTAACTTGCGGGTGTGGGGCGGGCCGGTGGAGTTGCCGGAGGGGATGGTGTGGAGGGTGCTTCAGGGGTGAACAAATGGTCAAATTTGAAAATGGTCAAATGGTCAAATCTTGAGGCATTTGTGGACGAGGGGTTTGGGGGTGCCGGTTAGCGGCTCAAAAGCTCTTGCACGCAAATGCGGGCGGCGGAGTCGGCTTGGAGAATGTCGCCCAAGGTTGTGACGGGCCGGGCGGGGAGGGCGGTCATGGCGGCGGTGACCAATTCACCCATGCGGCCGAAGGGAATTTTGTGATTCAGGAATGCTTCGGTTGCTTGTTCGCTGGCAGCGTTTAGCGTTGCTCCGCTGGTGCCGCCTTTGCGCATCACGGTGTCGGCGGCATCGAGGGCTGGGAAGCGGCCGGGCTCGGGCTGTTCAAACTCAAGCTTTGCCAAGGTGGCCCAGTTCATGCGATTGGCGATGCCGCTGCAGCGGTGTGGCCAGCACAGGGCGACTTGGATTGGCAAGCGCATGTCTGGAGGGCTGAGCTGGGCGATGACCGAGCCGTCGGTGTACTCAACCATGCTGTGGACGATGGACTGCGGGTGGATGATGACACCGATGCGTTCTGGCTGAAGGCCAAAGAGCCAGTGCGCTTCAATAATTTCAAAGGCCTTGTTGGTGAGTGATGCGGAATCGACCGTGACCTTTGCGCCCATGCTCCAGGTGGGGTGCTTCAGGGCCATCTCGGGAGTGGCATCAAAGGCCTGGGCTCTGGTGAGGTGCCGCAGGCCGCCTCCGGAAGCGGTGAGCACGACCCGGGCGACTGATGGCCCGGCGATCAGCGGCGATGCGGCCGAGGGCTTGCCCCCATCATCAACCGATCCGGCCAGGCACTGCCAGACTGCGGAGTGCTCGCTGTCAACCGGCAGCAGGGTGGCCCCGGTTTGGTGGCACATCGGCACGATGAGCGAGCCGGCGGCGACCAGCGTTTCTTTGTTGGCCAGGGCGATGGTGCGACCAAGTTCTGCCGCGGCGAGCGTGGCGGGCAGGCCCGCAGCGCCGACCATGGCGGCGACGACGATGTCGGCCTCGACCTCGCGGACGAGCTGCTCGGCGGCGTTCGGGCCGGTGCGGAGGCGGGGGCTGGAGATGCCGGGAACATCGAGCAATTGTGCCGCGGCGGCGGCGTGGCTGAGGCCAAGGTCCGCGACGGCGTAGCGAGCGGCCTGGCGACCGAGGAGCCCGCCGTTTTTACCGGCGACCAGGCCGACGACGACGTAGCGGTTGGGCGATTTTCCGGTGGCGTGGAGGGCGTTTAAATGATCGATGGTTTCGAGCGTTTGCGTGCCGATGGAGCCTGTGGAGCCGAGGATGAGCACGCGGAGGGTGGGCATGGGGCGAGAGTGTACGGCGAGCGTTAAATGGCTAAGTTATGAAACGCGCAAATAGCCCAAGTTGGGCGGATGCGGGGCCAAGCACTCTCGTCTAGGCCCTTTGTTGCTGTACCTTGCGCAACTGCTCTAACATTTACCCTCGACTACCGGTGCCTGGCCGGTGTCTTTTTATTGACCGAGGTGAACTTTCGCACACGACCCGTTCATGATACCCGATAGCTTCGGCCGCCTGCGTCTTTCGCCAGAACTCGATCGATTGATCCGAGGGATGAACCCGTGGTGGGAAGGCAAGCCGGGCAAAGCGGTACCGGCGTATCGGCGGTGGGCGTTTTCACGGGTAATGCGATCGGTGATGCTGGGACCCGCTCCTATTACCGTGCTGCGAGGGCCGAGGCAGGTTGGCAAGTCGACGATACAGGCGCAGATCATTGAGCATTTTTTGAACATCGATGGGGTAGACCCGAAGCGGGTTTTTCGTATTCAGTTTGATGAACTTGACGCGATCCACGAACTGAAGCTACCGGTGCATAGTTTGCTGGATTGGTTTACCAATACCATCGCCGGGCGAACGCTCAACGAGGCCGCAAAAGCCGGCGAGCCGGTCTATCTGCTGCTGGATGAGGTCCAGAATCTGACTGAATGGGCGGCCGAGCTCAAAGCACTTGTGGATCACCACACTGTGCGGGTGCTGGTGACGGGTTCATCGGCACTGCGGATTGAAGCCGGGCGCGACAGTCTGGCCGGGCGCATTGCAACGATTGAACTTGGACCGCTGCGGCTGCGGGAGATTGCAGGACTGGCCCTCAAACAGGACTTGCCCGAGTTCATGCCGGAGAACGGGCTTGAGCCATTGACGCGCAAAGAAACCTGGCGGCGGCTGCAAGAGTTCGGATTGGCCAACGCGCCGCTGAGAGATCTCGCCTTCGGACGGTGGGCGGAGCGTGGTGGTTACCCGATGGGGCATGAATTTGCCGATTTGCCTTGGCTGGAATTGGCCGACCAACTTGTCGAAACGGTAGTGAATCGCGCCATCCAGCATGATCTTCGGCAAGGCGACCGGGGCCGCAAACGGGATGAGACGCTGCTCAAGGAAGTGTTCCGGATTGCATGCCGCTACACCGGGCAGTGTCCACAACAGGCGGTATTTGTGCACGACATTCGGTCGGCCCTGGGCGCCGATGTGGGCTGGCAGCGGATTGGAGCATATCTGCGATTTCTTGAAGCGGCGATGCTGATCAGGCTGGTGCCTCCGCTGGAAATTCGACTTAAAAAGAAACGCGGTGCACCCAAGCTGTGTCTTTGCGATCATGGGCTGCGGGCGGCGTGGCTGCAGGAGCAGGTGCCGCTGGATCCCGAGACGCTGATTACATCGACGCTGGGCGATGTTGCCGGGCACATTGTTGAAGGGGCGGTCGGGCAGTTTTTGAACGGTATTCCGCACCTCGATGTCGCCCACTTTCCCGAGCGAGGAAGTGAACCGGAAGTGGACTTCATCTTGACGATCGGTCAGACCAGGCTCCCGGTAGAGGTCAAGTACCGACAGCGCATCGATCAGCAGGCCGACACACGCGGGTTGCGGGCGTTTGTGGAGCGCACGGTGAACAATGCACCGTTCGGCGTGCTGGTAACCATGCGTGATGGGGTTGTAATTGATGATCCCCGAATC
>JBBRKQ010000147.1:0-9284 GCA_038231815.1 Phycisphaerales bacterium
TGAGCGCCCGGGATACAGAGGTTACTACTCGCTTCACAAAGTGAATCATGGTCTCTCCTCGATACGGTACATTGGCGAATCAGGCGTGTGCGCCGGGTGCAGAGTTGCACGGGATGAGGGATATGTTATCACATCCTGCGGGGTTTGCCGGGAACTTGGCACGTACAGGGCGGAAATAGGGGTGCGAAGGTGAACGGGCGATTCCGTTCGCGGCCGAAGGCGGAGATTGTGGGGGCGATAAGGTCTGGTAATGAGCCAGGGCGGCAGAGGCTCGGGCTTGTGCCGGAGGGCTTGGTGCGGTTTTTGTGCCGGGCCGAGCACGGTGGAGGTTGGCCCGAGATTGGGTGGTGTGTGGTGTGAGGCGTTTGCGTTGCGATGATGTGGAGGCTTGGCCCGGGGTGGATTTGCGGGGTTGGGAGAGGGGGGTTGGAAGAGGGGGGTTTGGAGAGCGAAAGTGGGTTAGCAACCTGCTGCGAAGGCGTTGATGAATGCGATGAAGTCACTGCCATCGATGATGCCGTCGGGTTCAAGCCCATTGATTCCGCCGCCGGCAAGATCAGCCAGCGGGTCGACATTTGGATCGCCCGTGCTGAAACTGTTGATGAATGCGACGAAGTCGGAGCCGTCGACAATGCCATCGGGACTGAGGCCTGCGCTGCCGCCACCGGTGATGTTTGCCGGGCCTGATGCGGGGGGTTGCAGCACGGCAACACCCAGATCAGCAAGCACCGCCCAGTCAAGTTCCGAGATGCGATAGCGATGGCCGTTGCGAAAGACCACACCGCTCATGAGTTGCGGGATGAGTTTGCTGCCGGGGCGTGGCGGGTTGTTACCGAAGTGAAAGGGATTGTCACAGGTGACGGCGACCGGGCCGCCGGTGAGCGTGGTGGTGCTGGGGCCGCTGAACCAGAAATTGTCGCCCTCAAAGCCGACGAGTTGATCAAACGGGGAGGCGTAGTTGCCGGGCAAGGAGCCGTCAAACCCGTTCCTCCAGCCGTTGTAGGCCAGCGCATGGCCGAGTTGGTGGAGGCAGACGGACATTGATTGCATCGGTGCGATCTTCCGGCACCGGGGCGGAGCGTGAGAATGGGTCTGGATCAAACCAGAGAGTATCGATGATGTATGCCGGATTGATGATGAACTGAATATCCGGGTTGCCGGGCGAAATATTTTGGCCAGTTCGGATGTGGGCCGCAGCGCCTTGTTCCAAGGTGTTGAAGCCGTTGGAAGTGCCGGTGAAGGCACTAGTGAATGAGTAGCCGCTGCTGTACTGCATCGCGGTTGTGGGGCGCACGCGGATGGAGAGCGTGGCCGCCCCGGGCAAGCCTGCGGCCCATGCAGAACCGGCGGCCAAGAGGTGGCTGCGAAGATTGCTTTGACAGGGCGGGAGTGTGCCCGCGGGGTC
Organism: Phycisphaerales bacterium; assembly: GCA_038231815.1. Classification (GTDB taxonomy): domain Bacteria; phylum Planctomycetota; class Phycisphaerae; order Phycisphaerales; family UBA1924; genus CAILKP01. The sequence goes on from JBBRKQ010000147.1 coordinate 1,406, forward strand.
ATCAAAGCTGATGTTGAACGTGACCTGCGCGTGGGCGGGGGAGCGGGGAGGTGTGCGTACAGACCCGGGCGACCAGGCAACACGAAGAATTGATCAATCGCAGGTAGGTAAAGCGGTCCGCAGGCCGAAAATGGTGCGCGGTTGGGGGTTCTTGCGGGTCGCGGCATCTGTTCGGCCGGGGGGCCGTATGGTTGTTGGTGCGAGATGCTGCTGTTGCCAAACCTGTGACCCAAGAGACTGGCAAGCCGTCAGCGGCCCAGGCCGAGCGGGCGGCGGAGGGTGGTGTTTCGGCTGGCGCACCACGAGAGCATACGAAATTGGAACGGGTGGTGGCGTCATCGTCGCTAATTGTGGTGTCGCTGGTGGTACTGCTGATCGCGCTGTTGCTGGCGCGGGCTGTGCTGACGGGGACGCGAACTGGATTGGGGCTGCATCGGCGCAATAAGCCGCGGCCGAATCGGAAGGTGAAATCGCCGGTATCGGCCTGGGAGGAGGCTGGGCGGCGGCTGAAGGTTGAGCCGCGTGGCGGCGATGATGGTGATGAGGATGAACGGTGGGGCGATGGGCCGCGCGGAGGTGGCAATGGGGGTGGCGATGGAAGCGGCGATGGTGGTGGGCATGGGCCGGATGATGGTGAATCATGGCGCACGGGACGCGATAGTGATGTGACTGGTGATGATCTGCCTCCAGAAAGGCGCACGAAATGAGTAGCGAGCGAGCGAGCGGGGCGGGCAGACCGGTGGTGATGATTACCGGTTGCTCACGGCCAGCACGGGTGGGGCATGCCTGTGCGATTGCGTTTGCACGGCGTGGGTGTGATTTGGTGCTTACCCACCGTGCTGCGGCAGCGGGTGGGGCGGGAGCAATCGCCGCGGAGTGTGAGCGGTTGGGAGCCGCCGTGACGTTGTATGAGTTGGAATTGGCGGATGTGGCGGGGGTGCGAAGTACTGCGGAGAGGATGGCGGGGGAATTGGGTGAGAGCGGCGGGCTTGATGTGCTGGTTCACAACGCGTCGTGGTATGAACCCTCGGCATTGGAAGGATTGGATGCAAGTGTGCTGGCGCTTGCGATGGCGGTGAACGCGCACGGGCCGGCGCTGCTGAGCGCGGGCCTGCGTGGGCTGCTGGCCGCTTCGCGGTGCGATGGTGGCGGTGCGATTGTGTCGATGTGTGACATCCACGCGATGGGCGAACGCGGGCAGCCTAGGAAGGGGCATCTGGCGTATGGGATGTCAAAGGCGGCGCTGCTGGAAATGACGCTGGCCCTTGCCCGTGAGCTTGCGCCGCGGGTGCGGTGCAACGCCGTTGCGCCGGGGGTGGTGGCATTCCCGGACAGTGGGCACGAAGCGGATGCGGCGATGCAGGCGCGGTATTTGGCTCGCGTGCCGATGGGTCGAAGCGGAACGCCGCAGGAGGCCGCGGCTGCGGTGGTGTTTTTAGCACTTGATGCGACGTAGACGCCGGGGCAGGTGTTTCAGGAGGAAGGGGGACGGAGTTGAAGCACGGGGGCCAAGAGACAAGAGACAAGAGTGAGGAAGAGCAAAAACACAAACGCCTTTGCCGGTGGATGGGCAAAGGCGTTTGATTGATTCACTTCTGGTGTTGCGGGCTGGGGCCTGATACCGGTTGCCTGCCAATTACTTCTGGGTATCGGGCAGAGGATCGGCTGGCTTTGCGGCAGGTGCTGGCGTCTGGTCAGTGGTGACACGAACCAGTGGGGCGAGTGACACAACATCAACCTTGGTGGCGGTGATGAGGGTGGCCTTGAGTGTTTCATCAAAGCGGGTTTCGCCAACTACGCCGACGGTTTGGCCGAGTTTTCCGGTCAGGTCCATGCCTGCATCGGGCTGGAGGTAGCCGAGGGTGCGGGAAGTTCCGGGCTCGGGTGAGTGCACGCGGTAGAGCAGTGGGAGGCGGGTACCGTCATAGACAGTGCTGGGGATGAGCCGGCCGATGATGGTGTAGATGCGTTGCCGCTCGTACTGCTCGAGTGAGGAGCGCATGTCGGCGCGAGACGCTTTGATGCTTGCATCGGAGTCGCGATTCTTCCGCTGGGTGTCACGCAGTTCCATTCGCAGCTTGATGATCTCTTCCATCCGGCGGGCACGCTCTTTGAGCCGCGCATCACCGGGTGAGCCGCTGAGTTGGGCACGGTACTGTTCAAAGCGGGCGATGGCTTGTTCAAACTCGGCCTCTTCCAACGGCTGCTTCTGCAAGCGTGTGAAGATTGCGTTGAGTTCTTCTGTGGGTGAGGCCCGGCGGATGGCGTCGGTTACCTTGGTTGATGCGGCGGCTGGCTTGACGCTGGTGGCGGCTTCGGGGCTGGCTTCGGTTTTGGGCGCTACCGATGGATCATCCGATGAAGATCCGGGAGCTGGTGGGGTTGGCATCAGCCGCGGCGCTGCGGCAGGAGCGGACGCGTTTGCGGAACCTGCGGGTGCGGACTGGTCAACCGGGACTGGGGGCAGCGCGGTGCCGGGCTTTGGGCCACCAGCAGGAGGCAGATTGATGGTTGCCGGGGGCACTGTGATTGCGGGGGCGGCTGGGGCAGGGGTTAGCGTTGGGGCTGCCGTTGGTGCGACGACGGTTGCAGCTGGGGCAGGAGCCGGGGTCGGAGCAGGGGCCGTGGTAACCACCGGAGTGGGTGCTGGAGCGGGAGTGGGTGCTGGAGCTGGTGCCACGACCGGAGCTGCCACACTCAGGCCAAGTGAGGCCAGGAACGGGGCTGCTTCCTCTGCGGTTGCCTCGCGGACGGACTGCTTGGACACAAACGCGTGAGCCTCTTTGGGCGTGCCAACTGCGTAGTGCGTGGGCTTGCCGCCCTCACTGATGGCTTCGAGAATTGCCAGTTCAGTGCCCGCTGCCAGTTCTTTTTCAAGCAGCGCGTTCCAGCTTGCTCTGGGGCCTGCATCGGCATTGGCTGCCAGCAGGCGTGATGGACGGGCCAGCTTGCCGGTCTTACCGGCGGCATCGGCCACAAGTTCATCGGCCGGTACAAAGGCGCGGCTGCCGGCCGGGTAGGCCACTTTAACGTAGCCGTTGCTGGTGGTGTCTCCCAGCAGTTTGGTGCCGATGGGCAGGCGAGAGACTGCGTAGAAGCTGAATGCGTCGCCGCACCGCAGTTCGGCCGGGCCGGTGGTGATGAACACTGGCGGGGCGATGACCCGGACGGCCATATTGATGCTGCCAGCGTTTGAGTTGCCGGTGGCTGCGGGTGGGGTTGTTTGGGCGAGAGAAGTTGAACCTGCGATGGCGAGGATGATCGCCGAGAGCGTGTGATGCTGCATATTGCCTCCATGCAATTTTGCCAAGGGGAACAATCTTGGCCAATGTGGCAAGCCCCGACGGCCGGAAACTTCGGATTGGTCGGTGCTTTCGGAACCGAGCCATTCTAGCGGGTTACCGGCCCACAGTCAGCAGGGAATTGCACGGCAAGGCAACCGATGGAGGGCTGGACCCGGGAGCAGGCGTGCAGGAGTTGGGGGCGGGTTGTGCCGCCTTAAAACCGGTGGATGATTGCCCCGAAGCCCGGGAGGGGGCAAGGGGCGAGGGGGCGATGGCGGGCTTTAGAACTTTGGCCGAATTGTGCGTGGACCCTTGCTGCCCGGTCTGGGCATTCCGGCCGGGGCAGGGTTGGATGAGGTTCGGGGCTTGTATTCCTTTGCAGGCTTTGCTCCGGGTGTGGGCTTGGTCGGCCTTTCTCCGGTTTTGCTGGCAGGTTTGCCTCCAGCGGCGGCACCTGCATCTGGTTCGTCATCTTGGCCATCGGCCTCGGCATCGGGTTCAAACTCATCGTCCGAGTCTTCGGACTCGAAGTGCGCATCGGAGAGATAGGACTTCTGCCCGGTAGCGGCCCTGGTTGGAATGCCGCCTCGTTCGTTTAAGGCGTCGCCATCGGCATCGGCATCGGCGTGTTCGGCGCCTTCGGTGTTCTCGGCGGTTTCGTCGCCTTGGGGGGCTGTCAACTCGCCATCAAAATCGCCGTCGATCTCGGCATCGAAGTCTGCATCCTCATCGGGCGCGTATTCCGGGTCAACGTAGCCGGCGCTGCCGCGGGCTGCATCGGCCGCGGCGGCTTGCCAGCCCGGACCACCCATGCCACCCATGCCACCTTGGGCCTTGGGCAGGGTGCCGAGACCGGGGGTTTCGGCCTCGCCCCAGCCTCTGCCGGCGATGGGCGTTTTGCCCGCGAGTTTTTGGTTTGGCCCGGTGAAGCCGGATGATGGCTTGAAGGGTTCGGTACCTGAGCGCTTGAGCAGGCGAACCTCCTGCGGCAGCAGCATGCGCCATTGGCCGCTGATGACACCGGTGAGTTTGACGCCGCCCATTGCCACCAGCGACCAGTATTGCAGTTCGAGCCCTGTGCTGGTGACAAGGTCATTGAGCGAGGCGAAGGGGGGGCGTTCAAGGTCAAACTCAACAACGGTTTTTGGGCCGCCGGTGCGGACGGGTTCCATGCGAGATGTGCTGCCGCGTGATTCGCTGCGGTGTTCGCTGCGAGGATCATCGCGAGCTGGGCCGCGCGAGTTTTCGCGTGGGCTACCACGATTACTTTCGCGATTGCCGCCGCGGTTTCGGCCTCCGGCGTTTGCGCCGGTGGGGCTGCCCCGGCGGATGATGCGAAACGGGCCATCATGGATGAACTCGCCGGTGGGCACCAGCACTTTATTTACGCCGATGGGCTGCGGCTCGCCCGCATCGCGCGGGTCAATGTACACGCCGTCGCGGGATTTGTAGAGGTTGGTGGGCAGAGGCTTGCCGGTTTTATCAAACGGCGCCAGCGGGGCGATGCGCATCTGCTGCTTGCGCACGAGGCGGTGTGCGAAGCGCGGGTCGGCATCCTGCTCGTTCATTGGCTCGGGCTGGGCGTACACGGGCTGCTCGACCATTGCAGCGCCAAACCAAGCGGGGTTGATCTTGACTGACTTGGGAAAGATTACCCGGGCCAGGTTCATGAGCTGCTCATTGCTGGCGTAGCCCTTGAGCGTGAGCTGGTAGGTGCGCGGCACGTTGTAGCGTGCGTGCGTGAGCCGGTTGGCCAAGTCGCCATCGTTGGTCAGCAGCACCATGCCGCTGGCGTGGAAATCAAGCCGGCCGACGGGGAAGATGCGTGGGTTGCCGGGGATCTGGATCAGCTCCATCACTGTGGTGCGACCGCCATCATCGCTGGTGGTGGTCATCACGCGGGCGGGCTTGTGCAGCATCACGTACACAGGCTTTACCGGCCCTGCGCCGCCTACACGCTTGCGGCCATCACGGGCGATTGCCAAGAGCTTGCCTGAAACCGTGATCTTGTCATGGCGAGGGTCAACAAAGATTGGCAGCTTCATGGTCAGCTTGCCGTTGACCTCGACCTTGCCTTGGGTGATAAACGCTTCGCAGGTGCGCCGGGCGGCAACGCCTGCATCGGCCATGAGTCGCTGCAGGCGAACGAGCGGGAAGCCGTCGGGCGCGAGCGGGCCTTGGCCGGGAACGGTATTGTGCGCAGGTTTTAGCGGGCGGCGGTCGGGGCGGCCAGACTTGCCGCCGTCTTCGGTGGCAGCGCCGCGTTTGGCACCCTTGGGGCGCTTCAAATCGAGCGAGCGACCTGCCTTGTCGGGGTCAAAGTCTCCCGCTTGCTTGCGAAAGTCGGCGAGTTTCTGGGCTCTTTGGCGGCGGGCAGCAGAAGGCATAACAGCAGCATAAGCGACTTGAGCCCAGCGCGTGGCCTGGTGGGAGTGTTAATCGGGGTTGAATCCAAGGAATCGGGCTTCAAACGGGGTTAGCCGAGCACTGAGTTACTTTGAAGCTGTTCCAGTGTTACAAACTTGAGGGCAGCCTCGTGGCAGGCCTCAAGCACGACTGGCGGGGCGGCACCGGCTTGTAGTGCTTCCCGCCATCGCATCGCACACACGCACCAGCGATCACCCGGTTTGAGGCCGGGGAACTGGTATTCTGGTCGCGGTGTTGACAGGTCATTGCCTTTGGCAACCGAGAACTGAAGGAACTTTTCGGTCATGAGCGCACAAATGACGTGGCGGCCATGGTCATGCTCATCAGTGCGGCAGCAGCCGTCGCGGAAGAAGCCGGTCAGGGGGGGCAGTTGAGCAGGGAGAGAGCGGGCCGCCAAGGACGTTGCGCGTGGCCGCCGGTGTGGGATGGCTGGAAGTGGGGGGCGTAGCTGACATGGTGCAGGAGCATACTGCGGTTTGGGAAGCGGGGACAAATAAAAAGCCCCGCGCCGGAAGCGCGGGGCTAGGGTCAAGTTCAGAGATGAAGCCAACTCAGATCACGTATCGCTTAGGCGCGACGACGACGCATGGCGGCGAGGCTACCGAGGCCCAGCAGCGCGGCGGTGGCGGGCGTGGGGACGATGAGGATGTTGTCAACCCGGACGGCGCCGGAGCCATTGGTGCCGGTGAAGCCGTCGAAGGTCATGCGGATGTAAGCGGCGGGGACGTTGTTCAGATCGGTGACTGCGGAGAAATCAACCGTGCGGAGAACGAAGATGCCGTTGCGGGTTGGGCTTGCCGTTGAAAACGCGGTGAAGTTTGTGCCATCGGTTGAGTAAGAAAAAGCGATGGTGGCCGGACCGGTGCTCGTTACGCGCTCAGCGAAAGACATTGAGATGTTGCTGAAGGTGGACGTATCAAACCGCATTGTAATTGATCTGCCGTTGGACACATTGCCGGTGTTGCCACGCATGCTGAGGCCTGAGCCTGGGACAACGCCTGGAAGAGCGTTGATTGTGGAGCCTGAGAAGTACTGCATGGAACCTTGGTCGAGCGTTGTCGCCGCTGAGCCGTTGAACGTCAGGGCATCGGTCGTAATAACGGCGAGCCCGGCGTTTGCCTTCACGTCTGCGGCAATCGGAAAGGCGATGTCATAGTTCTGGGCGGTTCCACCCGTGCCGGTGGGAACTGTGGTGGGGAACTGCCAGTATGCAATCTGAGCGGAAGCCACTGAGGACAGAGCCATGATCGACAGTGCGGCGGTAGTGATAGCGAGTTTCATCTCAATCTCCTGTGGGTGTGGAGCGATCACGGTTGACCGCCTGCGAAACGCTGGTATTTTGTCAGCGAGGACACATGATACCGCTCTGCGCTCAAAACGCAAGCAAACCATGCAAAAACAACCACTTACGGCGTCTGCGGTGCTGGTGAATCGTCCGAAAACCCGAAGTATTCTGGTGGTGCCGGTTGGATAACTTTGTTTGCGAATGGAAGAGCACGCCTCCACAAGTACGATGTTATCGGTCGGTGACCGCACCGAGGACCCCTGGCACTGCATCTGCCAATTCCTCAGCCAGCAGGCCGGCGGTTGCCCCGTTTGCGATGCACCACGCATCCGCCGCGGCGCCGTGCAGCCACACGCCAAAGCATGCGGCATCAAACAGGCTCCACGGTCGGGTTGGGTCTGGCTGCTTTGGCGGCATTGGCCAAGGACGTGGTTCACTGGGTTCGGCTACAAACTGTGCGACCAGCCCGGCGATGATTCCCGTCAGCACATCACCGGTCCCCGCGGTGGCAAGTACCGCCGAGCCTGATGTGTTGATGAAGCTGCGATGACCATCGGTCACCACTGTTCCGGCACCCTTTAGTACGATGATGCACCCAAGCCGACGGGCCATTTCCTCGGCAGCACTCTGCCGCTGGGCGGCGGTATCAATCGGCTGTGACATCAACAGCACGTTGGCCAATCGCTTGAACTCACCGGGGTGCGGGGTGAGAATCGCCGGCGCGGTGATGCTGTCTTGCAGTTCGGGCAGCAGGCTCATGCAGTTGATCCCGTCTGCATCCAGTACCAAGTGGCACTCGGCCTGTTGCAATGCCAGCAGCACGGTGTGTTGTGCGCCTTCGGCCGTGCCTAAGCCTGGCCCAACAGCCAGCACGTGTGCATCA
>JBBRKQ010000148.1:0-9179 GCA_038231815.1 Phycisphaerales bacterium
GCTGTCGCTCGCGTGCTGGTGAAGGGTATTGGCGAGTTGCCGCCATCGGCGATTACAGCGATCTTTGTCGGTGCTGCGGTTGGCATGCTGCTGCCGCTGCTTGAGAAGCTGCTGCCATCGAAGCACCGCAAGTGGGTGCCCTCCGCCACCGGTCTTGGGCTGTCGTGGGTGATCCCGTTCCAGAACGCGTTTTCGTTCCTGGTCGGTTCGGTCATCGTGGTCGTCTGGACGAAGCTGCACAAGAAATCGGCTGAGGCGTACAACATTCCTGTTGCTTCGGGCTTGGTCGCTGGTGAGTCTCTCATGGCCGCGGCGCTGGCGATTATCGCAACGATTATTGGACTGCTTGGATGATCCCGGCGGGTCCAATCGATCGGTAGATCTGAAGCCAGCGGAAGGATCGACATCGGGGCTCTTGCGTTACTGAGGCAAGGCCTTGTTCAATCGATCTCGTGATTCAATAGCTCTGCTTCACCAACTTCCGACCCTTCGGTGAGGCCACATCGTCATAAACGCCCTTCATCGATCGCTTCGGAAGCTCGATCTTCTTGTGCGGCACGTTCTTGTATGGGATCAGCTCCAGAACGTGCTGGATGCAGTTCAGCGTTTCGCGTTTTTATCGTCAGAGGGGAGGATGTACCATGGGCACTGTTTCGTATCGGCCGCGGCGAGCATCATGTCACCGGCCCGTAAGTATTCAAACCATTTGGTAGGAGATGGCAGGTCCATCGGGCTGAGCTGCCGCTGGTGCAGAGGGTTAGCGATTCGGGCTTCAAAGTAGCGGCCTTGCTCTTTATCGCTGGATTCGATCCAGATCTTGATCAGAATGATTCCCGCACCGATGATGTAGTTCTTTACCTTCGGACACAGTTCGAGAAAAGTCGAATGCTGCTTGGCGGAACAATTATTCATGACATATTTCACGCCCGCTTGGTTGTACCAGCTGCGGTCGAAGGTCGTGACCTCGCCGGCTGCGGGGAAGTGCTGCAGATCCGTTGGATGTGCAAGTGAGACTTCTCGCGCTCACCGGCCGCCGTATGCGATGCGAGCTCGGGAGGCCCGGCTTGTGAGCGCACGGTGTGCTTGCACCACGACTTGTGGATCCGCTTGGACGCAGTCATGGGCCATGGGATTCTTCTTGCCGTACCGTTTGTTCTCCCGGAGAACCTGACATTGACTTGCCGCGGTTTCAACGCCCAAGCAGCGCTTCCAGCGTCTGGTTCAGTTATGGTCCGTCGCCGGGGTTTCGGTACCGCTGGCGGCAGCAACCACCTTTGCCTGTCAATCGCCGGAGCCACCTTCCGGGTTTGGTGGCCACTGTCTCGGCGGTGACTCTTGGGCGGCTGTTCTCGAAGATCGTGTTCTCGTTTGTAACTCGCAGCCAATAGCACGCGACCGATGTGATCGCCGAGCACGACTACCTCCGCCGACGGCGTGCCACGAGCAATGCACCAAAGCCCATGATGCAGCCGGCGCCGGGCGATGGAATGGTCGCCAACCAACCGCTGCGCTGTCCGCTGAAGGTTCCGATTCCTACGATTGTGTTGCCATCAGCGGAGATGCCCACGGCGCTGGTCAGGTTCCAGCCGGCAAGGTTGATGCCCAGCGTCGGGAGATAGGTGTTGAGGTTGACGAGCCCCCCCGATGCCGTCCACAGGAACGCTTTGTCTGCATCGTTTGCCGTGGTGCTCCGACCAACGATCGCCGAACCGGTGAAGTTTACGCCGAGAGCTTCTGAAATTGTGTCCCCGGAAAGGACCCCGAGGGCCTGCATGCCGTCACGCGAAGTCCAGCGAAAGGCTCGATCGCCTGTGAGGGTCACTCCGCTCCGACCAACGATTGTGCCGCCATCACCGCTTATGGCTGTGGCTGTCGAGGCTTGGCCACCCGGGAGCACGCCGAGCATCGATAGGCCCTCGGCCTGCGTCCAACGATACGCAAGCGACCTCGAGTTCACTGACCCGTAGCCCACGACCGTTGAGCCGTCAGCGCTCACGGCCACGGCGAACGAGTTAATTCCGCCTGGGACTACTGGCAGAATGTCAAGCTCGCCCGCACCCGACAATCGGTATCCCCGAGTCTGAGAATTGAAGGACAATGCGCCGACAGTGATGCCGCCGTCTGCACTTACGCCCAAAGCCGATGAAGGTCGGGTTGGATTGAACAGGTATGCGGCACCGCCGGTCTGGGTATAGCGGAAGCCCCCGATGGTGCCGGTGCCGACGATCACCGAACCATCCGCGCTCACACCAAAGCCGCGCGATCCTGCCCCGCCTGGCAAGTTGCCGAGATCTCGAGTGCCCTGCTGCGCATTCCAGTACATGCCCAGCCCGAAACCCGTTCCGCCGATCACCGTCCGACCATCAGCACTGACACCAGTTGGTATCACAAAATGCTGGTTGTAAAGCCGTGGAATGTTCGTAATCCGCGGCTGAGCCACGGCCGGACTGGCGGCACCGATGCATTGTGAAACGAGAGCTAGAGCACAAAAATTTTTCACGATCTGTTCCTTCTTCAGCAGGAGTCAAGTCAGACAGCTCATCGGCGGATGTCTGAAACCCGCGACTAAAAGGTTAGCGCGTGCCGGGCAGGTTAGACCTGCAAGATTCCAGCATGAAACCTATTTATCGGGCGTATTTTCGAGCGCCACGCCTGGCTCGCCGGAAAATCAGGGCCAAAGGGACAACCTACCGGATCACTTCAACCCCGCCCATGTACGGCCTCAAAACCTTCGGCACCGTTACTGTTCCATCCGCATTCTGGTGGTTCTCCAGCACCGGGATCATCAATCGCGGGCTGGCCGCCACCGTGTTGTTCAGCGAGTGGCAGAACACCGTGCCTTTTCCGTCGTTGCCCTTGTATCGCATGTTGAGGCGGCGGCACTGATAGTCATACAACCGGCTGGCCGAGTGGGTCTCGCCGTAGTCGCCACTGGGGGTTCCATCCGGTCCCACTTCGCCGCGGCCGGGCATCCAGCACTCAACATCCACCATGTCGGCGTTTTTGACGCCGAGGTCACCCGTGCAGCATTGCAGCAGGCGGTACGGCAGTTCAAGCGATTGAACAAGCTGCTCGACATAGCCAAGCATTTTCTTGTGCCACTGCCGGCTTTCCTGCTCATCGGCCCGGCAGATCACCACCTGCTCAACCTTGTCAAACTGGTGAATGCGGTACAGCCCTGCGGTTTCCTTGCCTGCGGCTCCGGCCTCACGCCGGAAGCAGGTGCTCACCGTAACGTACTTTCGTGGCAGCGATGCTTCATCCAAAATCTCATCCTGGTGAATGCCCATCAGGCCAACCTCGCCGGTGCCCGTGAGGAACATGTCCTGCCCGCCGCCGCGCTGGCTTTCTTCAACGAAGTACGCCTGCTCGCGACCGGCCGGGAAGAAGCCCGTGCCCACCATGCACTCCTCGCGGACCAGCACCGGCACACTCATGGGTGTAAAGCCGTTGGTGTGCACCATAAAGTCAACCGCGTAGCGGAGCAGGGCCTGGTGCAGCAGCATGCCGTTACCTGTGAGCACATAGCTGCGGCTACCGGCCATCTTCACGCCACGCGGAAAGTCTGCCAGTTTTAGATCGTCGCACAATTGAAGGTGGGTTTTTGGCTTGAATCCCTTGCTGGCGGCGAAGGGTTTGGCAACGTCAAAGCCCGGGGGGCTCCAGTGCTTGACGGCAATATTGTCTTCCGAGCCGCGACCGACCGGCACATCCGCATCGGGCGGCAGTGGGATCGTCAGCAGGATCTGGTGAATTTCGGGCTCGATCTTCGCCGCCGCTTTGGTCAGGGCGTCGATATCCTCTTTGAGTGCTGAAGGCTTGGCCTTGAATTCTGCCAGTTGGGCCTCAAGGGCCGCTTTTGCATCGCCCGTCGCGGCCTTGAGCTGGCCAGCCAGCTTGCCGATCTGTGGACCCAGCTCCTTTTCAATCTTCCGCTGCTCGGCCCGGAGTGCTTCGGCCCGGCTGGATGCGGTGCGCTGGTCCTCATCTAGCCGCAGGAGGCGGTCAATATCGATATCCATGCCCTTTTTGAGGGCGCCATCCTTGAACTTCTGGGGGTTGTCACGGAGCTGCTTGAGGTCGATCATGGGGAGCTGAGGTTAGGCACTTTGCGGCCCGTTCCGGCGACAGCGTCGTTTCAGCGCCGTATCATTCGAGTCAGAAAATTGTTCCTCCAGCCGCCACGGGCAAGGGGCCCGGCGGGGCAGGGACTTGTTCTTTGGTTCGGATTTGCGAAACCACACCCATGCCCTCCTTCCAGCTTTGCTCTACCGATGGCCGCGGCTACCTGATTCCGCTTGAGGACAAACCGATCACCATTGGCCGGCACCCTGACAACATACTGCCCCTCGCTGATGAAGCCGCCAGCCGGTACCACGCGGTGGTTGAACTGAAAAAGGGCGGGCGGGTGGTCGTTCGCGATCTGGGCAGCCGCAACGGCACGAAGGTCAACAGCACCAAGCTGGTGAAAGAAGAGCTGGAAGTAAACGCTGGCGCGACAATCCGCATTGGTGCGCACACGTTTGCGATTGAGGCTGAGCAGACGCTGGAGGAAGTTCGCCAGCAGGTGCGGGGCCGAACGATTGACACGGATACAGCCTGGGCCGATGAACTTCGCGGCTTGCTGCTGGGCCTACCCCCCAAAGGTGAGGGCGATGACCCGGTGGGCCTGATTGATGCGGATGGCAAGAGCTCCTCGGCACTCTCTGGCAATGCTCCGGGGCCGATGGCCCTGCGTATGACCTTGCTGCTGGCCGGCAAGTCACGGGCGACGGATGTGCACATTGAGCCGAAGCTTGGCAAGTACACGATTCGCTATCGCGTTGACGGCCAGATGCTGCACATCTGCGACCTGCCCGAAAAGGTGGGCCAGCTTGTGCTGGGCGTGTCGCGTGCGGCAGCGCAGATGCAGCAGTCCGGCAACGATGCGGTGCAGGATGGCCGCTTTGGTGTGAAGTTCAAGAACCGCAAGGTTGACTATCGTGTCTCGATCACACCGTCTGTGCATGGCGCTAAGTTGGTGCTGCGTGTGCTGGACTCTGCCAATAGCCCGCGATCGCTGACTGACTTGGGATTGCCGACGTACATGCACGAGCGGCTGCGGAAGGTGTGCACCAAGGAACAGGGCTTCGTGCTGGTGTGCGGGCCTACTGGCTCCGGCAAGACGACCACCTTGTACAACGCTCTGCGTGAAATTGACCGTGAAACCACCAACGTGGTGACGATTGAAGACCCGGTTGAGTACCAGCTTGAGGGCGTCACGCAGATTCCGATTGATGAGGCGCGTGGCAACACGTTTAAGGAACTCCTCCGCTCGGTGCTGCGTCAGGATCCGGATGTGATTCTGGTCGGTGAGATTCGTGATGAGGAAACTGCCCGCACCGCCATGCAGGCAGCCATCACCGGTCACCTGGTGTTCTCGACGGTCCACAGCAAGGACAGTATCTCGGCGGTGTTCCGCGTGCTGGACTTGAAGGTTGAGCCGTTCCTGGTTGCCAGCTCGCTGGATATTGCCATTGCGCAGCGATTGGTGAGGCAGTTGTGCGAGGTCTGCAAGAAGCCGATTCGGGTCACGCCTGGCCAAGCGACGAAGATGGGCCGGTACTTGGAAGGCAAGCACGAGGTGAACACGCCGGTGGGCTGTGCCGCGTGTTTGCGGACCGGCTATCGAGGCCGCCGCGCAATCTACGAAATGCTCGAATTTACTGATGAGCTTCGCGACGTGATTCTGACTACACCCACGATTCAGGACATGCGCCGTGTTGTGGAGCGTGGTGTGTTTACGACGCTGCTGAACGCGGGCTGGCGCTGCGCTGCCCAAGGGCATACAGACCTTGATGAGGTTGAGCGTGTTGTTGGTGGCGGCTCGGCGATGTGATTGGCATGGGCTTCTTGCCAACAGCTTGGCTTGCTCTTAGACAAAGCTGACAAAAAGAAAACAACCCCGAAAGCTTGAGGCTTTCGGGGTTGTTTTTATTTACCTAAAGGCCGCTGCGGCCCAACTGATATCAATAGCGGTAGTGTTCGGGCTTGTACGGGCCATCAACCGAAACGTTGAGGTAGCTGGCCTGGGCCGGAGTGAGTGTGGTCAGCTTGACGCCGATCTTGTCAAGGTGCAGGCGGGCGACTTCCTCATCAAGCTTCTTGGGCAGGACGTACACCTTGTTCTCGGTGTACTTCACGCCGGAAAGGGTTGGCTTGTCCGTGGCGTTGAACCACAGATCAAGCTGGGCCATGGTCTGGTTGGTGAAGCTGGCGGACATCACAAAGCTGGGGTGACCAGTAGCGCAACCCAAGTTCATGAGGCGGCCTTCGGCAAGAATCAGGATTGACTTCTCGCCCTTGACGCCTTGGTTGAACACGAATTCATCGTACTGAGCCTTGATGTTGACTCGCTTGGCGTCCTTGGCCTTGTGGAGGCCGGCCATGTCGATCTCGTTATCGAAGTGGCCGATGTTGGCGACGATGGCCTTGTCCTTCATCTTGCGCATGTCATCGATGGTGATGACATCTTTGTTGCCGGTGGTGGTGATGAAGATATCGGCCGAGTCGATGACGCTTTCCAGCGTCGCGACCTGATAGCCTTCCATCGCGGCCTGCAGGGCGTTGATGGGGTCAATCTCGGTGACGATCACGCGGCAGCCCTGACCACGCAGGCTCTGGGCCGAGCCCTTGCCCACATCGCCGTAGCCAAGCACAACGGCAACCTTGCCGCCGAGCATGACGTCGGTCGCACGGTTCAGACCGTCAACCAGTGAGTGGCGGCAGCCGTAGAGGTTGTCAAACTTGCTCTTGGTGGCCGAGTCGTTGACGTTGATGGCCGGGAACATGAGCTTGCCAGCCTTCTGCATTTCATACAGACGGTGCACGCCGGTGGTGGTCTCCTCGGAGACGCCCTTGATTTCCTTGATGATCTTGCCGAAGCGGTTGGGGCTGGCGATCTGCTCGCTGCGGAGCAGATCCAGAATTACGCCCCACTCCTCAGGCTCGCTGGCTTCGTTAAACGCCGGCACCTTGCCGGCGGCTTCGTACTCTGCACCCTTGTGCACCAGCAGCGTGATATCGCCGCCGTCATCCAGCAGCATGTTCGGGCCGCCGCCATCGGGCCAGCGCATCGCTACTGAGGTGCACCACCAATATTCTGGCAGCGTCTCACCCTTCCAGGCATAGACCGACACGCCCTTGGGGTTGTCAACTGTGCCGCCGAGGTGCTGAGCGACAACAACCGCCGCGGCGGCGGAGTCTTGCGTACTGAAGATGTTACAGGTGACCCAGCGAACGCTGGCGCCGAGCTCGACGAGCGTTTCGATCAGCACTGCGGTCTGCACGGTCATGTGCAGGGAGCCCATGATGCGGGCGCCTTTGAGCGGGTGCTGACCCTTGTAACGAGCACGCAGGGCCATGAGGCCCGGCATCTCGTGCTCAGCCAGACGAAGCTCTTTGCGGCCGAAGTCGGCCAGTGAAAGGTCTGCGACTTTGAAGTCGAGACCGTTCTTGGCGCGATCAGCGGTTGGCAGGGGAACTGGGGACGGACGGACGGCGGGAGAGGCGGTGGTCATAGTGAACCTTTCTAAATAGTGTGCCGGGCGGTAAAAGATTGCCTGGCGACTCCGAAGTGAGTTTCGATCATTGAGAACGACGAGGCGAAGGACTATGAGACAGAACTATGAGACAGAGCAGTTACAAGACAGAGAAGTTACGAGACAAAAAAGCTATGAGACAGAGGGCATAGGTGCCCGTGCGCGGCCAGTACACGCAAACAACCCGGGCCCCTTGGCATCACTGGAAGCGGGCAAGGTCAAGAGGCGTGTATCGGTCAATCCGGCATGTTCAAACATGCGAAGCAGTTCTGGGACGCCAAAGCCCATCCATCGGTGCCCCATGCTGTGGCGGTACGCGGCGCGGTCATGCTCAACCATGTCCACAACCATCGCAACGCCCCCCGGACGCAAAACACGAGCCATCTCGTTTACCGCATTTTGCGGACTATCTAAGTGGTGCAGCACCAGCACGCACACAGCCGCATCCACGGTGCCGGTGGTTATCGGCAGGCTCTCAAGTTCGCCCCGCACAAACTGGACGTTATTGAAATGCTCTAACCGCTTGGCTGCGGCCGCCAGCATGGGCTCGCTCTGATCAACAGCAATAACTTTGCGCACGATTGGGGCCAGCAGTTCCGCGGCATTACCGGTGCCGCAGCCAAGGTCCGCCACAGTCCAGTTTGCAGGCAGCAGAGACAGCAGGGCTAGCACAGTCACCCTGTCACCAAAGAGCTCATTGCGGACCGAGTCCCATTCGCCGGCGACCTTGCCGAAGAAGGACTTGGTATCGATCCGCCGATCTGCGAGCACTCCCTGCAGACGGTGCGCATCTTCGACAAGCTCTGAACCCGCCCCACTGCCGCTGAGTCGTTCCCGAACAACCCCCCAGAGGATGCGCTGGTCATCGTCCAGATCGTCCATCACCAGCCTGTAGAGGGTGCTGGTCCCTTCTGACCGACTGATAACAAATCCGCCATCGGCGAGTTGTTTGAGCTGCCGGGAGACCGTGGATTGCGGGAGCTGCACGATGCGCGCGAGCTCGCCAACCGAGAGTTCTTCCCGCTCGAGTAGCCGCAGCAACCGCAGTCGGGCCGTATCGCTCAGCAGCGTGAGCTGGTCGGTAATAAGATGGAGTGGAACGCCCTTTTTCATGCTTCATCCATATATGCGGATGAATGGTAGAAGCAACCCGCCCCGCGTCAAGCGGATTAGCCCAAAATCGCAAAGAACGTCCCTTTTTCAACGTCCAGACACTACCATTGGCCAGTTATTCACTCCTGAGGGTTCTTGGTGTAGCCCTGGCGGGCCAACCCGGACCCGACACCGACCCGGAAACTCTGCCATTATGCCCCCCATTTTGCCAAGCCTTGTCCGCCTGTCCGCGTCAGTCATCGTCGCCGGATGCCTTGCAGCCGGGGCAACCTTGGCTGGCTGTAGCACCAATCCGTATCCCTACCGTGTTGATGGCGACAACGACATGCTTGCGGCGCGGTATCAGATGGCGACTGAAAACTACTCAAAGTATTTGGCTGAAAAGCCAGGCGAGCCGGACGTTCGCGCGAAGCTGGGCTTGGCATACCTCCGCAATAACCAGCCGATAGAGGCGATCGAGAACCTTCGCATCGCGGGAATTCAGGA
>JBBRKQ010000149.1:0-8824 GCA_038231815.1 Phycisphaerales bacterium
GCCCTTGTGGCGCAATCGCTTCGGTTTGGCGTTGCCTGAACGCTGCCCTTTCGGACAGTGACTCGCCGCCTTCCGGGCGGGACGGGCCGTTTGCGAGCGTTAAAGCCCGCAGGACGGCAGATATGTGAAAAGCCAGCACAGGAACGCCCGTGATGGGGAGGAGAGCTTAGCGGCAAAGGGCGGGGCGGTCAAGCCTGCAAGCGACCGGTCAACGCGGTCCGCCTGAACCCAAACAAATTTCGAACACACATAGTACGGGCCCGCAAATACCCGTTTGAGCCCGCCGTGGCCCGGTGTCTGCGCCGGGCCGCCCGCCGCGCAAACCAGCAGCACAACCCATCAGCACTCCCGCTACTAAACACAGCCGCAACTCCCAACCTAACGCCATTCGGCTGTGTCAGAGTCGCGGAGGTGTGCATGTCAACTTGGTAGCGTGGTTGACCGGGGGTCAAAAGGTCGCCATTTCAAATCCTGTCATCCCGATTTTGGAAACGCAATGGACGGAGCGGGCTGCTGGCCAGCCCCAGGGGTGGCACGCAAGTGGATTGTGAGCAAGAGGGAAAGTAGGAATTTCAGCACCCTCCCCCTCAATTGGCTCTTTTCGAGTCCTTTGGCGAATTCGTAGTACAATGGCAAACTATGCCAAAGCCAGCACCTAAACGCGGACAGGGGGCGAAGACCCGCCAATCAGTGGTTGGGTCGCGGCAACTTTCGAAGAAACTCAAGCCGCTGAACCAAAGTCTCAACGCTGCCAAGGCGACCAAGCAGGACGAGTTTTATACGCAGCTCTCAGACATCGAGAAAGAACTGCGGCACTACACCCGGCACTTCAAGGGCAAGACCGTCCTGTGCAACTGCGATGATCCGCGAGTGAGCAACTTCTTCAAGTACTTCATCAACAACTTCGACAAACTCGGGCTGAAGAAGGTCATCTCCACCTGCTACCAGAACGACAAACCCGACCTGTTCAGCCAGAGTAAATCCTCCTGCGGCATATATTTCGAGTACAGCGGCGAGCAGAAGAAGCAGAAGCTGCCAGACCCCGCAAAAATTATTCCGCGAGAACTCAAGGGCGACGGCGACTTCCGCAGCGAAGAATGCATCAACCTGCTGAAGCAGGCCGACATCGTCGTCACCAACCCGCCGTTTTCGCTGTTTCGGGAGTACGTCGAACAATTGGTGGACCACAAAAAAAAGTTCCTAATCATCGGGAATCACAACGCAATTACCTACAAGGAGATCTTCTCGCTCTTGAAAGGAGACACGATCTGGCTCGGCTACTCGCATCCGGTCGCGTTCATGGTGCCGGATCACTACGAGATGCGAGCCGTTCGAAGCTGGCGTGGCGATGATGGGACAAACTGGCGCAGTCTGGGCAACGCCTGCTGGTTCACGAATCTCGACATTGACAAACGTCACGAAGAGTTGCCGCTCTACACCACCTACGACAAGAAACTGTTTCCAACCTACGACAACTACGATGCCGTCGAGGTATCCCGGTACAAAGAGATTCCGAAGGATCACGATGGTGTCATGGGAGTGCCCCTTTCTTTCCTCGAAAAGCACAATCCTGAGCAATTCGACATTGTCGGCTCTGACTATGAGGTCAAGCAGGGCCTGCTACCGGGAGTTGTAAGGGGAGGCTGGAACGGCAAACTCGATCGCGGCTATGTCAATGGCAAGCGGTGCTACGCCCGCATCCTCGTACGCAGGAGAGCCACGAAATGAAGATCGATCTGAAAGAGATCACAGTCAAGGAGTTAGCCAAGGACTACGCCGACAACGCCGAAGCAGGCGTTATCGGCTACGGTGGGAGACTCGACGTTCGCCCGCCGTATCAGCGAGAGTTCATCTACAAAGACAAGCAGCGCAATGCGGTAATCGGTACCGTGCGCAAGGACTTCCCGCTCAACGTGATGTATTGGGCAGTGCGAGATGACGGCGGCTACGAGGTCATCGACGGGCAACAGCGGACGATATCGGTCTGCCAGTATGTCAATGGTGATTTCTCGATCGACGACATCTACTTCCACAATCTCCAGGACGACCAGCAATCGCAGATTCTGCAGTACAAATGCATGGTCTACTTCTGCGAGGGGACCGATAGCGAAAAACTAGCGTGGTTCAAAACCATCAACATCGCTGGCGAGCAGTTGACCGATCAGGAGTTGCGCAACGCAGTCTATCACGGGCCCTGGTCCGCCGATGCCAAGCGGTACTTCAGCAAAACGAGCTGCCCGGCGTACGCAATCGCCGAAAAGTACATGGACGGCACCCCGATCCGGCAGGATTACCTGGAAACGGCGATCGAATGGCTCTCCAAAGGCCAGATCGAGGCGTACATGGCTGACCACCAAAGAGACAACGACGCCAAGCCGCTGTGGGAGTCCTTCCAAAAGACGATCGAGTGGGCGAAGGCGACGTTCCCAGACTATCGGCGCGAGATGAAGCACGTTCAATGGGGGCCGCTGTTCAACAAGTTCAAAGACAAGAAGCTGAATCCCAAAGCGCTGGCGAAAGACGTTTCGCGGCTGATGGAAGATGACGAGGTGGGGAAAAAGTCGGGAATCTATTCATATTTACTGACAAAGGACGAGCGGTTTCTTAATCTCCGGGCGTTCTCCCCGAAGGAGAAGCGAGAGGCGTATGAGCGGCAGAAGGGCAAATGCGTCAAGTGCAAAAAGAATTTTGATATCGATCAGATGGAAGCCGATCACGTGAAGCCCTGGCACGAGGGCGGGAAGACCGTCGCGAAGAACTGCCAGATGCTGTGCAAAGAGGACAATCGTAGAAAGTCTGGTAAATGACGCGGGAAAGGGCTGCGTGCGGTAGCCTCGCATTGAACATTTCTGTCTGCTTAATTGAGGTGCCAAAAAAGAGTCTCTTGCCAACAAACAGAGACAGCGAGAAACCCCGGATTGTTGGATAGCTTATTTGCCGCTTCTTTGAAATGGTGAGCAAGTTTGAAAGCACTGGAACCCTACCCAGAACCGAATCATCGCTCGTCAGGATCGCCCTTGGACCGCGCCGCGGTTTTAGGGGCCCCCGCGACAGGTTGACCTCGGTCCACACAGACCCGTCTGCCACGCTCAACCTCCCTCGAGCAACTCGATGAGCGTAAAAGCACAGCTTCGCCCGCGGCTGGTAATCGGCATCCGTACAGCCTGTCACGAATCCGACGCGGTGCATCGATAGTTGCCCGGATTATTGAAAATTCCCGTTGCAACAGCTCTCAAACCACTCGCCGAGTTTTTAAAGGCCAATCCCAAACGCATCACCGCCCCTCGAACCGCCCCGCACACCACCCTTCAACATCCCGCCACGAACATGTTGATAAACGCAACAAAATCCTCGCCATCAACAATCCCGTCCGGCACCGCCGCTCCGCCCGGCCCTGCAATATCCGCAATGGCCAAGCCATCACTAAAGCCGATCACAAACGCCAGGAAATCACCGCCCGTCACCACACCATCACCGCCCGGCGCCCCCGTGGGCGAGGCGATGTCGACCATGCACACCGGCCCACAACCCACCGCCCCGCAGATGTAGCTCACCCGCAGCGAAGGCGTCTGCGAATAGCCCCCCACTGCCGATGCATCGGTGATGATCCACTGAAAATACTCAGCCGTTCCCACCAGATTGCGATCAGCCGCAATAGGCACAAACGCCGTAGCCAGCCCCGCGCCCGCCGCGCCCGGCTCGCCGGTCGTCTGCAAGTTCACCCACACGCGATCGGCCGCAACCCTGCCGCCCACCGGCGGCAGCAGCGATGAAACCAGCATCGCCGCAGCGCCACCCCGAGCCCGATCCAGCCCCAGCCGGAAGTCACCACTGCCAACTAGCGGCGGCATCGTGGCAATCCACTGCGGCACAACGCCGCCCGCGCCCGCCACGCCCGTGCCCACCTGCGCGGGCCGCTCACCGGGGCGCTGGCTGTACAGCGTCATGGCATCAAACGGGAACACGCCATCACGCACCCTTGGGTCCGTCAGCGCATTCAGTAAAAAATCAACCATCGGCCCCTGCCGCGGCCCGGGCACCGAAACTTGATCCATCAGCGGGTCAAGGTGTTCGGTAAACACCGGGAATGTTGACGAGCTGCGGTTATAAAACCGCACCACATCCAGCATCGTCAGCATCTGCCCGTTGTGCATGAACGATGATCGCAGCGCCATATTCCGTAAGCCCGAAGTCTTAAACTTCCCAATATCCGCGGGGTTACCCGTCACAGCCGACCGGCCAACATCCTCCGCCGCCGGACGCAGGCCAATGTTATGAAAACCGTTGTCAGTAAACGTCGGTGGGATGTGGCAACTCGCGCAATTGGCAGCGTTAAAGGCATTCCACCCGGCTGTCTGATTCGGCGTCATTGCGCCCGGCTCGTTGTTCATGGCGCGATCAAACGGAGTTGCATCGGCAATCAACGTGCGCTGGTAAGTGGCAATGGCAAACGCAATCCGAGTCGCCGTCATTGCCGAATCGCCAAACGCTGCCTCAAACAACATCGGATATGTCGGCCGAACCGCCAAAGCCGCCCGAACATCCGCCGTCAAGTTCGTCGCCAGTGCCAAAGGCTTGGCCACAACCATCTTGCGGATGATCTGATCCCAGTCCCGACCAACATGCCCCATCTCAACAGCCGATGCCGGTGGCCCCATCGCCTGACTCTCCAGCGCTCCGCCGCTTGCAATCACAACCTCACCCGTCTTTGGATCAACAAACCGGCTGGTGGCCCGCCCATCCCAGAACAGGTTCTCAAAGTACGCCGCATCAATCGTCGGATTCGCCGCACGCCCGGTCACCTGCACCTGCGTTCCGCGAACCGTGTCACGCACATAGTTCAGCAGCTCATCACTGCGAACCACTCCCGGCGAACCAAATACATCGTCAACCGTCCCCAACACCCCGTCCGGCCCCACCGACCGCTGGCGACGCGGATCCGCCCCGCCCGCAGCGGGCTGATGGCACGTCGCACACGCCATGGTGTTGTCCGTTGACATCTGCTCATCAAAGAACAAGATCTTGCCCAGCACCCGCTTTTGCTCTGTAATCGGGTTCTCCGGCGGCACCGGAACCGGAGGCAGTTGCTGTGCCATCGCATCTGCCTGGCCAGCCGCCCAAACCAAAAGGGCGACGCGAAGCACACCTGAGCAGTTCTTCATCATGATCCGTCAATCCCCCGGCAACCGCCGGGAACAGTCAAAGACCAGCAAACGCCAGTGTCGCGCACGCAAACACACAGCGATGAATCACATTCTGCCACACAAACCAAACAGTTCCACCCTTTCATCAATATACTAAAAAAAGTCACCCATTTCGGCAAAAACTCTACCCTCCACCGGCAGGTCGCAGTCACCCAATTGTGCCCATCCGCCCAAAACATCGACCATATCAGGACCCGCCGGACCGAACCATCATCGCCGAGCAAGAATCAATAAAATCTGCATATTCTCATAACTATCCCGCCGTCAAACCTTCAAACAACCGGTTCCCTGCCCCGTTTCATTCGCAGCCCAACCCAAATACCCTCGACCAAGCACCCACGCCATTGTCTGACAGCGAACGGGGGTGCTGTGCCCAATCTCGCCGGATCGGGCGGCCATTGGCAGCCGCAAAATCCGTGCGTTGGCGACGTCACGGCTGGTGCTGAACCGCCAAAACCACGCGCGAAGCGCGTTTGTGTGGCTCCAAAACCAACGCCGCCGCACCCGATTCGCTATTCTTACGCCCGTTTCGTTCCTCCTTATCTTCATTTTTGACTCGGACCATCCAATGGCTAACTCTCCCGCCCTCACCATCGACACCCGCGCCACCCTCGGCGCACACGCTGACGGTTTGCTCAGCCACATCTCCAAAACCTGCACCAAGGACAAGCTCCAACTCCCCGGCCCCGACTTCATCGACCGCGTCTTCGCCCACTCCGACCGCCCCCTGCCCGTGCTGCGAAACATGCAGACGCTGATGAACCACGGTCGCCTCGGCGGCACCGGCTTTGTCAGCATCCTCCCGGTAGACCAGGGCATCGAGCACTCCGCCGGCGCGAGCTTCGCCCCAAACCCCGCGTTCTTTGACCCCGAGAACATCATCAAGCTCGCCATCGACGGCGGCTGCAACGCCGTGGCCAGCACCATCGGCGGCATGGCCTCAGTCGCCCGCAAATACGCGCACAAAATCCCCTTCCTAGTCAAGTTCAATCACAACGAGATGCTGACGTACCCCAACATCTTCAAGGAAAGCTACTTCGGCTCCGTCAAGCAGTGCTACGAAATGGGCGCCATCGCCGTTGGCGCAACCATCTATTTCGGTAGCGAAAACAGCCGCGAAGAAATCGCCTATGTCTCTGACATGTTCGAGGAAGCACACAGCTACGGCTTAGTCACCGTGCTCTGGTGCTACACCCGCAACAACGCCTTTAAGGTAAAAGGTGCAGACGGCAAGAGCACCGACTACCACACCTCCGCAGACCTTACCGGCCAGGCCAACCACCTGGGCGCCACCATCAAAGCCGACATCATCAAGCAGAAGCTGCCCACCAACAACGGTGGCTACGCAGCCCTAAACAGCGGCGGCAGCAGCTACGGCAAGTTTGACAAACGCGTCTACACCGAACTCTGCGGCAGCGACGAAAGCGGCCACGGCGGCCACCCCATTGACCTCTGCCGCTACCAAGTCATGAACAACTACATGGGCCGCGTGCCCCTGATCAACTCCGGCGGCGAAAGCAAGGGCGCCAGCGACCTTGCCGAAGCAGTCGAAACCGCAGTCATCAACAAGCGCGCCGGCGGTATGGGCCTGATCTCCGGCCGCAAGGCCTTCCAGAAGCCAATGAACGAAGGCGTAAAGCTCCTGCACGCGGTGCAGGATGTGTACTTGGATAAGAGCATTACGGTGGCGTGAGAAGAACAGAATGGTCAAAGGGTCAAGTCACCAAATGGCCGAATGAAGCAGTGATTCACACACCTTCCCGGGGAACCGGGAAGGTGTGTCTGTTTTCGGATCAGGCGGAAATGTGTGGGCAGGTGCTCTCATTTCCCGCGAGGGAACCCAGTGAGCAAAGCACCCGCCACAAAGATCGTGTTCGTCGTTGAAGAGGACCCAAAGGGCGGCTTTGTCGCTTCAGCCGTCGGGCAGTACGTCGTGACCCAGGCCGACACGATGCAAGCACCGCACGCGGCGGTGCGCGAAGCGGTCTCATGCCACTGTGATGCTGACCAGCGGCCGAAGGTGATTCGACTGCACTACGTGCGTGACGAGGTCATCGCCGCATGAAGCTGCCTCGCGACCTCGCTGGTGTGGATCTGGTCAAACTCCTGGCACCACTCGGGTATCTCGTTACCCCGCCAGAGCAGAAGTCATCTGCGCACCACCACGCAAACCGGTGGCGAGTACCACTTCACTATCCCCGCGCATGATCCGCTTAAGCTCGGCGCGCTCAATGCAATACTGCGAGAAGTTGAACGGCACCATGGGCTTCCGCGACAGCAATTGCTGGACCGGATTGGCTGACTGCCTCCGCCGCTCGCTAGCACTTCGATCGAAATTGGCGGGGGGTATAGAGGAAATGAATGTCGTAATCGCAACGTTCTACTGAAATGCCTCCGTCTTCAACCAAGTTCAGACCCGCAGGGCGTAGGCCAGCACGTTGACGGCCGCATCGGCGAGCATCGTTGCACGGCGCTGTCCTAAGCCCCATGGGTCAAAACCCGCGTAGCGACGAAGGCACTTCAACAGAACGCTATATCACTGTTTGGCATTCAAAAGCAGCCCAAACAACCCCTCAACTTCTACTCAACATCCCGCGCCAAACGCGTTGATGAAAAAGATGAAATCTGAGCCGTCAACAATTCCATCCGCCACCACATCCGCGGCGGGCTGGTCGGCTGCGAAGGCGTTGATGAACGCGATGAAGTCATTGCCATCAAGGATTGAGTCGTTGTTCAAATCCGCAGGGCCGCAGGGGCTGGGGCGGGTGAAGGTTACTGTGAGTTGTGGGCGGATGGAGCTGCTGCCGTTGGTGCGTGAGGCGTAGCGGCGGGCGGTGCCGTTGGCGGTTTCGTTGCCGATCATGATCCAGCCAAAGTTGCTGAGTGTGCCGTTTTTCCAGGCCTGCACATCGCTCACCAGCCCTGCGCCGCTCCAGGTGTGGGTGCCGGATGTTGTTGCAGGGATGACCGTGGTTGCCGAGGGCGTGGCTGCGAAGTCGCCCCCATCGGTGCCCCAGAGCGTGGTTGGGTAGGTGCGGTGTGTCCACGTGGTATCGCCTGCGATTGCTGGCGCGCCGAAGCCTTCGTTGTTGGTGGGGTTCGAGCGGCCCTCGCTCCAGTCTGCCGTGAGGCGGCTGACGGTGACGGGCATAGTGGTAAACGCACGGGTTTTGGTGAGCGTCAGCCGCAGTGATACCGCCGTGATGGTTGAGCCCGCCGGGATGGTGCTTAGGTCAAACTTCAGCAAGCTGCGCCGGGGGTAGAAGTTTGAGGTGGTACCCAGGAACACATGCTCGCCGCTGCCGTTGGCGAAAGTGCCGTCCTCAAAGAACAACGTGGCATCGTTCGCGGGGGTGAGAGTGACAACATCTGCCGCGGCGGAGCGAGAAAACCCTGACTCACAAACAAGAGGCATAACAAAAAGGAAGCTTGTTGCAACGAACAGTTTGGCGGAGCGGTACATAGAGTGCTTCATGGGTCTATCCTAAAAAGGCTTGAATATGCCTTGGTTATGAATACGCTATCAGAACTTGAACTTCCGGCCAGAACAACTCCCCCTATTACGCTGGCTCCAAGCTCACAGTTTCATTCTACATGATGCTTACCGATTCGCTACCAAA
>JBBRKQ010000150.1:0-8762 GCA_038231815.1 Phycisphaerales bacterium
AATTCCAGCCCAAACAACCTCCGATTTGGCCATTTGGCAATTTGACCATTTGACCATTTCGCCTCCCCCCGCCACCCTCGCGCGATTCGAAGAGCACGCCATCTTCATCGCCGCCCAGTGGGAAGCCAACCGCCAGCGCGACCTCTACTTCGATCGCGTCTGCAGAAACAAATGGCCAGCTGGCCCATAACCATAAGAGCCGTACGCGGAAGCGTACGGTGGGCAACAACGTGCACTTCCCCTAAAACGCCAACTCCCAAAACACCAAACGCCAAACGCGTCAATTTCTCCACTGCGCAACCTCAAAAACACCATCATCAACACACCCACCCACGGCACCCTTCCGTGTCCCGCTCTCAGCGTGTGTGCATGCAGAGAGATCGCGCGGTTAAAAGCGCAGGTGGGCCGGCCGCTCTTGGGGGGCTTTGAAATTGCCGATCACGCGCGCCATGGTCAAATCTGCTGGGCGAGTTATTTTTATGTTCCGCACATCACCATCAACAATCACCACGCGCTCACCCAGCCGCTCAATCAGCTGTGAATCATCCGTGCTGGTAAGGTCGCTTTGGGAATATGCCTTCCGCAGCAACGCCGCGGCAAAGATTTGCGGGGTTTGCACAGCCATCAGTCCGGCGCGGTCAACGGTGCTGGCAACGGCCTTGAAAGCTTTGGGCTCCGCACTACCAAATATCGCCGCCAGCGGGTCGGCCTTTTCATCAACAATGTTCTGGGGCGCGCACTTCTTCAGCGTGTCGGCAACTTCAATTCCAGGAATCACCGCATCAAAACGCTCCGCCGCATCAAGCACACGCTCAATCACCTCCGCGGGGCACACCGGGCGGGCCGCATCGTGCACGGCAATGTGGGTGATGTCGCTGGCAATGTGCGGCAACGCAGCCTGAACAGTCTGGTAGCGAAACTCCTTGCCCCCGGCAATGAGCTTGCACCCAAGCAGGCCAAGCTTGTCTCCGTAGCGAAGCTTAAACGCTTCAAGCCCTTCCGGATCAGCCGGGCCGGCCACGATGATCTGGCTGACCTGCGCCAGCGTGGTGAACAACTCAACCGTGCGCTGCAGCAGCGGGCGGCCACCCAAGTCCTCATCCAGCTTGCTGCGAACAATCGCATCAGGGTCCTGTACCCGCGCCGCCTCGGCATAGCGAGTACTTGATCCGGCGGCGGCGATGATGACGGCGAGCTTCATGACGGCAGGATAGAACTTTGGCGGGCGGCGGCGGATGTTCCGGATATGACGCGTTGTCCGTGTTATTGGACCGAGTATTTTTCCTTGCAATTGAGCCGCCAAGTGTTGAATTCAATTGCCAGCACGCGTTTACGCTGTAAACTGTTGCCAGACCGCGCGTTACGCAAAGTGCAGCCGTGCAACCGCTGCCGCACGGTGTTCGTAGCTTGTAAGACATTCCCGGCATCAGGCACCTTTGCCTTGTGCGATACCAGTTCGTAGGAGAGATTTGATGAAACTTCAGCGTCACCTTGTTGTTCCGTCCGCCGCACTTGTGCTGGCCGTTTGTGGTGGTGCGTTTGCGCAGCCGTTCAACCCTGCGAGCCCGAACGTTCGAATTTCGCAGGTCTACACCTTTGGCGGGGGCAACGGCACAAACCCCGTGCCCACGTACCGCAATGACTTTGTTGAGCTGTTTAACCCGACGCAGCGGACGATTGATCTTTCAACTTGGTCGCTGCAAGTGGCCAGCGCCACGAGCAATGCCACGTGGGCAAAGCTGAATCTAACCGGGTCGATCGGTCCGGGCAAGTATTACCTGGTGTCGATGGCGGGTGGCAGCAACACGGCGCCGGGGGTGTTGGTGTTGCCGACGCCGGAGATCACCTGGGGCACGGGCATGGGGACGACGGGCTCAAAGGTTGCCCTAGTCGCCTCGCAGAGCATCACGCTGATTGGTCAGCCAGCAACAAACCCGGCCAACAACCCACTGGCGCAGTCAATTATCATTGATCTGCTTGGCATGGGGGCAAATTCGAATGTGTTCCTGGACTCACCCTTTCCGGCTGTAGGCTCGCTGATTCAGAACGCACTGCGGACGAATGTTTGCGTGGACACGCGAAACAACTCCGCGGATTTTGTGCTGGCCACGCCAAACGCCCGCAACGGGGCAGTGGCTGCCGCACCGTGCGCCATAGTGCCGCTGGATTTGACGCTGGTCGCCACCGGTCCGATTGCGCCGATCGGTTCAATCGGAGCGACGGCTACGTTCACGGTGAATGTTGACAATCTGGGAACTGAACTGCTCGGTACAACAAACGCATCGCTCACGGCGGTTTTCCCGAACACGGTTGATTATGTATCCAGCTCAGTCGGCGGCACATACAACGCCGCGACGCGGACGCTAACAGCGCCGCTGCCCGAGATCGGGGCGGCTCCGTTTCGTTTGCCAGTAACTATTACTGGCGCGACGGCGGCCAACGGAACGGCTTCGGTACTGTTCTCGGTGGGCAGCGCTGATGCGGAGCCCAACACCAACAACAACACAGCAAACGTGCAGGTGATTGTCAATCAGCAGGCAGACTTAAGTTTGTCCATGACAAGCTCGGTTGCGGACTGCTCGATGGGACTGGCGCAGGATGCGCCGCTGGAGTACGCGCTGACTGTGTCAAACGCTGGCGCCGCGGCAGCGCTGGCCCCAGTGGCAACGGTTACGCTGCCAGGCAACCTTGAGTATCTTGACACCAGCACCGTGAGCGCAGGCACGCTTGCCAGCAGCAACGGCACGGTCACGTGGACAATGCCATCACTGGCAAACGGAAGCAGCCACACTGCAACACTTCGTACGCGTGTCACGGCCCCCGGCGTGATCCGTACGTTCTCGAGCTTGACGGCAGCGACGTTTGATGGGGACTTGTCGAACAACTCCGCCCGAACAACAAATCTATCGCCCAAGGCGGGCGTTGGGTACGGGCTGGTAGTGTGCTCGGTCGCGGGGCACCCAACAAATTTGGTTGCAACGCCGAATCCCGGTGGGGCACCGTTCTTCACCACCTACAACACAAATGATGCGTTCCTGCGCCCGTTTGTGTCGCCCGATGGCACGAAGTTTGTCTTCCGCGGCGTGCTGGCCGAGTCCAGCAGCGATGTGATTCTGTCGGGCACTGCCAACCGTGCCGCACCCGCGATCAGTTTCCAGGCGCGTGAAGGCTTTACGGCGATTGATGGCGCTTCTGCCGGTGTGTTCAAGCCGTTCTTATCGATTAATGACGGCGGTGATTTTGTGTTTGGAACCAACACCACCGGCCCGGTAACGGCCGATGAAATCGTGGCCAAAGCCAACGTGGCGATGCCAGAAATTTTCAGCATCATCACTCGCGAAGGCAGCTTGGTACTGCCGTTCTCGCCGGCCGCGGTGTTGTACGGGGCCACCAGTTATGCCACGGGCATTACCAACGCCGGTGACATTGCTGTGCTCACCACGCTCACTGGCGAAGGCATCATTACCAGCGGCACAAGCCCGGTACAAAACAACGGGGCGATTGTGACCGGCGGCGGCGCAGTACTATCGCTGCAGCGAGGCGTGACCATTCCCGGCAACCAGCTTGCCGGCCCGGGCAATGCAACGTGGTCGGTGATTCAAGGTGGCGGCGGTGAGGGCATGATCTCGACACGCTCGGCCGATGGTGCGCATGGGCTGGTGAACGGACAGTTAAACACTGGCACCACTGCCAACGATGAGGTACTTGTTGTTGACGGCAGCGTGGTGCTTCAGGAGAGCGTCGCGATCCCGAGTTCGGGGATTGCCGATCCCGTGCTGAGCCTGCCGTACAGCTACATGGAGGCCGATGGCACTTGGTACGCGTACGGACGATTTGGTCCGGCCGGATTTGGCTGGGTTGTTCGCAACGGGGCCGTGCTCGCCAAGCACGGAGATGCGATTGTGTCCGGATCAGCTGAAACATATGCCGGGAACGCTACGAATCCGGCCTTCGCAAACACGTTCTTTATGGCCACCGGGCGCGGCACCGATTATGTGGTTGGCGGCGTGACCAACAATGCCGACACGTACCAAAACAGCGTGCTGGTGCACAACGGTACCACGGTGATTGCCCGCGAGGGTGACCCGATTGATCTTGATGGCAACGGCGTGGCTGATGATGATTCGTATATCGCCAATTTCCCGCAGAACCGTGCGTTTATCTCGGGCGATCGCAAGTTGTGGGTTGTAGTTGATGTACGGACCAGAGCGGCGACGTGCAACGCCGCCAGCACCAACGTCACGGCAACGCCCGCGATTATTGGGCAGGCCATGCTGGTGATTGACCT
This sequence comes from Phycisphaerales bacterium, assembly GCA_038231815.1. GTDB lineage: Bacteria > Planctomycetota > Phycisphaerae > Phycisphaerales > UBA1924 > CAILKP01. Next base: position 4,289 of record JBBRKQ010000150.1, read on the forward strand.
GCCTGCGATACCACCGCTGTGCTTGTCGGACATCAATGCTGACGGCATCACCGACGGCAACGACTTCACCGACTTCATCAACTCGTTTGGTGTGGGTGATGTAACCCTAGACCCGCGGGCCGATGTGGTTCCCGACAGCATCATCGACGGCAACGACTTCATCGCGTTCATCAACGCGTTCGCAGCCGGCTGCTGATGTGCGGCCCGGTGTTTGGCGGAGCAAAACGAGAGATGACCGCACGGTTCACGGAGTGATTCATGAAAGCAACGTAGAGCAAATGAGAGGCAAAGAAAAATAGATTGGGTTCAAGGCAGTTCTTTGTGCACTGTTGTACTCGCTCACTATTGCTCTGCTCTCCCTTCTGCGAACCAAGCTTTTTGCTCTTGCCTCCGATTTGCTCTGCGTTTCTTGCTTCAAAACTCTGCAAACACAGCGTTCGTCTCTTGTTTCACCTCGGTAACCACCGCACTGTGCCTTACCGGAACGAACCGCTGCTGGCGGGCAAGTGAAGTTCTACCATCGGTCTATGCCGTCAGCGATGAAAACCAGTTTCCCGAAAGAAAAGATCCGCGTCTTGCTGCTTGAAGGTGTTCACCCGATCGCCAAGGAGATTCTTACTGAGGAAGGCTTCTCGGTGGCAACCAGCGATAAGGCGCTGGAAGGCCCCGCCCTGCACAAGGCTTTGGCCGAGGGCGGCGGCGTACACGTAGTGGGTATTCGCTCTAAGACAGACCTGAACGCCGCGGCGCTTGCGGCCTCGCCGCGGCTGCTGGCGGCGGGGTGCTTTTGTATCGGCACCAATCAGGTTGACTTGGCCGATGCGTGCAAGCGCGGGGTGGCCGTGTTTAACTCTCCGTTTAGCAACACGAGATCGGTTGCGGAATTGACCATTGCCGAGACCATCGCGCTGCACCGGCGGCTGCTGGATCAGTCATCGCTGATGCACAAGGGCCAGTGGGACAAATCCGCGGCGGGCGCGCACGAAGTGCGCGGTCGCGTGATGGGAATTGTGGGGTACGGGCACATCGGCTCGCAAGTCTCGGTGCTTGCTGAGGCCATGGGAATGCGGGTGATTTTTTATGATGTCATCAGCAAGCTGCCCATGGGCAACGCACGATCCTGCCGCAGCCTTGAGCAGCTCTTAAAGGAGGCCGATGTGGTCACGCTGCACGTTCCGGCGACAAGCCAGACGGAGCACATGATTTCTAAGCCGCAGATCAAGCTGATGAAGAAGGGGAGCTTTGTCATCAACAACGCCCGCGGCAGCGTGGTGGATGTGCCGGCCCTCGCCGATGCGATAAAGGCCGGGCATCTGGGCGGGGCCGCGGCGGACGTGTTCCCATCTGAGCCTGCTGGGCGGGGCGACCCGTTTCAGAGTGAGCTCATCGGGCTCTCAAACGTGATCCTGACGCCACACGTTGGCGGCAGCACGGAGGAGGCGCAGTCAAACATTGCTGAGGACGTCATCGGCAAGCTGCTGCGGTTTGTAAATAACGGCTCGACAACTGGCTCGGTGAACATGCCGGTGGTGGACTTGCCAGCGCAGATCTCTGCCGGTGAAGAGCCCGTCGCAGCGGATGCCGACAGCAAGCTCCGTCGCAGCCACCGGATTTTGCACTTTCACCGCAACGTGCCGGGCGTGCTGAGCAAGATGCACGGGCTGATTGCTGACATGGGTGTGAACATTAATGCCGAGTACCTGCAAACCAGCAAAGATGTGGGGTACGTGGTATTGGATGTGGACCCAAAGAATGGCAAGAAGATCGTTGAAGGGCTGAGGAAGATGCCGGAAACGATTCGGGTGAGGGCGCTTTGGTAAAGGGACCGGGATTGCCAAATTGCCAAATGAAGGTAGGTTTTCATGGATTTTCGAGCTTGGTTCTCGCAAGCGAGCGGTGCGCAGCGTGCCAACACTTGCTGCATGAGTACAGGGCGTGCTTTGCTTGCCGGGCTGTTGTTTTCTTGTATGCTTCACGGGCCTGCGCTGGGGGCACAGCCGCAGTCTGCTGCCCCGGCGCAGCCGCAGCGACTTGATCCGGTGACCAAGATCGCTGATGCCAAGGCGGGCACGGTATACCTGTGGACCAGCAAGGCCAAGGGCATTATCGCTGGTGAGGCGACGGATGGTTCTGATGTTGGCGAGCGGCTTCGCTATACATGGGCGTTGCCGCCGCTGGTTGCGGGTGCGAGCCTGGCGGAGCGGGCCAAGGCTTTGGATTTGGTGACGCTGGTACACAGTGATGAGCAGGATGTGATGTGGGGTCACGACAACTATCCGCCGGGTTCGCTTGGTGATGACCTAATTACGGTGGCCGTTGATGGCACGACCGACCGGGATGATGGCACGCGGCTGTTTGCGCCGCGGCCGCAGGATGTGGTGATTTTTCGTGATTTTGTGCTGGAACTCAGCCGCACTATTCGGTGTCGGAGGATCATTCACTACGGCCTTGGTGAGGGCGGACTGTTTGCGACGATCTTTGGTGGGCGGTTCCCGGCGTTGTGCAATGGGATTATTGCGCACAACAGTGGCGCAGCGCAGATGGCCGCGACCAAAGGTGGGGTGCTGGGCGTGCCGATTGTGCTGCTGGCGGGGACGGATGATGAGCAGTACCGGATTGGGCGATCGTTTGCGGCCCGCGAGGAGTATGTGTTTGATAAGCACTCGATGGTGTTTGTACACATTTTGCCGAAGTGGCAGGATCAGCCGTGCCCCGCGGCGGTGCGGCAGAGCGTGGATGTATGCGTTGGCCTGACGACTGATGACCCGGCCGAGGCGCTGGAGCGCGCCGGACGGTTGATGGAGCCTGCGCCGACGACGCGGGGCAAGCCGGTGCCGCCGGCGCTGCACATGGCCCGAGCGGTGCTGCGACGCGTGGACTTGCAGGCCCCGAAAGAAGAGAAGCGCGACCCGAACATTCCGGGTGGAGGGCTGCGGGGCAACAGCACGTATCCCAAGCCGTTTAAGGCCGTTGATGGGCCGATGCGGCAGAAGGCCATTGCGATGGCGGCGAGTGTTGAGGGATGGGCACAGACGGCGCTGGCGCCGATTCGTGCAGCGACACCGAGCCCTGCCAAACTGCAAGAGCAGATGAGTATTGACGGTACCGCCGAGCCGGCGGCCAAGGCTGTCCGGCTGCGGGCGGCATCTAAGGTGCTGACGACGCTGTGGCTACTGCGGGAGGAGCTGCGCGGGATTGATGCGATGGAGACTTTGGCCAGTGATTTGAAGCTGGATGAGCGGCTGACGGATGTGGCCGATGCGGGGGATGAACTTGTGAGGCAGCTTGCCGCCTCGCCGCCGGCATCGGAGGCTTTGGCGCTGATTGGTGAGGCGCTGCCGAAGGTTGCGGGGTTTCACAGCTTACCGGCGGACTTGGCCCAGCAGATGCAGAAAATGGTGAAGGCCCACGGGGTTGATGCGGCCGAAGCGGGCAAGATTGGGTTAGCACAAGCGGTGCTTGATGGATTTGATGATGGCGTTGCGGAGTTTGCGGTGGTGATGGGGACGTGGCGGAAGTGAGTGCGGAGGAGCAGCTGCGAGTTACAAGGGAAGGCGAGAGGCCGGGGGGAGGAACGAGACGAGTACCAAGATGAAAAGTGAGGCGGGGAGGTGGTGCGGAGATTGGTGGGCCGTTGTGGCGCACGAAGGGCAGAAACGAATAACGATTGGTGTGATGGTGGTGTTCGCTAAGATGGGCCTACGTTTACGCTTCACCGGTTTGGCGACTGGTTCTCTTGTTGTGCGTACGAGTGATCTTTTCGTTTGCCTTTGCTCGCTGTTTGGTTTCCTGCCCACTGTGCGACCCTTATGACGCGGCCCGTGCTTTCTTTTATCATCCCGGCGCATGATGCGCAGCGCACCATTGGTGAGACGCTGAAGGCCATTACCCGGCAGTTGCCAGGGGCAGGGATGGCAGCAGGGATGGCGACGGGGATGGCGACGGGGATGGCGACGGGGATGATGGCGGGGCCGGGGGTGGGGCCGGGGGCAGACGGGCGCGGTACTGCAACGATTGCTTGGGAAGCGCTGGTGATTGATGATCGCAGCACCGATGCGACGGTGAAAATTGTGAAGGCATTGGGTGACAAGCGGATAACCGTGCTGAAGAACCCCGGACCCCGGCATGGGCCTGCCGCAGCGCGGCGACTGGGGCTGGAGCGGGCCACGGGCGATTTTGTGTATTTTCTGGATGCGGATGATGTGCCCGAGCCGGAGGCGGCCGGGGTGCTGGTTGATGCGATTGTGCGTGCCGAGGCGGATGCGGCGTGCGGGGGCTATCGGCTGGTGGATGAGCACGGAGAGGATTTGTGCTGGTCGCACATTCCGGAGGCTGGAGACTGGTCGGTTCAGAAGTTGACGGTGGCCAACCGGCTGACCATTGGTGCCACGGTGGTGCGCCGGACTGCATTGCTGGCGGCGATGGCGCAGGCCCCGGCGATGTTTGATTCTGGCTGCCAGAGCGAGGACTGGGC
>JBBRKQ010000151.1:0-8748 GCA_038231815.1 Phycisphaerales bacterium
GGTGCCGGGGGTTACGTCGCCAAAGAACAGCATGGCAGATTGAAGTGCGCCAAGCTCGCCGCTGGGGGAGTAGAGCGGCGCGGGCGCGGTCAGGCCGGTCACGGCATTGACGAAGCTGAACAAGCTGACGCCATCTGTCACGTCGCTCGGTGATGCGTTGTTGTTGAACACGAAAGCGAATGCGTCCGACGGTGAGGTGCCAGTATGTACGAGCGCACCCATCGCATCAAAGAGCTGATAAGTCATCCCCGCCGGCGCGGTGAAGTTGTAGCTCGTGAAGGTTCCTGCGGGCGGATTGGTGACCGCGGAGAATCGATAGGTGGCGCGGATCGTGCCACCGGTGAGCCGCGGGATGTCGTAGAGCGGGGCAAGCGGGGTGGTGGTGGTCCCGTCAAAGTTGAACCCGTCGTTGAAGAACGACTGGTAAGTACCGGAAACAGTGACCAGATAGTCTTGGGCTTGTGCCGTAGAGGCCAATGCTGCAAGGGTGAGCGCGGCGGAGATGATGGTGGACGAGAGACGCGTGGAAGAACGGATCATGGGAAGAATCCTTTGAGGGTGATGAGATGATTCAGTAAACTGAGGAACGAGTGGGCGCGAGACGAGAAATGAGCTGACGTGCTGAGTGTGATGGCGGGTTGTGCTTCGGGACAAAGCCCGCAGCAATAGCCTGTTTCGCTCAACAACCAGCGCTGAACGCGTTAATGAACGCGATAAAATCTGAGCCGTCAATAATGCCATCGGGGGTGAGGCCATCATCACCGCCGCCGGACACATCGGCAACGGGATCAACCGCAGGGTCGCCGGTGGAGAACGAGTTGATGAACGCGATGAAGTCGGAACCATCAACGATGCCGTCGGGCTGGAGCCCGGAGTCGCCGCCACCGGCGAGGTCGGCCAGTGAGCAGGCGATCTGGTCTGCCCGCAGTCCGAGGGCGAAGGGCGAGAACGATGGGGTGCTGGCGGTGATGGTGTTGAGCGTGGTGTTCACCGTGCTCGCCAGTGGCACCCAGACATCGGCAACATAGTGATACATCTGGAGCCGCGCTTTCTCCGCGGCGGTCATGCCCGTGGGATCAAAGCTGAAGGTGGTTTGAACCGGGAAGTCCAGAGAGCCAGTAAGCGTGATGTTCCAGAGCTGAACGACCGAGCCGCCCGCGGGCAGGGCGAAGGTGACGGGGCCAGCGCCGTATGGATTGTTGTTGCCCCCCGGTCCGGGTGGCCGCGGAGAAATACCTCCCACAATGGCCCAGCTTCCACCAGCACCGGAGTAGAAGACGCTGACACCGCCGTATGCGGAGTAGCCAGCGACGCTGCCGGTCTGATTTGGCCCAGCCGGCAACTGACCGGTGGTTGTGGTGGGCGGTGTGACGCAGGGGCCGACCGCATCATTGATAGTCAGCGTGGCTTCATCACTGGTCACGCAGCCGCAGGTGTTGGCGACTACGCATCGGAAGCCCAGGGTTGAGTTCACCGCGAGGTTGCTTAGTGAGAGTTGCAACTGATTGGTCGCAGTGCCACTGGCGCTGATGGTGCCATCGTTGGCGGGCGAGATGCCGTTGTTCAGCGCGACCCATGCGGTATCGACTCCGGCGGGCTGCCACTGCCACTGAAAGGCGGGCGTACCGCCACTGGCAGTGACGGAGAAGGTGGCGGTGCCGCTGGCGCAAACAGCCTCGGCGGGCTGGGACGTAATGCTCGGTACTGGACAGAGGAGAGTGAGCGCGAAGACCGTGCCGAGGTTGTTGACCCCGCCGAACTGGGTCGTCCCGTACAGCGTGGAGTCCGAGAGAATCAGCCCGGCAACGGGCTTGGCCCCGTTGGCACCATTGAACGTCGCCAGCGTGGTGATTGTACCGCCGGTGACCGGGACTGAGAAAACGGTGCCGAGGTTGTTGGCCCCGCCTGAGGGAGTAGTCCCGTACAGCGTGTTGCCCGAGAGGGTTAGACCGGCTTGGGGGAAGGACCCATTGGTACCGTTAAACGACGCCAGCGTGGACGGCGTGCCACCGGTGATCGGGAGGGAGAAGACAGTGCCTTTGTTGTTGTCCCCGCCGATATTAGTCGTCCCGTACAGGGTGCTGCCCGAAATGGTCAGCCCGGCCCAGGGAACAGCCCCGTTGGTGCCGTTGAACGGCGCAACCGTCGCCAGAGGTCCGCCGGTGACCGGGATCGAGAAGACCGTGCCGCGGCCGCTGACCCCGCCTTGGGTAGTCGCCCCGTAAAGGGTGTTGCCCGACAGGATCAGCCCGGCGATTGGGTAAGCCCCGTTGGCGTCGTTGAAGCTCGCCAGCGAAGTGATCGTGCCGCCGATGGTCGGGACGGAGAAGACCCTGCCGAGGATGCCGTTCCCGCCGTTGTAGGTCGTCCCGTAGAGCGTGTTCCCCGAAAGAGTCAGCCCGGCAACTGGTCCGTTCCCGTTGCCGCCGGTGAATTGTGCCAGTGTGGTGATCGTGCCGCCGATGACCGGGACGGAGAACACCGTGCCGAAGTCAATGACCCCGCCAGCCGCGGTTGTCCCAAAGAGGGTGTTGCCCGAGAGGATCAGTCCGGCGCGTGGCTCGGCCCCGTTGGTACCGTTGAACGACGCCAGCGTCGTAGGTGTGCCGCCGGTGACTGGGATTGAGAAGACCGTGCCGCGGCCGTTGGCCCCGCCTTGGCTGGTCGTTCCGTACAGGGTGTTGCCCGAGCGAATCAGCCCGGCAAAGGGGTTGGCACCGACGAAGTTGTTCAACGACGCCAAAGTGGTCAGTACCGGCGCAACGGACGCGGCGGGCCGGGTCCAGAGGAAGCTCTCAAGGCCGCCAGTCACGGTGTTCACGACGAAGCCCGCGACAGAAATCCCCGTCGCGTCGCACCAGATGCTTTGGGTGGTGGTGTTGATCCCTCGCCCTGTCGAAGGCAACGGCAGGGCCTCCCACGAGCTGGCCGCGCCGCTCCAAATTCCCGCTCGCTGCACGCCGCCAATGACTGCCCACCCCGCTTGCAGCGTGCCCGTGGTGGCGTTGACCTGTGAAGAGGTGGCACCGGCTGGGTGAAGGCTGACCCAAGATGCGGCGGTGCCGCGCCAAATTCCCGCCTGCTGTTGACCACCGATAAATGTGGCATATCCCGCTTGCTGCGTGCCACTCGTGGCGAAGGCCTGAGATTGTTGTGCAAACGACGGGTTGAGATTGACCCATGACCCGGCGGTGCCACGCCATATGCCGGCTTGTGGCGTGCCAATCGTTGCAGACCCAGCCTGCTGCGTGCCCGTGGTGGCATATGCAATAGAACTGGTAGCCCCCGGGGGGTTCAAAGCGACAAACGACGCGGGGGTACCGGTCCAGATCGCCGCACTCCCTATGCCGGCGATCGTCGCAGACCCTGCCTGTTGCGTGCCCGCAGCGGCAAAGACCCGTGACTCGGTTGCCCCCGCCGGGTTCAGATTGACCCACGACGCAGCGGTGCCGTTCCAGATTCCGGCCCGGGCCACGCCACCGAAGAATGCGTATCCCGCCTGCCGCGTACCAGTCGTGGCGCGGGCAATGGAGGAACCCGCACCCGCTGGTTGCAAACTTTGCCACGACGCGGCCGTGCCGTTCCAGATCCCCGCGCTGGTCACGCCGCCGATGATGGAATAACCAACCTGCTGAGTGGCGGCGCTGCCAAAGGCAACAGACTGTGTTGACCCGGACGGGTTGAGGCTCGTCACCGTCCACTGGGCGTGGGCTGCGGATGTCAGCGAGAGTGCCGTGGCCGCCGCGATGAGCAACGCACTTCGGCCGCATGAAGTAGAACTGCCAGAGCGTGACTGAAAGAAGTGAGCGATGGAGCGGAGCATTGTAGTGAATCCTGTGAAGTTGATTGGTGGGCGCCGGCGGGTAGATGGTGCAACAAATGGGTGCGAGGTGCTGAGTCGCCGTGGTGGATTGGGCGCGGGTAAAAGCCCGCAGCGACTAACAGGCAGCGATTCGCCGCCGCCGGGCGGCCAACAGGCCGCCGAGTGCGAGCACTGCCGCCGCGCTGGGGGTGGGGATCTGTGAGATCGAAACGCTGGTGATCGAGTAGCTGACACTCGTTTCGATGTACTGAAACGGAGCAGCTTGGTCAAGCCAATCACCATCGCCGAAGAACGCGCCAACCCGCACACGGCTGTTCGGAAAGCTCAAGTACGTTGCGGCATCGAGCGGGAGCGAGAGGTCGGTGAGGTAGTCGGTGCCGGGGGTTACGTCGCCAAAGAACAGCATGGCAGATTGAAGTGCGCCAAGCTCGCCGCTGGGGGAGTAGAGCGGCGCGGGCGCGGTCAGGCCGGTCACGGCATTGACGAAGCTGATAAAACTGACGCCATCTGTCACGCTGCTCGGTGATGCGTTGTTGTTGAGCACGAAAGCGAATGCGTCCGACGGTGAGGTGCCAGTATGCACGAGCGCACCCATCGCATCAAAGAGCTGATACGTCATCCCCGCCGGCGCGGTGAAGTCGTAGCTCGTGAAGGTTCCTGCGGGCGGGTTGGTGACCGCGGAGAATCGATAGGTTGCGCTGATCGTGCCGCCGGTGAGGCGAGGGATGTCGTAGAGCGGGCCAAGTGGGGTGATGGTGGTCCCGTCGAAGTTGAACCCGTCGTTGCTGAACGACTGGTATGTACCAGAAACGGTGATCAGATAGTCTTGGGCATGAGCAGTTGTGGACATGGCCGCGAGGGCGACTGCGGCGGCGACGACTGCGGGCAAGTGGCGAACGGACGTGCGGATCATGGGAGGAGTCCTTGGAGGTTGCTTGCTCGCGGTGAGCGGGTGGGTGGATGCGTGGGTGAGTGCGTGCGTGTGGAGAGCCGAGTGAGCGCGGTCGTGGCGGTGATGAAGGTCACGGCCTGCGGCGATCAGCGTGCGGTGCGCCGACGCCGCATGGCGAGGATGCCGCCGAGGGCGAGGGCTGATGCTGCGCCGGGGGCGGGGTGATGTGCAGAAGTTGCGGGAAAAGCCGTCGGCGCGGGAGTAAAGATGGAGTGCGCGGCGATCATGTCAGCGACTTTTTCTTCCGCGCACGCGAGGTTTGCTCTGCCGGTTTCCATCTTTATCTCGCGGGTCTCCATGTTTGCTCGTGCGGTCTCCATGTTGTGTTCCGTCGCCGGGTGGGTGGTCTTGGCAAAGGGCGTAAGCTGCTGTTCGAGAACCGGCTTTCTTGATGAATGTGCGGACTTTGTGTGAAGCGTGCTTCGCCGCTGGCCAACGCTCGTTAGGACGTGCGTAAGCACCGCATCAGCGCACGTGCGATGACACGTTGCGTTGCCGCCTCCGCCGCGTCGCCACAAGCCCACCGAGGCCGAGAAGCGCCCCGACGGAGGGTGCGGGCACGATGTATGAGTTGTTGGTGACGCCCGCGCTTGCACTGTTGATGGTGTAGCCAGCAGGAAGGACGAAGGCCGAGCCTGTGGTGTCAAAGCTCCCGGTATGCGCAAAGTCGACGAACGCGGAGATGAAGCCGCCCGCGCCTTCTGGGCTGTACACGCCCGCCGACGTAGTCAGCGACATCTGTATGCTGAAAGGGATGTTGACGGGAACCATCACCGACGGGGTGGTACCACGCACGCTTCCCTGAAAGTTCGCGAACAGTCCCGATCCGAAGGTCGTCACGGGCCCACCGTCCATCGAGCTGAGGGCCCAAACGTTGCCGTTCGGCACACCATTGATCCCAAGCGTAAACGCCGCACTGGCACTGCTCCCCCATCCGGATCGACCGGGATCTTGGGAATCGCCGTTGGCGATCGTGCTCGATGCCAAACCCGCGGTTCCTTCGAGCAAGATGTTGGCGGAGATGGGCATCATCGCTGGCCCGCCGCTGGGCCCGGAGACAATGAAGTCGGTCCACCTCATGAGAACGGACGCGTCTGCGCGCAACTCGAAGTTTCTGCCCCTGCCTGTACTTTGCGGCGTAGTGCGCTGCGCAGACGAAGCGCTGCTGACGTAGCCGGGTCCACCGCCAGAGACGATGGTCGCTTGGATGGAGGGTGTACGCGGGTCGGTCGATGGCCGAAAGATGGTGGCGCCAAGTTGCTGTGATCCCGGCGACGTTCGCTGGTATGCGGCCAGAATATCGAGCGGATCGAATACACCATTGGACGAACGGGTTATGGCTATTTGACCCGTGACCGTGACATCGGCAAAAACGGTCGCCGAGAAGAGCATGAGGCAGGCACTCACCGTGAGCACGATGGAGCGTGTATTTAGAACACCAGCGGAAGAACGGATCATGAGAGGACTCCTTAGAGGTTGATTCACAGCGTTGAGTGCATCGTCGGACTAGCGACCGAGTTCAGAAAGACGAGGGAACGGTTCAGCGGTGATGGCGGGTGTGCTGCGGGGCACGAGCCGAGTCGATCAACAAACCCTGCGGCGATCACCGTGTCGCGCTGCGGCGACGCCTCGTCGCGACTAACCCGCCAAGGGCGAGGACCGATGCCGCGCCGGGGGTGGGGATGCCGGTGACCAACCAGATACGGTCTTCGCCGTTGAAAGTGCCGTTGCCGGTGAGCGCCGTACCGTCGGCGGAGATGCTCGCCTCTTGCAGCGCCCACCCGGTGAGGTCGATGCCCAGCGTGGGCAGGTAGAGATTCAGGTCGACGATGCCGAGGGCAGAACTCCACATGACGGCGCGAGTAACGTTGGTCGCGTCGGTGCTCTGCCCGGTGATGATGGTTCCATCTGCGGTCACGCTGCTGGCGATGGATTGCACGTCGGTCCCGAGGGCCCCGAGACTCTGCTGGCCGCCCGCTGCGGTCCAGCGGGATGCTGTAAAGCTCGTGAAATCATTCAGGTAGCTGAAGCCGACGATGACCGAGCCGTTGGCACTTGTGGCGAACGCATCGGAACCTTCAAACCCTGACAGCACACCAAGGCTCGCAATGCCCCCGCCCGAGGTCCAGCGTACGGCCAGCGAGTTGCCGTCCGCATCACCCGAGCTGCCGATGATCGTCGATGCATCGGCGCTGATGTTCGCTGCAAACGAGGACGTTCCGCCCGTGAGCGTGCCGAGGTCCTGAATGGTTCCCGCGTCCCAGCGCGCGGCATGAGCTTCGCCGCTGGCGGTGTCGGCAACGCCGACGATGTGCGCGCCGTCAGCGCTGATGCCCTGTGCGGCGGAGTATCCGCCACCCGCCCCGGCGAGCCCACCGAGATTTTGCATGCCGCCCGCGGCGGTCCAGCGAAACGCGCGGGCCGAGCCGGGGAGTCCGCTGTATCCAGCAATGACCGAGCCATCGGCGTTGATCGCCTGGGGCTGCGTGTTGCCGCCAAAGAGCGAACCCAAGTTCTGCGCGCCGCCGCCCGCGGTCCAGCGGAAGGCCGAGACGGTTCCGACGCCGCTGCTGGATCCGCCAACCACTGTGCCATTGGCGTTGATGACTGGGTAGAAAGACGCGGTACCGCCCGGAAGCACACCGATGTTGGTGATGGTCGGCTGGGCGAGGGCGGATACACCACCGGCCACAGCAGCTAGAGCAACAGAAACGATGGTGAGCGACGTGCGAGGGGAAGAATTGATCATAAAAGAGCTCCTTATTGCGGGATGATGTTCCGAGTTGAACGATGTGAGGACGGAACAGAGGGTGGGAACGGTTGTTTCGCTAAAAGCTGTGTGGTGGGTGTTGCACGCGTAGAGGCCTGCGGCGATGGGTCCGTCGTTTTAACAGCCAGCACTAAACGCATTGATGAATGCGATAAAGTCGGAGCCATCGATGATGCCGTCAGGGGCCAACCCACTGGTGCCGCCACCGGCAACATCCGCGACAGCATCAACGGCAACATTTCCAACCCCAAACGAGTTGATGAACGTGATGAAGTCGTTGCCATCGACAACGTTGTCGCGGACGACATCGGCGAGGCAAACCGGGGATGCACCGGGTGTGGGGATGCCGTTGATCAGCCAAGCCCGGCGTTCGCCGTTGAACAAGCCACTGCCAGCCATCGCCGTGCCGTCGGTGGAGATATACGCATCTTGCAGCGTCCATCCGGTAAGGTTGAGGCCCAGAGTCGGCAGGTACGTGTTCAGGTCCACCGTGCCAAGCGCAGCACTCCACAGAAAGGCGCGCGATCTGCCGGTCAGGCCGCCGCTGCTTGCCCCGGTCACGATGTTTCCATCGCCGGACACGCTATAGACATCAGTAAAGCGGTCGGTGCCGAGTGCGTCGATAATGTGCATGCCTTCCGCTGCGGTCCAGCGGAAGTGCCTGACGCTACCATTAAGCGAGGAACTGCCGCCGACAATAACCGAGCCGTTGGCACTTGTGGCATACGCCCTGGTCGAGTCAAACCCCGGCGGGATGCCAAGACTCGTAACGCTCCCGCTCGAGTTCCAGCTGACCGCGACATCATTGCCAATTGCGTCATTAGAACTGCCAATGATTGTCGACGCGTCGGCGCTGATGTTGTATGCAGCAGCGTACGTTCCTCCACCCGTCAGCGCGTCAAGGATTTGGATGCTCCCCGAGTGCCAGCGAACGGCACGGACGTCACCGTTCGCATTTTCGGCGAGGCCAACAACATGCGACCCGTCGGCGCTTATCCCATAGGCGGCGGAGTATCGCGCTGGGGTCAGGCCACCAAGACTTACGATGCCGCTGGCGGCGGTCCAGCGATACGCCTGTGTTCCGCCTGGTCTTGAGCTGACTCCAACCACGATCGAGCCATCGCCGCTGATCGCCCCGGCATATGTATCTCTCCCGAAAAGCGAGCCGAGGTTCTGCAGGCCGCCGCCTGCGGTCCAGCGGAA
>JBBRKQ010000152.1:0-8424 GCA_038231815.1 Phycisphaerales bacterium
ATTGATGATGGCCTGCAGTGCATTCGGATGATGCTCGAAACTCGGCATCGTGGTCACGACGAGGTGGCATCAACTGGCCCTCGCCTGCTGATTCACCGTCGCTGCACCGCACTGATCGAGGCCATGCACCGCTTCCATTACCCGGCCGACAAGCCGCACGAGACCTCGCCAGTCAAAGACGGCAACGACCACGCCATCGATGCGCTGCGGTATTTAGTCATGAGCCTGCCCAGACCGGGCGAAGCGACCGGAGCAAGATCGTACTTGTAGAGGGTTGATAGGGGTGAGAGGTCTGGGATCTGGGATTTGGGATTTGGGATTTGGGATTTGGGATCACAGATTTTGAGATTCAACGCTGCATCACCTAACAAAAAAAACGCGAGCCGGGACGCTGTGAGACGTCCCGGCTCGCTTGAGGAGGAGGAGCGGAAGAAACCACCCTACTTACCCATTCTACCGCATCAATTCAAATTGTCGACTCAATCACCTTCTTGAAACTGAACGACTGCACAGTTTTCACTTCTGCGAAGGGTCACCGGACCTGCCCGGTCCTGAAGGCTCACCATTCTCGGCGATGTTTGAAATGCCTGCAGGGCCGTTTATTGGCTTGCCGTCGGCTCCGAAGAACATTCCGAAGGGGAAGCTGCCACCGCCGCCACCACCGGGGTTGTAGAGATAGCTGGCATCCAAAGCCTTGTCGATGCGCTTGGCCGCATCGGCCAGGTGGGCCTTGGTGTACGTATCTAGGTTGCCGGTCTTGAGATAGCCGTCCATGCGGGCCCGGAGATCTTTGAGCTTGGCGCTGGCCAGCGTGCCAACAACCTTGCCGCTCTCACCCAGTGTGTTGGGCTTGACGGCCAGGTCAATCAAACGCTCGATAAACTCGCGCTGCAAGTTGCGACGCAGCGAGCTGATTGATGGCTTACGGGCTGTGCCGCCCGACAGATCCTTCAGCTCTGTGAAAATCGCATCCGTCACTGTGTCGAGCATCTCGGTCACCGTCAGCGCATCCTGATCCTGCGGCACCCGCAGCTCATTGTCGTACACGCGTGACAGTCGGACAGGGTTGACCAGCCCCGACAGCGCGCCGGCCTGAACGCCACCGATCTGATCGTGAATCGCCCAGTCCGGGTTGCCGCGGCCTGCGCCCGCATCGGGGAAGCGGTCCACGGTCAGGTACTTGAGCAGTTCCGGTGTGAGGCCGTACGCCTCATCACGGAACGCTGTTTCCAGCACGAACCGCAGCGCTGCACGCTGCTGCTCGGCCGGCACAACTTCCAGCGGCGGGCGGCCGTTGGGGTCGCCCTTGCGGTCACGGTGAATGTACGCCGAGCCAACCCAGTTGGTCATGATTGACACTGCATCGGTCTGCATGTTCAGCGTCGTCGCGTAGCCGCGGCGGGCGCGGGCCCAGGACTGACCTTCCTTGACGAACTTATCAAGGATGCGGCCTCGGGCGAACTTGGCCAGCTCGATACGGTTCTTGGCGTAATCCAGCGGATCAGCGAAGAGGTCGTAGCGACGGATGGAGGCATCGATGCCGCCGGCATCTTCATCAGAGCCGAACTGCAGTTCAGGATCCGCCGCGCGGGATGCGACCTTTTTCAGGTCTCCCGAGCCGTAGCCGTATTCAATGGCCCACATGTCATACGCGCCGATGTTGAGCATGTTGTAGTCACCCTGGATCGCACCCTTGTCAAAGTTGACGTTGATGGGGTTGTAATCCATGACCGAGGTGGCGAAGGGCTTCTTGCCCTTAAACGCCTCGGAGTTGACCTGCTTGCTGGTGTACGCCGATGAGGCCTTGAAGTTATGGCGCAGGCCAAGGGTGTGGCCCACTTCGTGGGCGGTCAGGTCAGCCAATGCCTGAGCGATGAACCACTCAGGAATGCCGTCGAGCAGGTCGGGCTTGTCCTTCTTGTCGCCGTCTTTTTCATCCTTTTTCTTATCGTCTTTCTTCTTGTCGTCCTTCTTTTCATCCTTCTTGTCGGCGGCATCATCCTCGGGCTGGTCGGAATCACTCATGATGCCGGCCAGTTCAAAGTACATGCGGCTGATGGACATGTCAAACGCTTTGCCTTGTGCCGCCATGCAGTCCCAGGCGGTCATGCGCTTGCCGGGGGCTTGGCCCAAAGTGGCCATCGCCGCATCCTCGGCGGTCGTTGCGCTGGCAAGCGTTCCGGCACCGGGGTTGGCGCCCGCGGGCCAACCGCCGAACCGCGCCACGCCGCGATGAAGCTTCTCGGCCTCGTGGCGGAAGTTGGCCATCGCCACCGCCTCGCGCTGGCCGGGGGGCGCCAGTCGCACCCGCGGATCCCACTGCGGGTTCTGCGACAGCCATGAGATTTCCTGATCGCTCATGCCGCGCATCACGATATCCGGGATGATCTCGTTGCTCTGGAACCAGAACGCCCGGATCCAGCCGTCGGTCAGGATCACATCGGCATCGAGAATCTGGCCGGTCAGCGGGTGAGCACGAGACGGCCCGATCGCTGTTGAAATGTCGTTAGTCACCCAGCGCAGGAAGTTGTACCGCGCATCTTCGGGGTCTTTTTCCATGTGTGCGCCGGTGGCTTTGTCCTGGAAATACACCTCAATCGCGTCAGAAATGCCCACCTTCTCAAACGCTTTGTTCCAGTACAACGCGCCGTCACGCACGAAGCGGCGGTACTTCACGGGCACCGCACTCTCGACGTAGTACACAATCGGGCTCTTAGGAGAGCTCATCTTCAGCTTTGGGTCCGCCTTCTCAATGTTCCAGCGGTTGATGTACCGCACCCACTTCTCATCATCCTTGAACTTGCCCAGGTCGCGGAAGCCGGTCTGGAAGTAGCCAATCCGCTCATCGGCCACGCGTGGGGTGTAGCCATTGCTCTCGGGAACAAGGTTCAGTGAGTAGTAAAACGTTTTGAGTATGCCGCCGGCTGTTGGCATCTCAAAGGCCAGCTCGACGTTGCGCGGGAAGGCCTTGGCTTTTTTAATCGTTGCCAAAGTCGGGTTCGCGCCCGCAGCGGCGCCGCCAAAGAACTTGCTAGCCTGCTGGCCGAACAGCGCATCGGCATCAATCACCGGTCCGCCACCGGGGCCAATGCCCACGATCGGCACATCCAGCAGCACGCGGTCGGTAAACACCCGCTCCACGCTTGCCTTGCTCTCGCCATCGCCGGTGGAGCGAACATCAATCTGCGGCTCAATCAGTGCCAGCCGCTTGTCAAACCGCTTCCAGTACACATAAAGGTCCGGACCCTGCAAACCCGCGAACGGCTCGCCGGTTGACACGGTCATGGCAAAGAGGTACTTAAGCCGGCCAAAGTCCCGCGGCAGTTCGAGCAAGACCTGCTGGTCTTTTTCACGCGTGTACACGGTAAACAGCGAGGTCTCGCCATCGGCGGTGGAGACCACCTTCACGAAGTCCTTGCTGAACTCGGCGAATGGTGGGAACTCTGGCTTGGCGGCTCCGGCTGGGCCGGCCGGCGGTGCATCTTGAGCGATTGATGTGGTTGATCCTGCGGCCAGAGCGATTGTTATCGCCAAAACCGGAGCGGCAAAGCGGACAGACTGAAGCATGATTTCTCCAAAGAAAAATAAGGCACATTTACCCACGAACGGGGCGGCCGAAGCCGGCTATACAGGTCGCAAGTGTACCGGCCTGACCCCGGTTGGTTCAGGTTTCCGGACCGGTTCTGGTACCTCCGGCCCAAATTCTCATGGCAAGGCCCGTGCAGTCACCCCGCCAAATCCTGTTTTTTGAACGAGTTGACCGGATCGGCGAAGACACTGATCGAAACGTCCGATACCCTCGGCGCGATGCGATACGCGATGATCATGGCTGGCGGCGCCGGAACCCGACTGTGGCCGATGAGCCGCAACGTCAAGCCCAAGCAGTTGCTGCCGCTCATCCCGCGTGACGGCAAGGTTTTATGCTTGGTGGAACTGGCCGCCACCCGCCTTGATGGGTTGGTGCCGCAGGATCGTCGTTATATCTGTACCGGCGAGAGTTACCGAGCCCCGATCCGCGAAGTGCTCCCCCAGTTCGCTGATGCTCAGATTCTTGGTGAGCCCGCCGCACGCGATACGGTCAATGCGGTGGGTTTTACCGCCGCGGTTTTGCACAAACTGGACCCAAAGGCGGTGTTCGCGGTGCTCACGGCCGACCATGTTATCGAGCCGGAAGATGTGTTCCGCAAGCGAGTTGAGCTTGGCTTTCACCTGGTGGAGGCTGATCCCAACCGTTTGGTGACCTTTTCCATCAAGCCGACGCACGCGGCGACTGGCTTTGGCTACATCGAGCGCGGGGCGGAGATTACCACGGTGCCCGGGGCCAAAGGCCTGGCCTACCGCGTCGCGCGATATGTTGAGAAGCCCAACATCGAACGGGCCCAGGCGTATGTGCAGTCCGGCTTGTATTCCTGGAACGCCGGAATGTTTGTTTGGAGCGCCGCGACGGTGCTGGACTGCATCAAGCGTTTTAAGCCGGAAAGCTACGCCGGGTTGATGAAGATTCAGGCCGCCTGGGGCACGCCCGACCAGAACAAGGTTCTGGCCGAGGTGTACCCGACGCTGCCCAAGATCAGTATTGACTATGCCGTGATGGAACCCGCCAGCACCGACAAGAAGGTGCAGGTTTGCACCGTGCTGACGGATGTGCACTGGCTGGATGTTGGTTCGTGGCCGAGCTATTCCGAGACGCTGACAAAGGATGAATCCGGCAACACCCGCGGCGGCGAATCAGGCGTGCATAACGCCATGATGGTTGGCTGCCGGAACTCCATGGTTGTCTCAAGCGATGGCAACCACACCGTGGCGCTGCTGGGCTGTGATGACATGATCGTGGTGCACACGCCGGATGCCACGCTGGTGATGCCGCGGGGCAAGGCGGAGGAGTTGAAGCTGGTGCATGGGAAGCTGCGGGACGGGCTGCGGTAAGCTACACGGGCGGCGCGTAGGGGGAGCCGAAACACAACGCAAACTTGGGAAGTCCTGCGCACTGTGGACCGCCGCAACCGGACCGCCTTGCGGTTTGCGCCTAACCAGGACGCGCTCCGCCCCACCCCTCTACACTACGGCCGGACCTGAACCGAGGCACTCCGGGGATCCCTGCATCATGTCGAAATCTCAAGGCGGCGATCTCTTCATCGTTGATAACTCTGACTCCGACTGGAAAGTCCGCCAGTACCTGCACGACTGGTGCGAGCTCGCTTCCCGAATTGACATCGCCACCGGTTACTTTGAAATCGGTGCCCTTCTCGCCCTCGATGGCCAATGGCAGAAGCTAGATGCCCTCCGCATCCTGATGGGTGATGAGGTTTCCAGCGGCAGCAAAAAGGCCCTTCTCGCCGGTCGGGCCGCCGCGCTAGACCGCCTCAACACCAGCATCGAAGCCCACAAACGCACCGACGATTTCCTCTCTGGCGCACCCGCTGTGGTTGATGCCATCCGCACCGGCCAAATCGCCGCCAAGGTGTACACCAAGGGCAAGTTTCATGCCAAGGGCTATATCAACCATGCCCGGAACCCGGTCATTGGCTCAGCAGCCCTCGTCGGCTCTTCCAACTTCACGTATCCCGGCCTCACCAACAACATAGAGCTCAACATCCAGGTCAAAGGCCGTGAAGTCCAACTTCTTCAGGACTGGTACGAACAGCACTGGAACGATGCCAGCGACATCACCGCTGAACTCCTCAAAACCATCGAGCGCCATACTCGAGACTATCCGCCCTTCGACATCTACGCCAAGGCCCTGCACGAGTTCTTCCGCAGCGGTAGGCTAGAGCCAGATGCTTGGGAAGCCACCCGCTCCAAAATGTACGGCGTGCTCGACAACTATCAAAAAGACGGCTATCACAACCTGATAGACATCGCCAAGGTCTACAACGGTGCGCTCCTCTGCGACGGCGTTGGTCTCGGCAAAACCTTTATCGGCCTGATGCTCATAGAGCGGCTCGCGCTCCACGAAAACAAGAACGTCCTCCTTTTGGTTCCCAAGAGCGGCCGAGACGCCGTCTGGAAGCCCGAACTCAATCGCTACCTGCCCGAACTTTCAAGCGGTGCCTTCAGTTCGCTCGAAGTCCTCACCCATACCGACCTCACCGCTACAAGCACCGACATCGCCGCCCGCGTTCAGGCCGCCTCGGAACGCGCCCACGTCGTCATCATCGATGAAGCACACAACTTCCGCAACACCGGCACCCGGGGTGATTTCGCGGGTGATACCCCCGAATCCGGCCCGGCCCGCGGCGGCAAGCTCGTCACCGGTGAAGGCAAGGTCAAACCCTCTCGCTACCGCAAACTCTTTGAGCTCATCGGCTCCAAGCCCGTCTTCATGCTCACCGCCACGCCGGTGAACAATGAACTTGCCGATCTGCGCCACCTCATCGAACTCTTCAGCCGCAGACGCGATGATTACTTTGCCAATCACGCCGTGGCCATTAAAAATCTCAAGTCATACTTCAATGAGATGAAAAAACGGCTTGAAAAGGCTACTCACCACCCCGCTGATCTGACGGATGCCCAAGAGGTAAAGGCAGTCCTCGCCACCGACAAGCTCGTCTCCGCACTCGTCGTCCAGCGCAGCAGAGGCTACGTCAAAGAAAGCCAGCTCATCCACGGTGGCCGGGCCGTTCGCTTCCCGGAGAGACAGGACCCCAAGCTTGCCGAGTATTCGCTCAAAGGCGTTTACGGCAAACTGCTGGAAATGATTGCCGATGCCTTCAACAAGGAAAAGCCGCTCTTCTCGCTGCCGATGTATCAGCCCCTCAACTACCCCGTCATCCAGACGGTAGCGCAGGATCAGGAAGAACTGTTCACCATTAATCGCCAGACGCAGATCGTCGCGCTTATTCGCACCGGCTTTCTCAAACGCCTTGAAAGCTCCGTCGTTGCATTCGCGCGCTCCTGCCAGCGGCTGCTCATCAAGCTGCTTGCCTTCGTCGTCAAAAACGCTGAGACGGCTTCTGAAAAACGGCAATTCGACATCTGGACCAAGAGCCACAAGATACTCGTCGCTGAGCTGCGCGTAGCCCATCCCGATCTACTCGCTGTTGGACGCGAGCCAACCTTGCTCGATGAGCTTGAAGATGATGAGGATGACCTTCTCAGCCAGGATGCACTCGATGCCGCCGAAAAGCTCAGCCGCACCGAGTACAGAGTGGGCGACATGCTCGGCGAGACCATGCAGGACCTCGGCCTTGTCGCCCAGTTGCTTGATGAACTCCGCGGCTTCAAGCCCAAGCAGGATGTCAAGCTTCAGGCTTTGCTCAAGCTGCTCCGGACCGACACGGTCCTGAGCACCCACAAGGTCATCATCTTCTCGGAGTTCGCTGACACCGCCGAGTACCTTCGCACCGAGCTCCAGGCCGCCGGGATAACCGGTGTTGAAGCGGTCGATGGTTCGCACGCCGCTCGGAACCGTACCAACATCATCAAACGCTTCAGCCCCTACTACAACGACAGTTCTTCTGCCGAAGCAGCCGAGCTCGGCGGTGAGATCCGCGTGCTCATCTCTACAGATGTCCTCTCAGAAGGTTTGAACCTTCAGGATGCCACCCGGCTTATCAACTACGAGCTGCACTGGAACCCCGTCCGCCTCATGCAGCGCATCGGCCGGGTAGATCGTCGCCTCAAGCCCGATGTTGAAGCAAGAATACTGGCCGACCACCCCGATCAGGCCCCAATCCGCGGCACAACCTCCTACTGGAACTTCCTCCCGCCCGATGAGCTTAATAAGCTGCTCACCCTTTACAGCCGGGTCACCAAAAAGACGCTCAACATCTCTCGAACCTTCGGCATCGAGGGTAAAAAACTCCTTCATCCCAATGATGACTACGAGGCGCTCCGCGACTTCAACGCCGCGTACGAGCAGCGCACCAAGACCGAGGAACTCGCCCTTGAATATGAACGCTTGGTCACCGCGCATCCGGGCCTCGCCCAACGGCTTGAGGCACTGCCCGGCCGTGTCTTCTCGGGCAAGGCCAACAGCAGCTCCGGCGCACACCAGGTCTTCTTCTGCTACCAACTCCCCACCCGGCTGACCACCGTTGGCGGCTATGCGCTGCCCGCCGCACCACTTTTTGCGCCCGAGTTCGTTGCCACGGCCGAGCCGAGTTCCAACCCCGAGCAAGACCCCGCGTGGTCCATCACCGCAGGCCCCGTCCGCTGGTACCTCTTTGACATCGCCACCGGCATCGTCACCGATGCGGGCGGCTCTGATGGTGATGCCCCAGCGACCGCCAAGCTGATCCGCTGCGAACCCAGCGAACCGCGGAAAGTTTCCGGTGATGTGGTAAGCCTTGCCGTTGCACGCAAGGCCGTCGAAAAGCACATCGCCAACACCTATCTCCGGCTCACCCAAGCTCCCCTTACCGCGCCCAAGCCGCTGCTTAAATGTTGGATGGAGTTGACCTAAATCATGCCCACCCCCACCCA
>JBBRKQ010000153.1:0-8263 GCA_038231815.1 Phycisphaerales bacterium
GAGGACAAGATTGATATTCCGGAGAGCCGCAAGGATGACTTCCGCCAGGAGATCATGAACTTTATCGGAGCGCTGGCGCTTGATGGCAAGAAGTTTGAGTACCACACCAATGCGCGGCTGTACAAGGCTCTGGAGCTGAAGCTGTTTGAGGATTCGCGCGACACGATCAAGCTGAAGAACATGGTTTCATCGGTGGTTGATGATGAGACGCAGGCAAAGATTGATGTGGTCAAGCAGCGGCTGATCAAGCAGTTTGGCTACAACGAGACGAGCGCTTCGGATGTGCTAAATTATGTGGCGTCGATCTTTGCTCGGGGTGATAGCAAGAGCAAGTAGTGGCTGCTTGGGCGGCACACTTGCAGGGGGGCGGCGATGGATGGCGTGAAGATGAGCGCCGTGGGCGCGGAAATCTTCAGGCAATGGGTTTGCAAAAAGGCGGGGAGGGGGGCTGGGCCTGTCGTTGGTCAGCCGGCGCGGTCTTCGCGAGCTTCGGCGACTTCAACGCCTCGGATGAAGGCGGTTATGAGGTAGTGTGCGCCAGCGCAGACGAAGGCGAGGAGGAGGAAAAAGCCAACCAGTGCGAGCAGAACCTGGAGGAGTGCATCGAGGCCGTCAAGCCTCGCCCGGATTGATGTGCTGGCGAGTGCTGCGACAGCGGCACCCGCGGGGAGCATGAATGCGGTGCCGATGGCGAAGCGTTTGAGGCATTCACGCGGGTCGCGCAGGAGTACCTCCGCCGCGGCGAGGGCGATGAGCAAACCGGCGACGGCGAGCCGGCCAAGAGCCCACCATTTCAGGTTGCGACCGGCGAGTTCGCCGTTAACGGCGAGGTAACCAAAGACGGTGGCGGCAGCGAGGGAACCAGCGATGCAGAGCAGGGCTAGGGCGCGGCCGGTACTGATTTTGCCGAGCCCGAGCAGGACGGTGAAGATGCCGGCGGCGAGGACGGAGACCTCGAACATGGCGACGAAGATTGCGCGGGGCGTTTGCAAAAGGGCGGCGGCGGAAGTGGCTAGAGCTATGAGCAAGACGCCAGCACCCAGTGCGGTGAGCAGGAGTGAAACGGGTTTGGAGGCGGTGAGGTTCAAAGCCGGGCTCGGGAGTGGTGATTTGACTTGGGCGACGATGGTGCCGGTTGGCGTGTGAACGTGCAGGGCTCCCGCGCGGGACGAGTGATGTTATCGGATGAGGGGGGCTTGGACTCGCACAATACTTGTGGGCCCGTAGATGGTGGCTGCAGGAGTGGGAGTTGGGATGCCGGGCAGGGAGTGATGGGTGGGCGTGATGAACAGTTGTTTGGGGCCACAGCGGGGTTTTTGCCCCAGTGCGAGGGTGGTTGGGTGTTGGTGGGGAGTTATTGGGCGGCCAAGGTTATTTGTTGCGCGGATTGGACCGATGACAACAGATTAGTAGCGGGCGCGATCCGGCGCCCAGTGATTGAGGCGGCCCCACGCCGTGTTGCAGGAGTGTTTGGCTATGAGCAGTATTACATCAGGTGTCGGCGTGTTCTCCGGTATTGATCGCAGTTCGATCATCGATCAGCTTTTGGCAATCGACGGGCGGGCCAAGACGGTGTATCAGAAGCGCGGTCGGGATATCACCCAGCAGCAGGTTGCCTTGCTGGATATCAACACGCGCATGTCGGCCCTTCGGTCGGCCGCATCAAAGTTTAGTGTTTCGCGGGTGTTCGCCGCGGCCTCGGCCAGCAGCAGTGATGACACGAAGGTGTCAGCGGCGGCTACCCCGGGTGCGGTATCGGGGTCGTATCGATTTTCGGTGGACAGGTTGGTTTCGACGCAGCAGTCGTTGTCACGAGGGTTTTCGGATTCGACATCATCGGCAGTGGGTATCACCAGCTTAAAGCTTGAATCGGCTCGGGGGCAGGCCAGCAGCGACACGCTTCTGTCTCAACTCAATGGTGGGCTTGGAGTGTCTCGCGGCAAGATTGTTGTCACGGATTCATCGGGTGCGGCGGCGACGGTTGATTTGTCAAAGGTTGGGACCGTGGGTGAGGCTTTGGCGGCGATTAACAATGTAGCGGGAGTGCGGGTGACGGCTTCGGTTGATGGGGACCGTTTGGTCCTGGCCGATGGTGCGGGCGGGCTGGGCAACCTGCGGGTGGAGAATGCCGCGGGGTATACCACGGCGACATCGCTTGGGATCGCGGGCACGGCAGGGTCGGTCGGCAGTGCGGGGCGGATTAATGGCACGGCGATCAACACGGTGGGTGGGGCGACGGCGCTGAGTTCACTAAACGATGGGCGGGGCGTGGGAATTTCACGGGGGAGCGGGGCCTCATCGCCCGACTTTACGATTAGCACGCGGTCTGGTGTTGCGTACGCAATCGATATTGGTGATGTGTATGAGTTAAAGGCCCCGACGGTGGGGGCGGTGCCTGTGCTGACCAAGACAAAATCGGCGGTCAGCGATTTGCAGGGCGTGATCGACAGGATTAATGATCAGGCCAAGACTGGCGCGGTGCAGGCGGTTCGCGCGAGTTTGAACGCAGACAAGACCGGGATACAGCTTGAAGACTTAACGACGCCGGGCGTGGGTGTACCAGCGCTGACTGTTGCTGAGGTGGGCACAGGCACGACGGCTGCGGACCTTGGGATTCAGGCGACGACGCCGGGCGCCACGATTACGGGTCGGAGACTGACGGCGGGGCTGAACTCGGTTCTGCTGCGGTCGGTCAATGGTGGCAAGGGCATCAGCGGAACATCGCTCGCGCTGGACACCAAAGATGGGCAGAGCTTTTCGCTGACGATTGACCAGAATAACTCGTTGAGCGATTTGCTGAAGCAGATCAGTACTGCAACGGGCGGTGCGGTGACCGCGAGCCTAAACGAGCGGGGCACCGGAATCACGCTGACGGATACGACGACCGGGCCGGGGTCGTTCCTGGCATCGGGCACGGCGGCGACTGCGTTGAAGCTGACGGCCAGTGGGGGCAAGTTTAGTACAGACAACTTGGAGATTGGGTACTTGGGGCGGAACAGCCGACTGTCAAACTTACCGGGAAATCGTTCGGTGACGGCGGGGAGCTTTGAGATTATCTCTTCGTACGGCACCAAGAGCACGGTCAATGTTCCGGCAGATGCCAAGACGCTGGGGGATGTGATCTCGGCGATTAACAGCAACGCGCCAGATGTGCAGGCATCAATCAACGACACCGGTGATGGGCTTGTGATTCGTGAGAAGCTGCGCGGTGGGCTGGTGGGTGGGCAGAAGATCAGTATTCGTGATCTCTCCGGAACGGCCGCGCGTGACTTGAACTTGGCGGGCACTGCTACGGCGACGGGCAGCGCGAATGTGATCGATGGAACGTTTGATAAGACGGTGACGTTTGACTCTGGCGACACGCTCCAGCAGGTTGCCGACAAGATCAATCTGGCCGGTGGGCTGGCATCGGCAACGATTGTCAATGATGGGTCATCCTCGCGGGCGTTTCGCCTCGTGCTTACGAGCCGGGCTTCGGGCTCGGCCGGTGCGTTTAAGGCAGATTCCGGATCGTTTGATCTGGGAATATCGCAGACCGCCGAAGCGCAGGACAGCCGAATTTTCTATGGCTCGGAGGATCCGGCCAGAGCGCTGCTGCTGCAATCTACCACCAACACGGTAACGGGCATTGCCGCGAACCTGACGGTAACTGCCAAGGCAGTGAGCACAACGCCGGTGACGGTAACGGTGAATCAGGACCCGACAGCGATTCTGACCTCGGTCACTGACTTTGTCACGGCGTTTAATAACTTAGTCGGGCGGATTGATGAATTGGCCAAGTACGATACAGATGCGAGCAAGCGTGGGGTGCTGCTGGGCAACTCGATCGTGCAGGACATTCGATCATCGGTATTCTCAATCGTGCAGGGGACCCCGTTCGGTGTGACGGGCAAGTACCGGACGCTGTCGCAGGCGGGGCTCACGATTGACAGCACCAACACCTTGCAGTTTAACAGCGACAAGCTGACGACGGCGCTGGCCGATGATGCGCAGGCGGTCGCTGATTTGTTCTCTGCTCGCGGGGCCACCCAGACGAGTACCGGGCAAACGCCGGTGCTGGACCGCAACGGCGTGGTGATTCCTGGCGCGTTTGTGGGGGCTTCGAGAACGACCACGACGATCACGCGGCAGGGCGTTTTAGAGCGCCTCGCCGAGAGCATTAACAGATACACCCGGCCTACCGACGGATTGTTTGCCCTGAACGGCAAGAATATGGATCAGCAGTTGAAATCGCAGACGGACAAGATCGCGGCGATTGATGTGCGGCTGGCCAGCAAGCGGGCGACGCTGGATAAGCAGTTTATTGCCATGGAATCGACGATCGGCAGGTTGCAGCAGCAGCAGGGATCGCTAAGCAGTATCCGGGCATTCTGATGAAGCAGGCTGCGGCAAGCGCGGTGGACCACATTTGTGCGCACTGGTGATGTGGACGGGATGTGACGCTTGGTGGGGCTGTGATGGCTGGGATGAGTGTGCGAGGTGGGGTGGGTGTGATGGCTGGGATGGGTGTGCTGGCCGTGTTGTGGCGTGCCGCGGGGTGTGGGGCGTGTTCTTTCTGGACTGGTGCTTTAGCGCGTGGCGGGCACGGCCGATACCTGCGTTGCCATGAGTAGTGACCCCGGTGCAAACGCATATCTGGCCACCCGAATTCTGACGGCTACGCCCGAGCAGCTTCGGATGATGCTGCTTGAAGGCGCCGTGAAGTTTGCCAAGCAGGGGCGCGACGGCATGGTTGCCAAAAACTATGAGGCCGTGTTCAATGGTTTCACCCGCTGCCGGGCAATTCTGGTGGAGCTTGTGAGCACTATGAAGCCCGAGCCGGATGCGGAGCTCTATTCACGGCTAAGCGCGCTGTACTTGTTCATGATGTCGCGGCTGCTCGAGTCCAGCCATGAGCGAAGCGTGGCCAAAGCCGATGAGGTGATCAAGCTGCTTGAGTACGAGCGCGAAACATGGTCGATGCTGATTGAAAAGGTTGGCCGCATGCGAAAGAGTGGCGAGCTGCCACCGGTTGGCGGGGCAAAGGGAGCGGCAGGCGCAGCGCCAGCCGCGGGCGTGAAGCCCACAATGGCAAGCCTAAGCGTGGCGGGCTGAGTCCACATCGGGGCTTGGAGATCATGTAAGTTGAGTGCCTGGCCGGTGCTGCAATCAGCGTGGGTTCGGTTCTACACTTTGGGCTATGGCCAGCACCACTCAAGCCGCTTTGGCGGGCAGTTCTTATGGCAAGCAGTTTCACACCGCGGCCGCCGCGTTTGCGGATTTGGCGGCCCTTGGCGTGCTGAAGGACAACATCACGGTGATGGTGGGGGGGTTTGGCCTCTGCGGGATTCCCGAGCAGCTTATCTTGGCGCTTCGTGATTCGGGCATGAAAGGGCTCACCTGCATCAGCAACAACGCGGGGGTTGATGACTGGGGCCTTGGGCTGCTGCTGCAGACGCGCCAGATCAGTAAAATGATTTCCAGCTACGTTGGCGAGAACGCCAACTTTGAAAAGCAGTACCTCTCAGCGGAGCTTGAGGTTGAGTTTAATCCGCAGGGAACGCTTGCCGAGCGGATTCGCGCCGGCGGCGCGGGCATTCCGGCCTTCTACACGGCCACGGGTGCTGGAACAATCGTGGCCGATGGCAAAGAGTCCCGGAGTTTTTACCGGCCGAGTGATGGCCTGTGCGGGTGCACCATTCCTGGGCGTGGCTATGCAGGGCGTGCCACGGAAATGGCAAAGCCCGGGCAGGCCGTGCCTCAGTCGGGCCAAGCCCGGCAGTATGTGCTGGAGACGGGTTTGTACGCCAACTTAACGCTGATAAAGGCGGATGCTGCCGATGAGTTTGGAAACCTGGTATACAACAAAACAGCGCGAAATTTTAACCCGATGATGGCCACCGCCGCGGCGTTTGTGATTGCTGAGGTCGAGCGCATCGTGCCCACGGGGTCGCTAAACCCGGACTCGATTCACACGCCGGGCAACTACGTAAACCGAATTGTGTTAAACCCCACCCCGGTAAAGCGGATTGAGCAGCGGACGGTGTCAAAGTAGTTGTGTTGCCGTGCCTTGGTGCCGTCAGGGCGCGGAGTGATGCGTTTTTACTTGAGTTCGTATTTGGGAGTCAGGCGGGTGAGTATTGCGCCGGCGAGGCAAATAGCCGCGATTGTCCAGAGTGATGCAGCAAGGCCGTGCGCATCACCGACCAGGCCGATCACCGGTGCCATCAGCCCGCCAACCGAGACCGCCAGGCCAAGTGTGACGCCGGATGCCAGACCGGGCCGGGTGGGCAGGAGCTCTTGACCCATGATGACCATGACGCTGGAGGGCAGGAACAACCCGATGCCAAGCGGCACGCACAATGCCCAAGAAGCCCACTGCCACGGGCAGGCGACCAGCAGCGCCAGTGTTGCGGTAACGGTGAGCAGCCCCGTAATGACGGTGCCGGTGCGTGACCAATGGTCTGCGAGATAGCCGCCCAAGAGGGTGCCGGGGATTGATGAGAGCAGGAAGATTGACAGCGGGATGTTGGCGATTTTGGCCTCATCACCAAAGCGCTGCATGAAAAAGAGCGCCAGGAATGTGTTCAGCCCGTAGAAGGCGATGGCCCGCATCGTCATCGCTGAGGCGAGGATGGAAAAGCCGGCCCAGTTGTTGACGGGTGGTTGGCTGGGGGCATCGCTGGCTACCTCGCTGGCTGCATCACCGCTGGCATCGCCGGTTTGGGCGATGGTGGCTGCCGCCGCGCGTTTGCCGGATGACTTGCCTGCATAAACCTGCAGGAGCACCGCAACGGCAGTGCCCGGAAGCAGCACCAGCCACAGGCCCTGGCGGCCAAGGTGTTCAAGTATGGGTGAGGTCACCAGCGGTGCGGTGGCGAAGCCGACGGTGCCGCCGAGGGCGAACAGGGACATGCCGCTGGATTTTTTACCACCCGCCGCGGCGGCAGCGCGCTTGGCGGCTTCGGGATGGAACGCCGCCACGCCAATGCCCGCGATTGCCAGGGCGGCCCAGGCTGCCATGTTGCTGTTGGTGATGGCACCGAGGATGACGCAGATGGTGGCGATGGCAACGGAAACGGAAAGCACCCAGCCGGTTGGGCGTTTGTCTGCATAGAGGCCGAAGCCGGGCTGCACGACTGCCGAGGCGAGGGACATGGCAAGCACCAGGCGGCCTGCCTCGGCCTTGCTGGTGATAGAGCCTGATTGCACCAGAAACGGGAGCATGGCCGGAACGATTCCCTGGCATAAATCAACCATCCAGTGGCCAGCGGTCAGAGCGTAGAGCGTGGGGCGATTCACAAGACTGTGAGCGTAGCGGGGACGATGCAAATGGAGCATCTCGGTTTCGCAGCGGTTTGAGAATTGGAACAACTGTCGGTGAACGCAGAAACGGTTTGAGAAGTGGAACAACTGTCGCGGAACGCAGAGGAAGCCGGTGATGCCAGACAGCGATGCCGCAAGAAAAGCCAGTCAGATGGACTTGCGATTTGGGATATTGGACTTGCGAGCCCGAAAGACTGCCGGTACGCTTATGGATGAACTCAATCCCCCGCATGGCTCCTGAGCTTCTTCAACTTGGTATCGACCTTGCATACGAACAGGCTAAAAAATCGTATGATGAGCAAGGGCTGCCGATTGGTGCGCTGCTGATGACCGAGTCTGGTGAGATTGTCGGGCGCGGGCACAATATGCGGGTGCAAAAAAACAGCCCGATTTTGCACGGCGAAATGTCTGCCATGGTTGATGCTGGCCGGCGGACTGACTGGCACACGCTGACAATGTTTACGACACTCTCGCCCTGCCCAATGTGCAGCGGTACGGCAGTGCTGCACAAGCTCAGGCGTGTGGTCATCGGGGAAGATTTAAATTTTCAGGGCCGCGAAGATTGGCTGCTGGCAGCGGGCATTGAGGTGGTAAAGCTCCGCGACGCACGCTGCATCGCGCTGATGGCCGAGTTTATCTTGAAGCGGCCGGAGTTGTGGAATGAGGACATTGCGGTTGTGGAGGATGGGAAGAAGAGGGAGTAAAGAGAAAAGGGGAAGGCGACCGAGGCAGAACGGTGGTAAGGGGTACTGCATGGTTGTTGGTGGTGGATGGCGCCGGAGTTTGCCGCCGTCGCGATGGGGTTTGCCCAACTACTCTGGGCTATGCCATCTGTTTACCCATTCTCTGCCATCGCGTATGCACAGCTTGTGAATCACCCTGCCGGCGCTGCGCCCGCGGATTTATCGTCGCTGCTCGCCCCGCCGTATGACGTACTTGATGCATCCGGCAAGGCCAA
>JBBRKQ010000154.1:0-7972 GCA_038231815.1 Phycisphaerales bacterium
CCTCCACGCCGCTCGTCCGATCTCTTGGGCATGGTCTGGGCAGGGCAAGGGCAAGGGCAAGGGCAAGGGCAAGGGCAAGGGCAAGGACAAGGACAAAGACAAGGACAAGGGCAAGGCCGGGGCCGGGGCGGGGGGTGTGGGCTGTGGGGCGGCACGGGAGGTTGCGGGCTTCGATGGTGTTGGGGGTTTTTGGAAGCGGTGGGCTTCGTTCACGGTACGCTTCCGCGTACCGCTCTTAGTGGTGGCTTGTGGGCTTGCTGGAGTGATTTGGGGGCCGTGGGGCGGCGATTGATGATTCTGCGAACTACTTGACTCGGTGACGTCGTATGGTAAACTAACAGTGTTCAGTGAGTTGTCGTTGTACGTCACAATAACATGGTTTGGTTTGTTGTGTTCGAAGTGATCGGGTGAGCGGGGCAGCTAGTTGGGTTCGGTAATGGGTGGTCTGGTGGGCTGGTGGGCTGGTGATTGGTGGATGTGCTGCTATGAGTTCGATTGATCGTCGCCAACGTGAGAAGCATGAGACGCAGGACAAGATTCTGGCGGCGGCGCGGGATTTGTTTTTGAATCACGGCTTTGATGCCGTGTCGATGCGGAAGATTGCTGATGCGATTGAATACACCCCGGCGGCGTTGTACGGGCATTTTAAGGACAAAGTTGAGCTGATGCGTGAGCTGTGCCGGCGTGACTTTGCCGCGATGGATGGGGAGGTGCTGGCGATCGGGGGCGTTCTTGATCCGGTTCGGCGGATTCACGAGTGCGGGCAGATTTACATTCGCTTCGGCACCGAGCACAAGAATCAGTATCGGTTGATGTTTATGACGCCGCACCCGCGCGAGGTTCTGCCGACGGATGATGACCTGGCCGAGATGAATGATCCGGACCGCAACGGGTACGCTTTTTTGAGCAAGGCGGTGGCCGAGGCGATTGCGACTGGGCGGCTTCGCCCGGAGTTTGGTGATACGCATTCAACGGCCCAGACGCTTTGGGCCGCGTGCCATGGTGTTGTTGCGCTTGAGACGACGCATGGCGATGACCCGTGCGTGCCGATGCGTCCGCTGATGGTGCGCAGTGAGCTGATGTTGATGATGACGTTGCGCGGGATGCTGCGGGGGGATGATGCGTACCACGCGGTGCTGGATAAGGCGGCGCGGGAGGTGGCCAGGGCGCTGGTGCAACTGCCGCCGGTGCTGATGCAAACGGCAGAAGGTGCGAGTGGTGTTGGGGGTGGTGTTGGGGGTGGTTTTGGGGGTGGTGTTGGGGGTGGTGCGGGAGCGCAGTCGGCGAATCTGGTGGTGTTTGTTCGCCCGCCGGGAGCGGAGCCAAAGGCCAAGCCTGCGAAACTGGTCAGGTCTACAGAGCTTGTCAGGGCGACAACGCCGGTAAAGTCTAAAACGCCGATCAAGTCTAAAACGCCGATCAGGTCTAAAACGCCGGTCAAGTCTAGAAAAGCGGTCGAGCGTGGTGCCTCCGGGAAGCGAGGTACAAAGTGATTGGTGTGGCCATCAAGATGATTGTTGGTGACAAGCTCAAGTACTTTGGGCTGATTGCGGGCATTGCGTTTGCCTCGCTGTTGGTGGTGCAGCAGGCATCGATTCTGGTCGGGCTTGCGCACCAAACGGGGGCGTTTATTCGCGATACGAATCAGGCGGATTTGTGGGTGATGGATCCACAGATTCGGTTCTCACAGGACACGATACCGCTGACCGATGGCACGCTGCCCCGACTGCGGGGAATGGAGGGGATTGAGTGGGCGGTGCCGATGTATCAGGGCTTTTTGCGAGCGAGGTTGCCGGATGGCACGCGGCAGACGGTGATTTTGATCGGGCTTGATGATGCGACGCTGATTGGCGGGCCACCGGAGATGTCACGCGGGAGCTTTACGGACATTCGTGAGGACAAGGCGATCTTGATTGATGAGGAGTCGCGGGAAAAGAAGTTTCGTTTCAAGCAGCGTGGCAGTGGCGCTTTGGATGTGGGGGACACCTTTGACATTAACGATCACGAGATGAAGGTGGTCGGCACGTTTAAGTCGAGCAAGTCGTTTTTTTGGGAACCGACGATTTACACGACGTATTCGCGGGCACTGAGTATCGCGCCGCGTGAGCGGAAGATGATGAACTTTGTGCTGGTGAAGCTGAAGCCGGGGGCGGATGTGGCGACGGTGCAGGGGCGGATTGCTGAGACCACGGGCCTGGCTGCGCGGACATCCGACGAGTTTATGGATATTACCGCGAATTATATTTTAACTGAGACGGGAATTTTAGTGAACTTTGCGCTGGCGGTGGGGCTGGGGTTTATTGTTGGAGCGCTCGTCTCAGCCCAGATGCTGTACAATTTCACGGTCGACAACTTGAAGTACTACGGAACGCTCAAGGCCATGGGGGCGAGCAACCTGCGGCTGGTGGGCATGGTGCTTTCGCAGTGCCTGCTGGTGGGTGCACTTGGCTATGGCGTTGGCCTTGGCGCGGGCACGCTGCTGGGCCGGCTGGTTGGAGAGGCCGGACTGGCGTTTATGATGCCGTGGTGGATACCGGTGTTTGGTGGTGTGGCGATACTTGGGTGCTGTTTACTGGCTGGGTGCATATCGCTGCTGCGGGTGCTGCGGCTGGAACCGGCGATTGTGTTTAAGGCGTGAGTGGGAGGAAAATGGTCAAATGGTCAAATGGTTAAATGGTTAAATGGTCAAATGGTCAAATGGTCAAATGGTCAAATGGTCAAATGGTCAAATGGTTAAATGGTTAAATGGTCAAATTGCCAAATGGCCAAATAAAGAAGTGATTTGTGAACTTTGGCGGTCATCTTGAGTTTATTGGGCGACTAGGTGCTGGCGTTTGCTGGCTGGATTGTGAGTTACTATGAGTACCGCAGCGACGATGATGACGGCTGGAACACCGAGTGGCTCGCCGCGGGTTTTGGCGGCGTACTGCAAGGGGGTGACCAAGCACTTTGGCGAGGGTTCGAATCAGGTGTTGGCCTTGCGCGGCATTGATCTTGAGATTCCGGCGGGGCAACTGACGATGCTGGTGGGGCCATCGGGGTGCGGAAAGACGACGCTGATCTCGGTGATTGCGGGGATTTTGGACCGGGATGCGGGGGACTGCACGGTGTTTGGGCGTGACTTTAAGGCCATGGGCCAGCGTGAGAAGACGCGGTATCGGGGCGAGAACATTGGGTTTGTGTTTCAGCAGTTTAACTTGCTGCCGACGCTGAACGCGGCGGAGAATGTTGCGGTGCCGCTGATGATTTTGGGTGAAGGCCGACGGGCGGCGGTGGAGAAGGCGAAGGGCTTCTTGGCACAGGTGGGTTTGGGGGAACGGTGGCATTCGCTGCCGAGCCAGCTTTCAGGCGGGCAGCAGCAGCGGGTGGCGATTGCGCGGGCGCTGGTGCACTCGCCCCGGCTGATTGTGTGCGATGAACCGACCAGCGCGCTGGACCACGAGACGGGCAACCGGGTGATGCACTTACTTAAGGATGTTGCGCTGAAGAGCGATCGGGCACTGGTGATTGTGACGCACGATGCACGTATTTTTTCGTTTGCGGATCAGATTGCCAAGATGGATGATGGGCGGATCAAGGAAGTTATCACGGGCAAGGGGATACCGGCGGAAGAGGAGCCGACGCTGCACTGAGAGTGTGGGTTGGTCTGGGGGTGGGGGAAGCGTTTAGGGTTGGACAGATTTGACTGCGACAGGCTTTAGAAATCTTCAGAGCGGGCAACATCGTTCTGAATCGTATTGAAACAGTTTTTTAAGAGAACACCATGATTCGTAAAATCGTTATTCCGCTGCTTGCCGTTTCTGGACTTGCGCTGGCTATTTACACCGTTCGCGCTTCAGCACAGGTTCGGGTGCCAAACCCGCCGGTTGCGGAGCCGGCGAAGTCGCCGTTTTCATACTCGGTCGCGGGCTCGGGCATTATTGAGTCATCGACAGAGAACATTGCGGTGGGCACGCCGATTGCCGGTGTGATTCAGAAGGTTCATGTGAAGCCTGGCGATGTGGTGAAGAAGGGCGATGCGCTGTTTGAGATTGACAATCGGCAGCTGACGGCGGATTTGGCGGTGCGTGAGGCGACGCTGAATCAGTTCAAGAGCAAGCTGGCGAGGCTGCAGATGCTGCCGCGGGCTGAGGAGGTGCCCCCGGTTGAAGCGCGGCTGATGGAAGCGGAGGCATCGATGACTGATGCGAAGAACCAGCTTTCGCTGCTGGAGTCGATCACGGATCAGCGGGCGGTGATTCGCGAGGACCTGACGCGCCGGCGTGATGCGGTGCGAACGGCCGATACGCGGGTGGTTGAGGCCCGGGCGATGCTGGCGCTGATGAAGAGTGGTTCGTGGGCACCGGATATTGCCATTGCCCAGGCGGATGTTGCCCAGGCGGCGGCGCAGGTTGCCTCGGTGAGGACTGATTTGGAGCGGCTGGTTGTTCGGGCTCCGATTGATGGGCAGATTTTGCAGCGCAGTGCGCGGGCGGGTGAGTTTGCGCAGGCCGGGCCGGCGACGAGCAACCCGCTGATGATGATTGGTAATACTGACACGCTGCACATTCGCTGTGATATTGATGAGAATGATGCGTGGCGGCTTCGCGGCGGTGCGAGGGCGCGGGCATCGCTGCGTGGCAACGGGGACATCGCCACGGATGTGACGTTTGTTCGCATCGAGCCGTTTGTGATTCCGAAGCGGTCACTGACGGGCGAGAGCACTGAGCGGGTGGACACGCGGGTGCTGCAGATTTTGTTTAGCTTCCCAAAGGACTCGATGAAGGCGTATGTGGGGCAGCTTGTGGATGTGCGGATTGAGGCGGAGCCGAATCAGGGGGCGGGGGGAGGAGCGAAATCGTCAAATGGTTAAATGGTCAAATGGTCAAATGGTCAAAATTTGAGGCGGGGATGAGTTGCGATTGGAGAGTGGGTTGCTTCATCCCGACTGCCAGCCTGTTTGATCCTGCCTTCCCCTTCATTTTTTCTCTTGTTTTTTTCTCCTTCCGTTTTTTTCCCGTTCCCGTTCATCGCTCCCTGCCCATGACTCTCTCACATTCATCATGCCGGTCTTTCTTTGGTTCGATTGCTGCCGCGGGCGCTTTGGGCGCGATGGCGGGGTTGTTTGGCTGCACGGTTGGGCCGGATGCCAAGGGTGTCTCGGCCAGCCGTGGTGGGCTGGACGAGGGGAGTGGGTGGACCAGTGACACGGGGGCGGCGGGGCTGAAGACTTCGCCGGCAGATGTTTCACGGTGGTGGGCGACGCTGGGTGATGCGCAGCTTGACAGCCTGATTTCGCAGGCGATTGCCAACAACAAAGATTTGAAGCTGGCTAAGTTGCGTTTGGCGGAGGCGAGGGCGCTTCGCGGGATTGTGGCGGCCGATGGCTTGCCGCAGGTGGATGCCAAGGGCAGCTACACCCGGCTGCGGGACAGTGAGGAGACGGCGCAGCGGTTTGGGTCTGAAAGCGAGAGCGGGCGTGACAACTGGAGTGCTGGGTTTGATGCGACATGGGAGCTGGATGTGTTTGGTAGGATTCGCCGCAATGTGCAGGCGGCGGATGCGGACATTGAAGTGCAAGTTGAGAACGTGCGGGACGTGCTTGTGAGCCTGACGGCGGATGTTGGGCGGGCGTATGTTGAGCTGCGGTCGTTTCAGGAGCGGCTGGCGATTGTGAATTGCAATATTGTGCTGCAGGCCGATGCGGTGTCGCTGGCGCAGTCGCGATTTGATGCGGGGCTGACGAGCGAATTGGATGTAGCGCAGGCGCAGACTTTGCTGGCCAACACCAAGGCGGCGATACCGCCGTTTGAGGCATCGATCGCGGCATCGGTGCATCGCATTGGTGTGCTGCTGGGGCTTGACCCGGCGGCGCTGAAGATGGCGCTGCAGGATACAAAGCCGGTGCCGCTGGCTGGCACTGGTGTGGCAGCGCTCCGGGCGGCGCCGATCGGAAAATCTGCGGAGATGCTGATGCGGCGACCGGATTTGCGGGCGGCGGAGCGGCGGATTGCCGCGGCGACGGCGCGGATTGGCGTGGCGACGGCGGATTTGTACCCGCGGGTTACGCTGCTGGGGTCGTTTGCGTTTACAGCGGATGATTTTACGAACACATTTGATATCAACGCCAGGGCGTGGGCCATTGGGCCGAGTGTTCGCTGGAACATATTTGATGGCGGGCGGATTCGGGCGAACATCAGCACGCTTGAGGTGCGTGAGCAGCAGCAGTTTGTGACGTATGAGCGGACCGTGCTGAGCGCGCTTGAGGAAGCGGAGACGGCGATTGTGAGCTATGCCAAGAGCCAGCAGCGGCGTGATCGGGTGGCGGCGGCACTTGAGTTTAGCCGGCGGACGGTGGAGCTTTCGGACATTCAGTACAAGGCCGGGCGGGTTGGGTTTTTGAATGTGATTGAGTCGCAGCGGGCGCTTTTGGCGATTGAGGACAATTTGGCCGAGGCTGATCGCTCGGTGACTACCGATTTGATTCGCGTGTACAAAGCGGTGGGGGGCGGCTGGGAGTAACCAGCGCTGCTGGTGCGATGGTGTTACGCGTTACCTGTGATGCGGGTTGCGGGGGCGAGGTCGGGCTCAAAGATTGCTGAGAGCAGGCCCATGGGCTGGCGGCCATCGGTGATCATGATGTGGCAGGAGGGGCTGGTAGCGAGGACGTTTAAGCAGGCTTGGATTTTGGGGAGCATGCCGCCGTCGATGGCTTTACTAGCGATGAGGGTGTTGATGGTGGCGCGGTTGAGGAATTTGGCGGCGGTGGTGGGGTCTGCCGGATTTGTGCGCACGCCGGCGGTATCAGAAACGAGGATGAAGCGACTGGCGGCGAGCGCTGCGGCGACGGCGCCGCCGGCGAGGTCGGCGTTGATGTTGAGTTTGTAGGGTGCCGCGGCGGCGTAGGTGGCGATGGGGCCGATGACGGGGACGTGGCCGGCGTGGCAGAGTGCGGCGATGACATCTGTGCGCACGGAAGTGATGGTGCCGACGAGGCCGAGTTCGAACCCGGGCTCGGTGGTGGCGAGGGCTGCTTCGAGTACGCAGCAGCCCAGTGAGTGCAGTGGCGCGGGCGCTGCGCCGTGGGCGGCGAGGGCGGAGCAGAGTTCGGCATTGACCTGGGTTGCCAGCACGCGTTCGGCGACGGCGAGGGTTGCGGCATCGGTGAAGCGCTGGCCGGAGACGAAGCGGGGCTCTATTCCGGCAGCTTTGGTGGCGGCGGAGATGGCCTTGCCGCCACCGTGGATGACGATGATGTTTGCACCGAGTGCGCGGAGGGCGGCGACCTCGGCCATGACTTGGCCGATTTGCTGGGGGACATCTTGGATGCTGCCGCCGACTTTGACGACGGTAAAGCCGGTGCGGAGTGCGGCGATGGTGCTGCTGGCTTGTGCGAGGAAGAGCAGGCCGGGGTGGTGGGCTGCGGAGGGGGTGGCAGAAGGGTCGGCAGTGGTGGCGGTCATGGGAAACCGTACGCGGGCTGGGATTTAGCGGGGTGGATTTAGCGGGTTGGGGCGGAGCGGCTTGGCCGCAGGGCGACGATGATGACGCTGGCGGCGAGTGCGGCGGCGAGGTGTTTTAGGGTGTGGCCGCTGACAAGTTGGCTGGTGGCGTGGAAGACTTGCACATCGGTGGATTCGAGCACTTTGGCCAGGATGTAGAGTCCGCAGGGGAGGGCGAGGATGGGGCGGCTGTAGAGGCGGCCTGGGGTGAAGGCCAGAGCCATAGCGGTGAGCAGCGCGCCGTACTGGATGACGATGTAGAGGCGAAGATCTCCGTTGCCGGGTGAGGCGAGTTCTCCGAAGTGCCACCAGAGGACGCTGAGTATGCCGACGGCGAGTAGAGCTGTGAGTGTGGCCAGCGCGGTGATGGGCCGGATGCGGAGACGGTCTGAAACGATGGCCGCGACGAGGCCGGCGAAGGCGATGGCCATTGGCAGACGGTCCCAAAGCAGCGTGTTGTTGTTTGGGCTGAGGTGGTACCAGGCCGAGCC
>JBBRKQ010000155.1:0-7956 GCA_038231815.1 Phycisphaerales bacterium
CCAACGCCTTCGGCGCCAGCGACCCGCTGGCAGATGTCAACGGCGACGGCTTGGTTGACTCAAATGATTACATCCTGTTCATCAACAACTACAGCGCTGGCGGTGACGGCCCGCTGGGAACCGGGGTGCTTAGTACAGACTTGGATGCAGGATTCCGCCGCGGCTACGCGGGGTATGAGTTTGACCCGGTACTGGGTGCAAGCTACGCCAGCGTCTACCACGTCCGCAACCGCGTGTACGATGCGGAGAACGGCCGCTGGAACAAACGCGATCCGCTGGGGTATGTGGATGGGATGGGGTTGTATGAATACTGTGCAAGCTGTCCACTGGAGACGTACGACTCCCTAGGCTTCTTCGGGGACCCGCCGTGGCGTCAGCCGTTTGAACCTATTGATCTTACGCTCACTTACCCGCCGATTTCGCCGCTCCGAGGACCTGTCGAAACCCCGGACAAGCCAACCGCGCCTTCCCCATTCAGAGTCGTCCCCGGTTGCGAAGAGGAGCGGAAAAAAATGCTTGATGCAATGTTACAGCTGAGAGAGTGGAAGACGCGTTCCGACAAAGCAACGCCCCTTTCCCCGCCAACAAGAACGGCTAATTTAATTAACTTGATTCAGGTAATCAGAGCAATAGGCGAGTGGTTTGATCTCGCGTCAAAAGCACAAAAAGAGACAGACGCGTATTTTGAGGCCGTCTGGAAGGCCGAAGGTGGGCTTGGCCCACGGCCAAAGCCGGAGTTTGGGGAGCCTCCCTCATTTGTTGTCCCGCCGGGATTTTATAAAGCCTGGCCGCCGCAGTTTTTGTATGACCCAGATTTTCATGGTGATTCGCCCAGATGGGTGCCGCTGCCTCGCAATCCTGTTCCTAGATTGCTTCCGCCGAATCCAGTTGAGCTTTGGTAGCAAGTTCGCCGCACCCGAGATATCGGGCGTGGCCATTGGATAAGGTCTTCCGCAGGTCAAGTCTTGCAGACGAATTCGGCACAAATGGCTTATATCTTGACCTGGGCGTTCGGCATCGAAAAATTATTTTAGTCTCTTTCGATTTTATTGAGTGGATATCGATGAAATATGCGAGTAGGCAAAAACTAAAAAACCTTAAATTGTCGGCACTCATTTTAGTCGTTGCAGTTGTGTGCGTAGTTTTAATGGTCTTTTCATGGATTTTTATTCGTCAAAGTTTGTTTTCTTCTTTCGGCAACGCGCACAGCCTTATCGATTGTATTCCGGGTTCCGTTGTCGCAGCGACACCGGCGGATTTTCCGCCAAGGTGGAGGATGATGGTACCCCCACCTGCAATTTCAGTTGTCACTCCTGCTTCCTTACGATTTGCCGAAAAAATTCTTGCGGACGAGGTCAAAGCGTATGACAGCAAGTTTGTGGCAGACAATTTGTTTTATATTTTTATTTGCAATAGTTTTTCGGCGAAAGGAGTTAAATACGCAGGAAGTCAAGATGGAGCTAATATTTGGATTTCCGTAGGCTCAGATCGCGATTTGGAGTTGTCCGGCGATGAGATCGCGGCCACGTTTCATCATGAGTTCGCAGCGCTTTTGTTCGTCGTACACGCTAAGCAACTTGACCAGATCGCTTGGTTTGCAGAGATTCCAAAGAATAAACCGTTCTTTGGTGATCCATTCACTTCAATCGGTCGTGGCATGAGTTCAACAAGGCCGAATCCGAGTGGATGGAGTGACGGCTATTTTTCAGATTATTCAAGAGCCGATTTAGGAAAAGATTTTTGTGTACTTTGGGAGGCAGCATTCTCAAGAACTGACGAATTGATAGCTGCAATATGCGAGTCACCTAAAATCCGTACAAAAGTTCTGCTGATGAGAAGTTTTGCCGAAAAGATCGGCGGTAGGCTCCCAAGCAGAGTGGTGGAAGCCGTAGTCACGAGTGACCGCTGAGTGTTGGATGTCCATGTCGATGGTTTTGGGGATAGCGACTTTCACAACACTCATCATCCAGCAGATTTCGACCACGGGGACGGCAAGGGGTTTCTTAGGAGTTACAGAGTTGGGTGGACGGCCTACAGGGTGTGGAAACCCCCAAATTCACGATCGATTTCATCAGTTTTTTCGCACCTTTGTGTTGGTTTATAAGTGCATAGCCGGTGCGTGAGTATTTTCCTCCGTCGGTCGCCCGCAGCCGCGGGCCGCGGCACTGCCGGGGATGCGGATGCGGCGCAATCTGCGACACCGGATCACGCGGGGCTGGCTTGTTTGCGTCCGGATCGGCTTTCGGATCGGCATTTCGGATCGCCGATCCTGCCTTCCAACTCACATCGCCAATAGCTTTGACATTCTCACTGGCATGCCCCCCGAATCCTGATCCAGCGCCTATGAGAGTCCCGACAGGCCGCGGTACGGCCTCGGAGACTCCCGAAAATGAAGCGAACAAGACACTCGGCGGAACAGATCATTAACAAGCTGCGTGATGCATCGGCGATGGCCGCGGCCGGAAAGACGGTGGCACAGATCGTCCAGCAGCTCGGCGTCAGCGAGCAGACCTACCACCGTTGGCAGCAGCAGTACGGCGACATGAAGTCCGATGAGGCCAAGCGGCTGCGCCAGCTTGAAGCCGAGAACCAGCTGGCCTGCCCCCCGATTCCTGACCCATCGCCTATGAGACTCCCGACAGGCCGCGTTCCGGCCTCGGACACTCCCGCGAATGAAGCGAAAACCACACTCGGCCGAACAGATCCTCAGCAAGTTGCGTGACACCCCAACGTTCGCCGCAGCGGGAAAGCCGGTAGATAATCCCCCCTCCCCGCGGCGGCACCAAGCCCACTCCGCCATCAAAACCCGCTCCCGCCGCACCCCTGTGGGCCAGCCTGCCGGTGTAATTGTTGTCCTTACTCCGCAACCTGCATCGCCGCCCGCCGTACCGTTGCTCATCGGATGTCGCGTGTATTGACCGGTTCTGCATCCCTCTTCCCAGCCGCACCATGAACCGCCTCGCTTTGCAAACCAGTTTCGCTTTGCAAACCAGCCCCACTTCGGCAATCGCCCCATCTCCGCCGACAGGTCCAGCCTCCCATCCCCGCCGCGGCCAGCAGCTTCAACCCGCCGCCCGCCCACCCCGCGGCGCGTGGGCGTATCAGGCCACCCCGCCGCCAGCCATAATTCGTAACCGTGCTGGCCGCGCCTTGCCCAGCGCATCAAGCACCGGCAAAACTTGGGCGCAAACGGGGCAACAGTATCTCCCGCAAAACTCGCACACCGATGTGGTGCTAAGCATCGACACCGCAGGCACCATCACCGATCGCATCCGCTACACGACATATGGCGAGCCACAGCGATACTCGCTGTCCGATTTGGCTGGCCGTGGGGCATCCGCTACAGCACCCGATGCGGCGATCGACAACAACGACTACACCGCGTTCATCAACGCCTTCGGCGCCAGCGACCCGCTGGCGGACGTGAACGCCGATGGACTGGTTGATGCGGACGACTACATCATCTTCATCAACAACTTCAGCGCAGCCAGCGATGGCCCGCTGGGCACCGGCACGGTAAGCACTAACCTCGACTCCGGCTTCCGCCGCGGCTACGCGGGGTACGAGTTTGACCCGGTCCGGGGCGCGAGCTACGCCAGCGTCTACCACGTCCGCAACCGCGTGTATGATGCGGAGAATGGAAGATGGAACAAGCGTGATCCGCTGGGGTATGTGGATGGGATGGGGTTGTATGAGTATTGCAAAAGTCGATCGTTAAACTCGAGGGATGCATTCGGGTACGAAGATGATCCGCTGCCAGGAATGTACGATGGCGGAATCAATCCGCCTATCAGGTTCATACCGGTACCACCGCGAAAGCGCCGTGATTCATCGAACCCGGGGAGACTGGTGCCAGTAGATCCGAGACTTCCGATCGATCCGTGTCAAGTTGCACAACAACACGGGTTAGATGCGAGAGATGGTGGTGGAGTGGTTTGCTACCAAGGGCACACATACGGGTGCAATTGGAGTGGGTACCCAAACGACAGTGACATCGGGGCGTGTATCATCGAGCACGAATTTACGCATTTTGATCATGCAACTTGTGACACTACGCCCGCAAACACGGTCAGTCGTCCAAGTTTTAAGCCCTCTGTCTCTCAAGGAGTTGGGGAATGCGATGGTTATACAACAGAGTTGAATTGCTTACAAGGGCGACGTGGTGCAGGTCCCACCAATGGTAGCGGGCCGATTACAGACCGAATTAAGCAGTTATGTAACAT
This sequence comes from Phycisphaerales bacterium, assembly GCA_038231815.1. GTDB lineage: Bacteria > Planctomycetota > Phycisphaerae > Phycisphaerales > UBA1924 > CAILKP01. Next base: position 4,224 of record JBBRKQ010000155.1, read on the forward strand.
AATAAGAACACGAGGCTGGCCATGCAACCCTTCAGTATGTCAGATTGTGCAACATTGATTGCGACCCGACGGGCGTTGATTGTCGCTTTTGTGTCCTGCTGTGTTAGCGGGTGCGCGCATGATCACGTTCAGAATTCCGCCAATCTCCTACCAGATCTGAATCCAATCCGCTCTGACGTTGAATTGCTGGTCATCGATGACGGCAATAAGTACGCGGTGAACCCTAGGTTGGGCGGACTCGCGGTCGCTGTATTTCAGGACGGTACAATCATACGCTCTACCTCTTTCCCTCTATGCTCCCAGAGTTTTCAGACCCTGCATGTGGAAGCAAGCGTTGTCCCTGCGCTCCGCGAGCGTTTTCTGCGGTTAGAGTCGGCTTGTCGCGGCCAACAATTCATAGGGCCGGACATGAGTGAGCTGCAAATTTCAGCACGGAATGCTGCTGCTCCAGCCGAATGGGTAAGACTGGTCTTTCCGATGTATGCCGGCATGGAGCCGGGCAAATCAGTGATCGATCCGGACGAATTTTTAATGTTACGTGAGAGTATTGATTTGATTAAAAATCTCAACTGGTCAGAATCAAAAGAGTCATCGCCGCAGGATCTCAAACGCATCAAAAATCTAAAATAATAACCGAGCTTTTATGCTATACAAGTGGCCTGCCCCACGAATCCTGATCCAGTGCCTATGCGACTCCCGACAGGCCGCGTTCCAGCTTCGGACACTCCCAAAAATGAAGCAAACACCACACTCGGCCGAACAGTCCATCAGCAAGTTGCGTGACACCCCAACGCTCGCCGCAGCGGGAAAGCCGGTCGCTAGCCCCCCCCTCCCCGCGGCGGCCCCACGCCCACTCTGCCATCAAAACCCGCTCCCGCCGCACCCCTTTGGGTGTAAGCGATAGCCAAACCCCACCCTCCATCCACCCCACACCATCATCGGGGCAGCAAGCCCGAAGCGACCACTACCGCATCGCTCCAAATCCAATTGTTTTTCGATCCCGCTGAAGAGTTACCGTCGCAAAATACTCTCACTCCCCAGCCCGCCGCACCCGTTCTTCTTTCCTCGCCTCCGCCAAAATCGCCCAACAGCGAAGCACATACGGCACGCCCGAGCCAACCGTAACCACCAGCGTTAGCCACACAACAGAATTAATTGCCCAGTACCCCCACGGAAACTCACCAGCGATCGGGTTGCCCGTGTCGCTCCGTGGCACAATCGGGGCTAGGGCAATCAGCGTCAGCACCAGCGGCACAATGATTGATTGCAAGATCATCTTACCCTTGCCCCACCAGTCGCTTGAAAACCGAATCCCCTGCGCCTCCATCACACTGCGAATGCTCGTCACCAGCAGCTCCCGCGCAAGCATCAGCACCACCATCCACGGATAGATCCCGCTGACTTGTATCCCATGCCCCGCAATCCCCGGCGCCCCCGGCAGTTGCAGCCAAAAGTCCGGGCTGGCCAAATACACAAATGCCCCCATCACCAATATCTTGTCCGCAAACGGATCCATGATCCGCCCAAAGGTCGATTCAACTTTCCACAGCCGCGCCAAGTACCCATCCAGCGCATCGGTCGCTACACCCACCAGAAACAAAACGGCCCCCAGCAGCATCAGCCAGTCCGTCCGCTGCGCTGCCGCTGCGGAGTCTTCCCATCGCCACGCCGTCAGCACTCCAAAGAAGATAGCCGCCATCAGCACCCGCGAAGCGGTCAGTAAATTCGGTATCGCCCTCCGCGCCCAAGTCGGGTCGTCCAGCTTCGCGCCAGCATCGCCCGTCCCATCAGCCGGCGCAACGCTACCAAGCTCCGCATTGCCGGGCATGGCCACCTCCCGCGGCGAACGTGATGTGCCAGCGGCGGTCATCGGTAGATCATATGTTGCCGGGTTGTGCCGGCGAGCAAGTCAGTTTCAAGAGCAGCCAAGATCAACGCCCATCAGTTACATGGCCCCCGTTGTCACGGCAACGCGGGTTGGGTGGTCCGCGGCATACGCCGGGGCCGGTGCGGTCTGCACAATCTCATTCTCCAGCGGTGAGAATCGCGATCCAGCCAGCCGAATCTTGCGGTTGCTCGTCGCACTCGGAACAAACGGAATCACCACCATCATCACCACGAAAATACCCACATTCGCCAGCAGCATCACCGGCACGCTGGTCTGCCCGTAATAGGTCAAGAACGCGTTAACGACCACAACCGACAGCGACAGCGGGATCATCGCCTGCCAGCCCATCTGCATCACCTGGTCAAACCGCAGGCGCGGCAGTGTCCAGCGAATCACGATCATAAAACAAATCAGCAGGAACACCTTGCCAAACAGCACCGCAAACTTCGCCAGCACCGCGAAAATGCCCACATCCTCCGGACGCAGCAGCGGGATTGAGGCAAACGGAAGAAGCGTCCATCCACCTAAAAACACAGTCGCAAACAAGGCCGAGTTGGTGGCCATGTGCGTGTACTCAGCAAGGAAAAACAAACCAAACCGCATCGAGCTGTACTCAGTGTGGTAACCGCCAACCAGCTCGCCCTCACACTCGGCATTGTCAAACGGTGCTCGGTTGCACTCAGCCAGCATGCAGATAAACAGCAGCACGCCCGCAATCGGCTGGCTGATGATCAGCCACCCATGGCTAATCTGCCAATCAATAATCGCCGCCGGAAGCAGTGACCCCGTCACCAGCAGCACCGTCAGGATGCACAAACCCATCGGGATCTCGTAGCTCAGCATCTGCGAACTGGCCCGCAAACCACCTAAAAATGAGTACTTGTTGTTGCTCGCCCATGATCCAAGTGCAATGCCGTAAATGCCCAGAGATGACACAGCCAGCAGGTACACAATACCAATATTAATGTTCGCGCCCATCACCTGCACATTCGCCGCGGCAATCGTCCAATTCAAAATCGGAATCGTGATCTCCGGAAACGCCAGCGTGCCGCCCCACGGAATAATCGCAAAGCCCATCAGCGCCGGAATAACAACAATCCCCGGTGCCAACATAAACAGCACCTTGTCCACGCTCCGCGGCGTGAAGTCCTCTTTCAGGAACATCTTGATCCCGTCCGCAAGCGACTGCCCAAGCCCAAAGAACTTGAACTTGCCAAACAACGACTGCAACAGCGGCAAGCCAAGATCCAGCCCCGTCCGGTTCGGGCCAATCCGGTCCTGAATGTACGCGGAAATCTTCCGCTCAAGATAAATCGAGATACCGGCCAATCCCAGCAAAATGTGAATCACAATGCCAATGGTCAAGGCACTGGTAATGAGCTGGGCTGTCAAAAAATCGGGCTTTGGCATGGAAACACAGCTTAGGGCGGCGGCAGAACCAAAGGCCAAACAAACAATTAGCAAAATACTCAATTCGCCAAAACCCACCCACCCAACCACCCCCGCCCGCCTCCCCACCCCAGCCTCCCTGCCTCAAAATTGGCAATTTGGCCATTTGACCATTTTGTAATTTGACCATTTCCCGCAGGGACCACCCTGCGTCCTCTCAAACACCAAATTCCCAACTCGAAAAATTTTCCTCTTGACAACCACCAAACACATGGCAAACTTCCTCCGTATCCATTCACAACCCTAACGGAGGCTCCCAATGTCCAATAACTTATCAGTTACAACCACCACTCCCCGCGAACTCCTGGCCGACCTCATCCGCCGAAACCTCGAAATCATCGAAACCCGCAGCGTCTGCCTCCTCGCCCGAACCTGTGCTGCTTACAACACCGGAGG
>JBBRKQ010000156.1:0-7825 GCA_038231815.1 Phycisphaerales bacterium
ACCTGCACTTCCGCTTAAAAAATTAATCCATAAAGCGCCGAATGCTTGACGCGTTGGATTTCTTTTGCGCGAACTCTTTGGCAGTATCAGCACACGCACCCACGGTACCCTTCCGGGTACCGCTCTTAGTGGGAGCTTTCGGAGGGTGACGACTTGCACTTCCGCTAAAAAATCTAATCCATAAAATACCGAATGCTTGACGCGTTGGATTTCTTTTGCGCGAACTCTTTGGCAGTATCAGCACGCGCACCCACGGTACCCTTCCGGGTACCGCTCTTAGTGGAGGCTTCTGGTGGGTAACAACTTGCCCTTCGGCTAAAAAATCTAATCCATAAAGTGCCGAATGCTTGACGCGTTGGATTTCTGTTGCGCGAACTCTTTGGCAGTATCAGCACGTGCACCCACGGTACCCTTCCGGGTACCGCTCTTAGCGGAGGCTTCTGGGGGCGATTAGCGGGAGACTATGGCCGGGACGTAGGGGTTACTGAGCTTTTCACGGCCGATGGTGGTGGGTGGGCCGTGTCCCGGGAACACGCGGGTGGCATCGGGCAAGGTGTAGAGTTTGGTGCGGATGCTGTGTGAGAGCATTGGCATGCCGCCGCCGGGAAAGTCGGTGCGGCCGATGGAGCCGGCGAACAGCACATCGCCGCTGATGAGCAGCGGGGCGATGAGCGGCATCTGTAGAGTGGAGTCAAGAAAGAAACTGGCGCTGCCGGGGGAGTGGCCGGGTGTGTGCAACACTTTGAATGTTGCGCCGCCATCCGCCGCACCGAGTGTGAGTGTGTCGCCCTCGGTGAGCAGACGATCTGGACCTTTGCGGCAGGTGGTTGCGCGACCGGAAAGGGCGGAGAGGTTTGCTTTGGGATCCTGGAGCCAATGTGCCTCATCACGGTGGATGGCGATGGGTAAGTTGCCGAACGCATCGAGCACATCGTTCACTCCGGCGATGTGGTCTATGTGCGCGTGGGTGAGCAAGATCAGCTCGGGCCGCTTTCCGGATCGCTTGATGGCCTCGATGACTTCGCCGACATCAAATGATGGATCAACAATCCAACAACCGGGAAAGTTGGCCAGCTCCACGGTGTAGGTGTTGGTGGCAAAAGGGCCGAGTTCATAGCCGCGGATGGTGACTGGGGAGGAGGCGGGGGGCATGGAGAAAACCAAATGGTCAAATTGCAAAATGGTCAAATGGTCAAATTTTGAGGCAGGGAGGGGAAATGGGTTCGGTTTGAGGCGGGATTGCGGAGCTGGACGGGGGTTAGCCTTTGGTGTCGATTTTTGGTTCGGGCTTGGCTTCTGGTGTGGCGGGGGCTGCTTCGGAGGTTTTGGGATCGCTTTTGGGATCGGGCTTGGTTTCGGGCTTTGGCTCTGGCTTGGGTTGGCGTGGCAGCAGGGTTGGGGCTCAGGCTAGGCGATATGCGGTGATGGCCGAGCATGTGGCCGACTGCATCAGGTACTCTGGGATTGCCAGATCGGTCTTGTCATTTTGGGTGTGCCAGCCGAAGCCATAGTCAGCCCGGCCCACTTCATCCCAGAAGAAGCCGGGGATGGTTTCGGCGTTGAAGCTGGCGTGGTCGCTGCTGCCACCTCTGGGCATATTTTTGACAGTTCGCACGTTGACGTTCAGGGGCTTGCCGGTGACGGAGTCGAAAAACTGATCGTTGACGGGCGCAGTGGCGGCGGCGAGCATGGGCACCATGGTGGCGATGGCGGGCAGGCCACCTTGTGTGTTGGTGCCGCCGTCATCGACGAACACTGCGGAGAAGTTGCTAAGGGTGCCTTCGGCCTTGCGGGCATCGACATATCCCTTGCTGCCGAGAAGGCCTTGCTCCTCACCGGTGTAGTGGATGAAGCGGATGGTGCGGCGAGGCTTGGCGCCGGCGGCGATGAGGATGCGGGCGGCTTCGTGGGTGACGACGGTGCCAGTGCCATTGTCGGTGGTGCCCATGGACCCTGGGCCGTCCCAAGAATCTAGATGGCCGGAAATAACGACGATTTCGTTGGCCAAGTCGGTGCCGGGAATCTCGGCGATGGTGTTGTAGACGGGGATGGGGCCGGGTGTGATTTTGTGCTGGAGGTCAAACTCAAATTCGATGTTGTCACCATCGGTCAGGCGGGAGTTGATGAAGTCGTAGTCGGAGAGGCGGATGGAGACTTGGACATCGGGTGGGATGTCGGATGCTTCGCGCTTGCGCCAGCCGGAGATGGCACCGGTCCAGACGCGCTCATCGCGGGAAGTGGCGATCCAGCCGTTGATGCCATCGAACAAGAGGCGCTCACGGATGGGGAGTTCTTCGATCTTCTTTTTGCCGGAGGCGATGTCCTTGCGGGCCTCGATGCGAGTTTCCATAGTGGCTGATGCGCGGCTGCGTACACCGCGCTGGCCGACTGCCGGTGGGGCTTCCATGAGGATCCAGGCGTTCTTGAAACCGTCTTTGGATTTGAGGGCGGCGTACTCGGCATCGTCTTTGGGCATGCGAACGACCTTGCCGCGGACTGGGCCGTTTGTGCCTGCTGTCCAGGACAGGGTGCTGAACTGTATTTCGCGAGCGAGGTCGTACTTGGTATCGGTGGGGTCTGCCCTGGCGGCGGAGACATAAAAGATTTTGCCGGTGGAGGGGCCGCGGTCAAAGCGGGCAGCGATGGTTCCCCATTGCTCGGTATGGATGGCGGAGAGGCCCCAGGCTTTGTAGTTGTCTTGGAGCCAGGCGCTGGCTTGTTCGATGCGGCTGGAGCCGGTGAGGCGGTTGCCGATTTTCTGTGAGAGGTGGGTGATGTGATTCATCACCTGGTTGCGGGTGCGGCCTTCATCAAGAATGCGGCGGATGGTTGCGGGATCGCCCATTGTGCCATCATCGGTGATGACGGTTGGTTCACCGTCGATGATGGCGGTGTAGGTGAGTTTGACCGGGGTGCCGGCGACGGATTTGGGCGGAGCTTTGACGGAATCCTGCGCGATCGCCAAAGTTGGCGACACGGCGGGCAGGGCCATGAGCACGGTGCCGCTGACTAGGAGCAACGATCGCAGGAAGCGGGAACAGTCGCGGACTGAGGGGAGTGGAGAGTGTGACACGGTGGCTCCAAGGCGATGCAGTGGTGGGGATTTGAATTGGTGCGAACGGAGGCGGCGGCGACGAGCGCGCAGTTTCCGCCGGAGTCGGCGGGCAATGGGTGTACTTGCGGAGCGGGAAACGGATGCGATTTTTTGCAGAAATCGCGGGCGGCTGCGGGGGGTGCGTAGAGGGTGCGTAGAGGGGGCGTAGAGGTTTGCTTAGAACAACCGCTGGAGGAGGAAGCCGATGACGGTGAGGACGCCGATGATGACCAGAACAACGGCTAGGAAGTTGATGAGTTTCGCCTTTTGCTTGATCATGGCAGAGTTCCTGAGTTGTGTGGCCAGCGCCGCTGGGGTTGCAGAACGATACGCCACCTCGGGGTTAGCAAGCGTGAGAACGGCAACTTGGGCGGGGTGGAGTTACTCTCCGGGGATGTAGCTGATTGTGCCCTCAAACGGGGAACTGGCCGAGGCGTAGAGCTTTTTGGGGATTCGACCGGCGAGGTAGCTTTCGCGGCCAGCCCAGGTGGCGTGCTTCATGGCGTGGGCCATGAGCACGGGGTCTTTGGCGTGGGCGATGGCGGTGTTGAGTAGGACGCCATCGGCGCCGATTTCCATGGCGATGGCGGTGTCGGAGGCGGAACCGACGCCGGCATCGACAATGACGGGGTACGTGGGATCATCGTGCTTTAGAAGCTCTATGCACAGCAGGATGTTGCTGCGGTTGAGCACGCCCTGACCGGAGCCGATGGGTGAACCGGCGGGCATGACGGCGGTTGCGCCGGCCTGCTTGATGCGTAGGGCGGCGATGGGATCATCAGAGGAGTAGGCCAAGACTTCAAAGCCATCGGCGACCAACTGGCGGGTTGCTTCGACGGTGCCCATGGGGTCGGGCAGGAGGGTTTTTTTGTCGCCCAGGACTTCGAGCTTGACCCAGCTTGCGCCGGGGTTGCCGAGTTGTTCGAGCAGTTCGCGGCCTAGGCGGGCGACGCGGACGGCGTCCTCGGCGGTGAAGCAGCCGGCGGTGTTGGGCAGGATGGTGTAGCGCTTTAGGTCCATCGCATCGAGAAGGGACTGGCCCTTGTCGTTGTAGAGCCGCTCGCGGCGGACGGCGACGGTGACGACCTCGCTGCCGGAGGCATCGAGCGCGGCGGTCATGGTGGGGAAGTCTTTGTATTTGCCGGTGCCGACCACTAAGCGCGAGGTGAAGCGACGGGTGCCGATGACCAGAGGGGAGATGGAAGTTGGACTCATGCGGTGCAGACAGAGAGGGCGGTTTGGAGCTTGGGTGCGGGCAGCGTGCGATCAGCCGCCGCCGACGAGTGTGACGATTTCAACGACGTCGCCCTCGCGCAGTTCGTGGGATTGGTGGCTGCGTTTGGGGACCAGGGCTTTGTTGACTTCAACAGCGCAGGGCTGGCCGGTGAGCTTTAGGTGGCTTAGGAGCGTGACGACGGTGAGTGAGCCCGCGGCATCGGTCGGGCAATCGGATCGCTCGCCGTTGACGGTGAGGGTCACTGCTTGTCTTTCGCGGGCTTCTTGCCCTTTGGTGCGGTTGGGGTGGGTGCGGTCTCGTACTGCACTTCTGGCGCGGGGCGAATTGGTGAGCGGAATTGGGGGACCTTGTCGGTCGGGGGTAGATCGGTCGGGTAGAGATCGACAACGACGGGGTAATGGTCTGCCGCGTAACCCTCTGGGGGCGCGGTGGTGCGCCAGTCAACGCCTTTGTCGCGGACTGGGGTGCCGAGGATGAAGCGGCTGTCGAAGGCGAGTTCGCCGGAGAGGTTTTTGTTGAACATGATGTGGTCGATGGTGCGATCAGAGGAGTGGCTGAAGGTGGCGGCATCCTTTGGGGCACGGTCGGCGAAGAGGTCCATCCAGCTTTGCCGGTAGAGAATTTGAAGGGCCTCATCGGTTTGGATTGCGTTGCAGTCACCCAAGATGGCGATGTTTGCCTCGGGGTTGTCTTTGAGAACGGCTGCGGCGAGTTCCGCGGTTTTTGTGGCCTCGGCTTCGCGCCAGTATGCACCGGGGCGGCCGGATTTGTAGTGGACAACAAAGAGCGTGAGTTCGTAAGGCTTGGGCTCTGCGGCTGGGGTGGCGGCGGGTGCGGCTAGGTCTTTGAGCTTGCTGAGCGATGCGACTTTTTCTGGTGGGACAACGACGGTGACCTGGAGTGGTGAGCGGCGGAAGGTGATGGGCTTGCCGGCCTCGCGGTTGGCTTCTTCGCCCCATTTGTCTGGGTGAATGCCGCCGAGGGGCATGTCTTTGAAGACCTTCGCATCTTTGATGGGGAAGCGGGAGAGGACGGAGCATTCGATGCCGCGGTGGTCGCCGGAATCGAGTGAGGAGATGAAGTCGTAGCCAAGGCCCTGAAGATGGTTGTCGCGGAACCAAGTCAGGGCCTCGATTGATTCGATTTCCTGGAGTGCGATGATGTCGGCATCGATTGCTTTGATGGCCTTTGCGAGCGCTTCGCAGTGGGCCAGTGGTTTGGTCATGTCCTTGTCTTCATACTCGCCGGAGAGGGCGGGGTCATCCTTGTCATCGAACATGTTCTCGAGGTTGTAGCTGGCCAGGCGGATGGTGCCGGGGGTGCGGAGTTTGGGTTCTTTGATACCGTGGCGGATACTGCCAGCGGTGGCGGCGGGTTTTGTGGTTGTGTCTGCCGCGGGTTTGGCGGCGGAGGCTGGAGTGATGACTGCCGGCTGCTGGATTGCGGCCATCGCAACGGCGACGACGGTGGTGATGACGGCCAGAGAGAGCATGGCCTTGGCAGCGGGGCCGGTGCTAGTGCGGGCTGGTGAGGCGGGTTGGTTTGGTGAGGCGGGTTGGTTTGGTGAGGTGGTGGTTGGCATGGGTACTAAGTGTTGGCCGGTGGATGGGAGCGGGCGGAAGGCGGGGCTGCGATTAGAGCGCGACGGAATATCCGGGGCTGGTGGATGTGGATGGGGGGCCGAGCCCGAGCATGCGGGCGCCGGGGGCAACGGGCAGGGGTTTTTGAAGCAAAGCTGCCGCGGGCAGGCCAAGGACTGCGGCGGCGGCGATGAGGCCGCTGCGGACGGCGCCTTCCATGGTACTGGGCCAGCCGGTGTCGGTGTAGTCACCGGCGAGGGTGAGCGAGCCGGGGCCGAGGGTTGCGGCCGGACGGGACTGCTCGGTTGAAATGGTTGGTGCGAAGGTTGCGCGTTTTTCTTTGACGGTGCGGGCGGAGACAAGCGTTGCGGCAGCGGCCCAGGGCATGCAGCGGACGATGTCGGCGACGACGCGCTCGGCGATTTGGTTCTCGGAGAGATCGAGCCATGCATCGGCCGCGGAGATGACGGCGCTGATGGATTGATGCTGCGAGGAATGGCCTCTGGATGTGGGTTTGGTGAAGAGCCACTGGGTGGCTTGATCGACCAGTACGGCGTGTGGTGTACGGAGGATGGGTCGGTCGAACGTGAGATGGACGCCGAGAATTGGGCTGTGGCTGAAGCGGGCGATGGTGGTGAAGCGCGGGTCGGCGAGTTGGGTTGCGGGATCGGTCAGTTGCAGGGCGGCCTCGAAGGGCGTGGCGCAGATGATGTGGGCGGCGTGCAGTGTTTCGCCGGTGCGTGAGAGCGTGACGGAGGTTGGGGTGATGCTGGCGACTGAGGTGCCGAGGGCGAGCTGGCCGCCAAGAGCGCCGAGCGATGATTCAAAGTTGGTGTAAAGTTCGAGCAGGGGCACGCGCGGGATGCCGATGCGGGCGGACTGGCGGTGGGCGAGGAAGCCTTCTTGGAAGACGTGCAGGGCGCTGGAGGCGGCGACCTTGTCGCACGGGAGGTTGCAGGCCGAGACGACGACGGGCTCCCAGAAACGCGAGATGAGTCGTGGGGTTTGCCCGGAGGCTTGCAGGAAGGTGGTGAAGGTGCGGTCGCGGACTTGGGAGCGATCGGCGGCTAAGACATCGAGCACGCCTTTGGAAAGGATGACCTTTTCAGCGGTTGTCAAGAACTTTGCCGCGAGCAAGGAGAGCGAGTAGTGCCCGGGCGGGGGCATATAGCGGCCGAGGCCTGCGCAGGTGATGGTGCTTTGGCGGCCACCGGGCTCGAACCAGTACTGGTCATCATGCCAGGCGATTTGGTTGGCGGTGCCGAGGGTTTGGAGGAAGGCGAGGTAGTTGGTGCAGCAGCCGAGGGCGACGTGCTGGCAGTTGTCGAGCACTTCGCCGGAGCGAACATCTGTAAAGCTGGTGGCGCGGCCGCCGAGTTTTTTGCGGGTGTCTAGCAGCAGGGGGCGGATACCGCGCTGGGCTAATGCGAGAGCGCAGGCCATGCCGGAGATTCCGGCGCCGATGATGATTGCATCGGGCCGGGTCATTTGGCGTGACTCGCGGGTGAATCGTTGGCGTGGGGCGTGTCTGAATTTGTGGGCCAGTGGTTGGACTTTGAGCGGACGAATGCGGTGAGGGCGATTGAGGCTTTGGCTGCGGTGGACAGGCGCACTCGGGGGCCGCGGACGATGCGGGCGGGATCGGCGGCGATGAGATCGAGCAGGCCGCTGTAGATGCGTGTCATGCCCCAGAGGCTGGGGGCGCAGTCGGGTTCTATGAAATCTTCGAGTCCGGCGGAGGAGGCGTAGAAGGCGCGGGCTTTTTCGATGTATTCATCGAGCAGGCCCATGGCTGATGCGGGCTTGGACCAGCTTCGGAGTTCCTGGGGTGAGATTTTGTGACGCGCGAGCGCATCTATGGGGATGTAGCAGCGGGCGGGTGACGCATCAAAGTCCTCGGCGATGTCGCGGAGG
>JBBRKQ010000157.1:0-7806 GCA_038231815.1 Phycisphaerales bacterium
GGCTCGCTCACGCTGCAGGCCCGCATCGATCTTGCTGCTCTGGGCACGCAGGGCGTTGCTCAGGGCCTGTCGTGCGAACGCCGCCTCACGCTCGGAGTGGTTCTGCCCGTCCATGGTGTTCAGCGTGTTGTTCCACTTTTCTTCCTGATCGTTCCAGTATGTCGTCACCGTCTCCGCATCCAACAGGCTCAGTTCGGCATCAGCCATCTCACGGGGGCCGTAAATTGGCGGGGGTGGTGGCGGCGATGCGATGATCTTTACCCGGTCTGAAGGTTGCGCCTGAGCAGTCGGAGAAAGCCCGAACGGCAGCACCGCCGCAGCTACAACCAGCAGCGCCACAGACGCCAGCAGCAGCTTGGTAATGCGGCCAGCGGGCGAGCCAAGAGGGCGAGAAGACACGCTCAGCGGGGAGTGCGACATGGGTAGCTCCAAGAAAAAGATTCTAAAACAAGCCAACGCCGGTTTTACCCCCAACCGAAGCTTGGGATGCGAACACGGAACCAACCCTGAAGAAACAAATCGATCGCGGCGTAGCAACGGATACCGATCACAAGGATTAGCACGACATGAGACCTAGGGACACGCAATCAGCGATGCGATCGCAGAAGTGTATGCGATCGGCTTGGTTGCCCGGCCAGTTGTCTACTCGAAGGGTTTTCCCTCACACATACACGCTACCGCACACCTGGCTTGTTGCCCTCGAGCGTGACCACCCTGTCACCATCGCCATACGGAGCCGCATCAATTAGCCGCATCGAGACGATCCGAATCGGCTTGGCCGGCCGGTCCTTCTTCCCAGGCAGCAGCGGCGAGTTGGCGATGGTCGTTAGAACTTCAACCGGGCTGGCACCTAAACCCGCCCCCGATGCCCCCTTCCCCACTCCCACTCGCACTTCCACTCCCGCCCCCGCCCCGTTGTTACCGCCGGCCACATCGCCGGGTTTTGTCATCTCCGGGGCTGCGGGCGGCCAAACCATTTGGCCAAACGCCGCATATTGGCCGTCCAGCCGGGCGGTCTCCTCCCTTGACAGGCAGACGAAAAACTGCGACCCTGCGGTATCAGGCTCGGTATCGCGGGCCATGCTCAGCACACCGTAATCATGCGGCAGCGTGCTGGGCTCCAACGCAATGTCAAAGCCGGGGCCGCCGTCATACGGCTCGGTCAGGGTCGGATCGCCACCCTGCACGACAAACCCTTTGCCCACGGCCGAGCCAACGGCCACGGTACGGAAAAAGTCGGTGCCATCAAAGAACCCGCCCTCGGCCAAGTGGCGAAACGTCCAAGCGGTATTGGGCGCACAATCCGGGCGTAGTCGAAATCGCATCAAACCAAGTTCGGTTTCAATGACGATGAGTTTGTCCGTGTACATCCGAAACCCGCTAAACGCCCTGATAGTGCCGGGCACATCGGGCGGAAAAATCGCCAGCGGCCGGGCCGGGTTTCTTCTGTCAAGCACAGCCCGCTGCGGCTGAAGCATCGGCTGTAAGACAAGCGCTGGCCCCAATTTGCGCTCGCCAGCGAGCAACTGAAGATAGTAAAACTTGGGCAGCTTGAACTGGTCAGCAAACACTTGGGCCAAATCCACCTGCCAATCACCCGGGAGGCCGGGCTTTGCGGGCACACCCGCTGTGGCCACCACCTTGGCCGTTGCGGGCTCTAAGAGAGTGAGCCGCAGCGACGCAAGCTCCGCAGCGGTGGCGTCAATCGCGGGATCAATGGTCACCAGCAGTGGTTGATGAATCCCGGTATAGAGCTTGGCCGGGCGAACAGCCGCGGCGGCGCGGGCGGGCTGCTTGTTTGACGCCAGCTCCGGCGCGATCACGGGTTGGCCCGCGGGCGGCTGGCTGGCCAGTACCGAGGCAGCAAGCACGAGCATGAGAATCGGGGTAACGCCGAGCATCAGAGACCGAGGTGGGGAGCAGGCCATAACCAAGCGTACCGCACCCGCGGCAGAACCGGTGCCGCCGGCCCTGAGCCGTCCTGCCAAGCAACCCGATCGGATGCAGCTCAAACAAGTTGGGCAAGATCGGGCATTTGGAGGGTGAATCAGGGGGGGCAATTGGGAGGGTGAATTTGGGGGCAATTGGGAGGCCCAACCGGGGCAAAGCAATAGCGGGTCCGCCGCTTTCGCAGCAGACCCGCCAAGGGGAGGGGGTGGTCATATTTGGGCCAAAACACGTGGTTTTTATGATCCACGCATCCTGACACAACTGATACGAATCACCGTTTTGTCCGGTTCGCTGGTGATTACAAGTTTCTTTTGATTTGGGACTTTTTGAACCCCCCCGGCCTGCGTAACCCGCACCCGTCGGCCCTCCGATTTTCCCGCGCGAGGCCCTCGCATGGGCGAGCCGCCACCCAATCAGGGACTGTTCGACAGGATTCGACAGGCCGTTAGCACCGGTGTTTGGGATGGCGCGATCCCGGCAGGTGCCAATCTCCACCCGGCGGGCGTGTCGCTACACTCGAACCCGTTTGTTATCACCATTTGCTCGTCAGGAAAGCCTCCCATGCCGCTTGCTGTTAAAGGCCTTGAAGGAATCGTCGCTTCTGAAACCAACATGTCGTTCATCGACGGCGAGAAAGGCATCCTCGAATACGTTGGTATCTCCATCGACGACTTGGCCCGCAACAGCACGTTTGAAGAAACCACGTACCTGCTCTGGAATCGCAAGCTGCCCACAAAGGCCGAGCTGCAAGCGTTTACAGCCGAGTTTCGCTCACTCTACGAGCTGCCCGCTGGCATGATCGAGCGCATCACCAGCGTACCCAACACCGCCCAGCCCATGCACATGCTGCGGACGATGGTCTCTTCACTGGCCATGTACGATCCGGATCCCAACGTCAACGATGCAGTCTCTGCTCGGAGCAAGGCCTTGGCCGTGCTCGCCCGAACCCCTGCCATCATCGCCGCTTTTGATCGCTACCGCCGCGGGCTGCCGGTGGTCGCCCCGCGCAAAGACCTCACCTTCGCCGCCAACTTTCTGTACATGTTAAACGGCGAGGTTCCCACCGATGCCGTTGCCCGCGCTTTCGATGTATGCATGATCCTCCACGCCGACCACGGCCTGAACAACTCCACCTTCACCGCCCGCGTCATTATCTCAACTCTTAGCGATGTCTATTCAGCCCTGACCGGCGCCACCGGATCACTCCGCGGCCCGCTGCATGGCGGCGCCAACGAGGAAGTCATGGAAATGCTCGGCGAGATCGAGGCCAGCGCCAAGGCCGCCGGCAAGAACGTGATGGACATGGTTGAGCCTTACATCATGGCTCGCTTGGCCAAAAAAGAACGCATCATGGGCTTTGGCCATCGCGTCTACAAAACCATTGACCCTCGGGCCACGTTCCTAAAAACCTTCTCCAAACAAATCGCCACCGACACCGGCAACCTGCCGCTGTACGAAATCTCCAGCAAGATCGAGCAAATCATGGCTCGCGAGGTCGGTGCCAAGGGCATCTACCCGAATGTAGACTTCTACTCCGCCACCACATACCACTCCATCGGCCTCAAGCTCGACTTGTTCACGCCCATGTTCGCAATGAGCCGCAACGCTGGCTGGTCCGGCCACATCATCGAGCAGCTCAGCGACAACCGCTTGTTCCGCCCAGCAGCATCGTACATTGGCCCGCACGCGGTGCCGTATGTGGCGATGGACAAGCGGTAACGAACGTTGACCGTGGTACTGCATGGAAACGGTCGATTCCGACGGTATCTCTTGTTCGGCAGCAAGCGTATTTGCAGACCCAGCTCGACTGATGCACTGCGCGAGTTCTTGGAACCACGAGCTTACAACGCGTCCACCGGATTGATCGTGTAGCAAGCAGGAACCTGCTTCAAGGCAAAGTTTACTTCTTTGGCGGGTCCCAAACCGTCGGCGGCACGGTTTCACCGATGCGTATTTCCAGGCTGGCCATGATCATCTCATCTTCGGTCATACGCGCCTCTTTCGCGGCAGCTTTGAGCTCCGCATGCGAAGTTTGCAAATCGGCAAGTTGGTCTTCCTTCCACGCGCCATCCTCAAAGACCCAATGGCCATACGTGATTTCAGAGTCTTCCGGATCGCGAAATGTCACGGTGGCGGAGGTGCCACTGGAGTCTACCTTAATTTTGATGCGCTCAAGGTGTGAGGTGCTATGAAGCCAGCCCTTCTGAACGATCTTGGTGTAGTACGTGCGGCCATCCATCGGCTTCAGCAGCTCTGGACCGAGCAAATGACGCATCATCAGGACCTCCTGCATGTCGTCAAACGGCATCGCTCTAACCTCCGCCTTCTTGGCCGTACGGGCCACCGAGATCAGCCGATCAAGCCGTGCCAACGAGTTTTTTGAAACGTACCGGACCGCCCCAGCGCCATCGTCCGCATCAAGACAGTTGTCGTACTGTTCATCGGCGGCCAACACTTCCGCAGCCTTCTTGTCACACCCGCCAAGGCTAGTGAAAAAAACCAGCATGGTGGCCACCAAGATCATGGATATTAAGCGTATGGGCATAGGTCAAAACGTAGCATCTGCCCAAGTGTCTAGGGGCATTACGCTCAGACAATTCGCAAAAACTTCCAATCCTGATCTGCATTGCTGCCTCCAGCTTGCAAACGCTCTATGCCAATTGGCCGTTTGCGTTCGTGCAACTTGTCCGCCGCGTCCGTGTCTATGCCTTTCGCACCGCCAGCGTCCCATCCGCATTCACCCGGGTCACCACCACTCTGGCGTGACGGGCCAGCGTTTCGCTTGCCGCATCATCAGCCACTGCCGTAAAAAATCTCGCCCGCTCCTGCAAAATCAGCCGCACCTTGCCTTGCTGGCCGGGCGGAATCTCAACATACACATCCCCAGCAGCGCCCACTGCCTTGCCCATGTCAATATTGCCCGAGGCGTTCAGCCCCATCGCGCTCTTGAGCAGTGTAACCAAAAGCGCGGCCATGCCCAGACCGCCCACGATTCCCAAACCGGTGGATGCCGCAAAGCCCCAATGCAAACTTTCCTTGGCCGCAAACCCCGCCCAGCCAAAGCCCATGGCAAATGCCGAGACAGATTGAATTGAGAGGTATTTAAACGCTTCGGATGCGTGGCTGTGCGCATCGCCAGCTCCCCCAGCAGCGCCCGCCGCACCGGTTCCATCGGCCCCGTGGCCCAGTTCAATGCCACCGTCATGATCCCCACCCGCGCCCAGCAGCATCAGAACAAGCCGGATGACAAACAAGCTGGTGCCAATCAGCGCCGGCACTGTGAACCATGCGTTGCCGTTGGCAAAGAGGGTGTCAAGCATGTTCCATAGTAGAAGCAACTGGTGTCCATGGGCCGTACCCTCGCCAGACATGCCGAAAACCAGCACCCAGTTGACACTCGTTTACCCTTGGCTCGCCGCCGGATGGCTGGCCGCGGCGGCTTGCCCAGCGGCCAGCGGGCAATCACTTGAGTACAGCCTCGAAAACGGGGTAGGCAACATCAACACCGGACCCGGCACCACACCCCCGTCCGGGCAAGTGCTCTGGGGCAACGTGTTTACCGCACAGCCAGGTGCGGAGCGCATTACCTCCATCTCGGTCGCATTCGGGACCGCCATTGCCGGTACCCGTGTGAGGGTGGTGCTGCTCGATGACCCAAACGATGATGGCGTGCCCAGCGATGGCGTGCTGCTGACAAGCCAAGAAGTGACCATCGCAAACCCGCGCAGCAATGTGCTCAACAACTACCCGATTCAGCCAACGGTCGTCTCAGGCCGGTTCTTTGCGGGCGTGCTAATGGACTACACCGCGGCCGATCGCCCGGCCAGACAGTCAACAACTTCACCCAACCAAGGCTGGTCATGGCTATACGTCGCGCCGATGATTGACCTAAGAAACCCAGCCGCCAGCCCCATCATCCGCAACCAAACTGCGATCCCAGGCACATGGCTCATCCGCTGCACCGGCGAAGCAAATGCGCCTGTTCGCTGCTCCTTGGCGGATGTGGCCGCCGATGGCGTTGTTGACGGCGCCGACTTTGTCGCGTTTATCAATTCGTTCGGAACAGGCGATGCAATCACCGACCCGCTGGCCGACGTAAATGCCGACGGCACGATTGATGGCACAGACTTCGTGGCGTTCATCAATGCCTTCGGTGAAGGCTGCTGAGGTTTACAAAAGGCTGCCAGCCGCCGAAACCAACGCCACAGGCCAAGCCTGCATCAGCTAACCCACACTGCCCGCGAACCTCAGTTGAACCTTAAAACTGGGAATCTAGGATTTGAACCTAGACTAACTGAGTCAGAGTCAGTTGTGCTACCGTTACACTAATTCCCAAACTTTGCTTCCACTTCGGAAGGGTTGAAAGTTATACCTTTCCCACCCCCGCGGCAAGTTTTGTACGTTGCCTTCCTCGGTTTGTTGCCTCATTTCCATGAGTTCCGGACCACACAATCACAACCCCACACCCGGCCCCGCACCCAGCCAGGGCGGCGGGCCGCTGCCCCAACAACCCTACACGGCCGCAGCGTGGCTTCCGCCGGGTCCGCCATCCCAGCCCAATCCATTACCGGCTCAGCAAAGCCAAAGTCCAAATAATAACTATCCACCAACCGTTGGATACGCCGTCGGCTCCATGCTGGGGCATATCTGGAAGGCGATTACCAGTCCGGTTGAGCAGTCGCCCCGGCAAGCCCAACCGCCCAGCCAACACGCGTCCCAGCAAGGCACGCCCTCATTCACGCCGGAAGCCGCAACCCCACCGCCGCCCGGCGTGCCGCTCCATCGCTCTGTTCAGGAGCAGGAAACGATCTCGCCGGATGGCCGCGTCATCCTGCGAAGAACCACGATTGAAGAAGTCGAGATTCGCCAAGCTCTGCCGGAGCAGGGTGCAGGACCGGGCGCTGCCCCGCCCGCCCCATCCGTACAGTAAAACAGGTGTGGATTCGCATACAAAGATACCTTGCAAGCGGCTTGGGTGCCCGCGAGCTGAGGTACCCTTCGACAAGCTTTCCCGCCCTGCCAAACTATGCCCCGCATCTACCTTGACAACGCCGCGACGAGTTTCCCGAAGCCTGCCTGCGTGACCGAAGCAATGGTGCGTTATGCCACGAACCTTGGCACCTCAGCGCGGGGGGCGTACAGCGAAGTAAGGCAAACCGCAGCACTGGTTGATGTTTGCCGCCAGCGCATCGCCCGGCTCATCGGCGCTCGGCACGATGCGGCGGCGAGCCACATCATCTTCACTCTAAACACCACGGATGCGATGAACCTGGCCATTCACGGCGTGGTGCGCCGGGCACTTCGCACGCTGCCAGCCTCGCGGCGGGTGCACCTTGTCACCAGTGAGCTTGACCATAACTCCGCCCTGAGGCCATTTAACTTTTTGCAAGAGGCCTATGGCGACCGCGTGATACAAACTCGCGTGCAGCTGGACCCTGCAACCGGGCTGCTTGACCCGGCAGACTTCGCCCGGGCCATCACCGATGAGACCATTTTGGTCGCCACGCTGCACGCCAGCAACGTCACCGGTGCAATCCAGCCCGCGGCAGAAATTGGCTCGATTTGCCGTAAAAAAGGCGTGCTGTTCCTGCTGGATGCCGCCCAATCGCTGGGCCACGTGCCAGTTGATGTTGATGCCATGGAAGTTGACCTCTTGGCAATGCCCGGGCACAAAGGGCTGCTGGGCCCCACCGGCACCGGCGCGCTGTACATCCGGCCCGGTGTTGAGGCCGCAATGGACACCGTTCGCGAGGGCGGCACCGGCCAGCGAAGCGAGCTGGAGGCCATGCCCACCATGCTGCCCGACCGCTTCGAGCCGGGCAGCCACAACACTATTGGCATCATCGGGCTTTCTGA
>JBBRKQ010000158.1:0-7748 GCA_038231815.1 Phycisphaerales bacterium
ACGGCACCGTTGGTGGCCCCCTGACCACCGCTGACCAGATTCCCGCCCAGAACAAGGACAACACGGGCAACATCCTGTCGATCCTGATCTGGAACGGCTCGATCACTCCCGAACTGTGCGTCTCCCCGGCTGAGGTTTCTCCGTTCGTCAAGGTCGATGACGCCTACCAGACTCAGCGTCCGAGCGCTGTTGCTGGTGCAACGGGAACGCCGACTGACGGCACCTCCGCCCAGTGGGACCCGGGCTTCTCAGGCACCGGTAACGCTGTCGGTGGCGAGGCCTTCGGCAACACCGCCAACGGCAACCGCGTTCGCGCGGGCCAGACCGCCTCACAGCTCAGCAACAACTCCTACGGCCACAATCAGCCCTTCCAGTTCGCTTCCCGCGCTGCCCGCTGGCGCAACACGTTCAACAGCACCGAGGCTGTGTTCGGCAACCGTGGCCCGTCGTACAACGGCACGACCGCAACGAGCGATGTCGCACCGTTCCCCGCGGCGGGCTGGGCTCTGCACCCCACGCTGCCCTCTGGCCTGAACTCCTACACCTTGGCCATTCACGGCGGTCGTAACACATGGGAAGGTAACATTGGTTACAACGACTCTCACGTGAACTTCGAGACCCGTCCTGACCCGGCGGAGACGACCTACCGCACCACCTCCACCGCGGCCGCAACTGCGACCCGCGCTGACAACCTCTTCGTTGATGAGAACGATGAGAACAACGGTGGCTCCACCACCACCAGCACCGAGCAGGTGGCCATCCTCCGCAACACCAACAACCTGCTCCGCGCTTGGGGCAAGGTTGCGGTAACCTCCGCTGGCGGAAACACCACGGCGACGCTCAGTCGTTGGGTTGACTAAGTCGTCGGCTGCCGACGCAGCACAATAACGTAATTTTACAGGCGCTCACCCAAAGGTGAGCGTCTGTTTTTAAGAGCGGTACGCGGAAGCGTACCGTGGGGGAGGGATAGGGACCTGAAAGTGGATGGTGGTATGGAAAATACCGGGGGTTTGTTTTTGGTAGCGGGCTGTGGGGTGGAGGTGGCTGCTTTGGGAAGTGGTTTTTGATGCGGAGGCGTACTGGGTTACCCACGGTACGCTTCCGCGTACCGCTCTTATCGGGCGATCTTGGCTGCTTGCTATGGTTGTGGATGTATTCAGATCCACTTGCGTATTTGATCACTTTTCACACGTATGGAACGTGGCTGCATGGTGATGATCGTGGGTCGGTTTCGCGGGGGGCAAATGGGTATGGAGAGCGGCGGCTGGAAAAATCCGAGAGCTGGGTGGAGCAGGCGAAGGCAGCCATGAAATTTCCGGCTGTTATGCTTGATGATGCTGCTCGCTCAGTTGTAGATTTTGCGGTTCGCGATGCGTGTGAGTTTCGAGAGTGGCGGTTGCTGGAACTCAACGTTCGGACCAACCATGTTCACATTGTGGTGCGAGCGGCGACGGCCAAGGAGCAGATGATGATGGCTCTGAAGTCAAGGGCCACACGACTGCTGCGCGAACGGTGCGTGCTTGCGGCCGATCAACCGGTGTGGACAGACCATGGCTCGACTCGGCTCTTGTTTTCGCCACGAGCGGTGACGGGCGCTTGTTTTTATGTGCGTGCCGGGCAAGGTGCGACGCTACCCATGGATGACACTTGGTGGGAACCGTATGCGGCGATGGCTGAACAGGCCCCATAAGAGCGGTACGCGGAAGCGTACCGTGGGGGAGGGATGGGGACCTGGAAGTGGATGGTGGTATGGAAAATACCGGGGGTTTGTTTTTGGTAGCGGGCTGTGGGGTGGAGGTGGCGAGGCGTTGCGGTGTTTTGAGGAGTGGTTTTTGATGCGGAGGCGTACTGGGTTACCCACGGTACGCTTCCGCGTACCGCTCTTATCGGGCGATCTTGTTGGGTTGGTGCTAAGGGTTCACCCACGGAACGCTGCCGCGTGCCGCTCTTAGGGGGCTTTGGCTCCTAATGTTGGGCATGTCGCACGACCCGATTTCTGATTCTGTTGTTGATTTTCTTCGCTCGGCCGATCCGGATATTGGCAACCTAATTGCCAAAGAGCGTGATCGTCAGGAGTCCACGATTGAGCTGATTGCCAGCGAGAACCATGTTTCGCCGGCGGTCATGCACACGATGGGCACGTGCCTGACGAACAAATACGCCGAGGGTTATCCCGGTGCCCGCTACTACGGCGGGTGCATCTTTCATGATGAGATTGAAACCATTGCCCGCGATCGGGCTAAGGCGCTGTTTGGCTGCAAGTTTGCCAATGTGCAGCCGCACTCCGGAGCGCAGGCGAACACGGCAGTGTTCATGGCCACGATGCAGCCGGGGGACCTGTTTGCCTCGCTGCTGCTGAAGGACGGCGGGCACCTGAGTCATGGCATGTCGCTGAACTTTTCGGGGCGGTATCACAAAGCGGTACACTATCCGCTGCACTATGACGTGAGCCACGCGGAGTTTGAGCGGATTGATTACGATGCGGTGCGGCGAGTGTGCGTAGAGAACAAGCCCAAGGTGCTGATGTGCGGCTACTCGGCTTATCCGCGGACGATTGATTTTGCAAAGTTCCGGGCGATTGCCGATGAGGTTGGAGCGCTGCTGGTTGCGGACATTGCCCACATTTCTGGGCTGTGTACGCATGGTGGCTGCTCGCATCCGTCGCCCTTCCCGCATGCCCATATTGTGACAACGACCACGCACAAGACACTGCGCGGACCGCGCGGTGGGCTGATTATGACCAATGATGAGGAGCTTGCCAAGAAGATTGACAAGTCTGTATTCCCCGGTGTGCAGGGCGGGCCGCTGATGCATGTGATCGCTGCCAAGGCGGTGGCGTTTGGTGAGTGCCTGCGGCCGGAGTTTAAGACGTACTGCGGGCAGGTGGTGCGGAACGCATCGGCCCTGGCCAAGGCGCTGGTTGAGCGGGGCTATCGCATTACGACCGGCGGGACGGACAATCACCTCATGCTGGTGGACCTGCGGCCTAAGAGCGACACGCTCACAGGAGCTGACGCCGAGAAGTGGCTGGAAGCTGCCGGGCTGATTTGCAATAAGAACGGCATACCCAGCGACCCCAAGCCGCCGAAGTTCACTAGCGGCATTCGCCTCGGCACACCGGCTGTGACCACCCGCGGCATGCGCGAAGCGGACATGCCCACGATCGCGGACTTTATTGATCGTGTGCTGGCCAGCAACGGTGATGTGAACACAACCGCCCAGGTGCGCCGTGAGGTTGCGGAGATGTGTGAGAAGTTTGAGATGCCCGGGATCGCCGGCGGTGTGCGGGTTGGGGCGAAGTAAGAAAGAGATTTTTTAGATATTTGAAAAAGGGCCGCCGCTCATAAGACGGCGGCCTTTTTACTACTGCGCGGGAGTCACATCGCCGCGGCGATTGACGGTGTAGAGGGTGGGCAAGAGGTGGTTGCGGCCTTTGTAGACGAAGACCTGGCCGGAGATGGTGAAGGAGAGAGCTTCGCCGCCGCGTTCTGCGAGTTTTTCGATAGCCTGAAGGTTCAGGCAAGGCATGAGGACCATGGGCAAGTCGGTGCGGTTGTCTGGGCCGGTATCAAAGTGGTACTGCCATTCGCCGGTAGGTGTTTTGATGACTCGGCCCCGGCGGGAGGCGAGGAAGGTTCCTTCGCGTTGGAGGCGGCCGGTGGTGGGGGGTGGAGCCTCGGCCGTGGGAGTGGTGGGCGTGCTGGCTGAGGGTGCTGCGGGGGCTTGGGGTGTGGGGCGTGGGGCGGGAACGGGCACTGCTGGCGTCGCCGCGGGGGCGGTTTGTTTGAGCTTGTCGATGGTTTTTTGGACATCCTCAGGCTGGCTGGGGGTGGCGGCGGGGGCGGCCGGTTTGGCAGCGGGTGGGGTTGCCTGCGGTGCTGCAGGCGGTGCTGCGGATGGGCTTGCGGGCTGCGTGGTTTGACCGGCCCCGGATGCGCTGAGGCTGATGAGCCCGATGGTGCAGGTGGCCAAAAGCAGGCGGGCGAGGCGAGGAGATGGCAGGAGATTGGGTGAGAACATGAGGAGGCTCGTGAGGAAGGCTGGGCGGATTGGGGCAGGGGAGTCTATCGGCCTGAGGCTGGTGGCGGCGTCAATTTGGGTGGCTGGCGGCTGGTGGCGCGGGTGTTCGGGGGTTTGGGCTTCTATCCTGCTGCCCCATGTTTGAGAAGCTTACCGATACGTTTTCTGCCGCCCTCCGCAAGCTTAGCGGGAGTGGCACGCTTAGTGAGTCGAACATTCGCGAGGCGATGGGGGAGGTGCGAGATTCGCTGCTTGAGGCGGATGTGGCGCTGGAGGTGGTTAACACGTTGTGTGAGCAGGTGATTGCGGACTCGGTGGGCAAGCAGGTGACCAAGTCGCTGAATCCGGGTCAGGAGATGATTGGTATTGTGTACGACCGGCTGGTGATGCTGCTGGGCGAGCTGCCGGAGATACCGGCCAATGCCACGCAGGCGGAGCTTGCGGCGATTTTGACGGCAGAAGGACCGGGGATTGTCTCGGCATCGCCGGGGCCGACGATTGTGATGCTGTGCGGGCTGCAGGGCTCTGGCAAGACGACGACGGCGGGCAAGCTGGCGGCGTTTTTGAAGAAACGAGGGCGGACGGTGATGCTGGTTGCGGCGGACCTGCAGCGTCCGGCGGCGGTTGAGCAGTTGCAGATCGTGGCTGAGCAGGTGGAGCGTGATTCGCCGGGTGGGGCGACGGTATCGTTTTATGGTGAGCCGGACAAGTGTGGGGCGTATGGGAAAGCGGTGGGCGTGGCGGTGGAGGTTTGCCAGCGGGGCATTGCCGCAGCGCGGGCGAAGGGAATTGACACGGTGATTTTGGATACGGCGGGGCGGCTGCACATTAATGATGAGCTGATGGGGGAACTGGCGCAGGTGAAGTTTGCGTGCCAGCCGCACCAGGTTTATCTGGTGGTGGATGCGATGACGGGGCAGGATGCGGTGCGGTCATCGAAGAGCTTTCATGAGAAGCTGAGGATTGAGGGGATCATTTTGACGAAGTTTGATTCCGACACGCGAGGTGGTGCGGCGCTTTCGGTTAAGACGATTACGGGCGCGCCGATTCGGTTTGTGGGTACTGGTGAGAAGCTTGATGCGCTGGAGCAGTTTCATGCGGTTCGGGCGGCGGGGCGGATACTTGGGATGGGTGATGTGATGTCGCTGGTTGAGAAGGCCCGCGAGCAGGTGAGTGAGAAGGATGCGGCGGACCTGGAAGCGAAGATGAACAGCGGGGAGATGACGCTGGATGACTTTGTGAAGCAACTGCGGAGCATCCGCAAAATGGGGCCGCTGAAGAACCTGCTGGGGATGCTGCCGGGCGTGGGCGCTTCACTGAAGGATGCGAATATTGATGATCGGCACATTAGCAAAGTTGAGGGGATTATCAACTCGATGACTACTCGCGAGCGCAAGGCCAGTGATGGAATGACGCACTCGCGGCGGCGGCGGATTTCCAAGGGATCGGCCAGCTCGGTGGATGATGTTGCCCGGCTGATCAAGCAGTTTGAGACGGTGAGCGCGATCAGTAAGCAGTTTGCGGGGATGTCGGCCTTGCAGAAGGTGAAGGCGGTGAAGGATTTGTCAAACAACAAACAGGCTGCGGCGACGGCGAATTTGCCGATGCTGCCGGGGATGGGGGCGAAGGGATCGAGCTACATGCCGAGCATTAAAGATCGGTTTAAGAAGCGGAAGAAGTAAGGGTGAGGCGTGCTGGAGTTCTCTTGGGCAATACGAGAGGATGGCGGCTGTTGTTGCAGCGGCTGCAAGGCAGGTGCGCGGGGGCTACTGCGTGATTGCCGAGGTGGGGGACGCGACGGAAAAGCGGTGCAGGGCGGTGAGAAGGGCGGTGATGGGCAGGCCGACGATGGTGGTGGCATCGCCCTGCCATGTGATAGGCCAGCCTGCGGCGATGCGCTCGAAGAGGTTGTAGCCGCCGGCTTTGCCGGACCACTGGCTGCTTGCGATGTACGCGGCGAGGGTGTCATCTGGCACGTCGCCGACGGTGACGGTGGCGTAATCTGCGAAGAGGTGGCGGCGACCTGAGGCTGGACAGACGAGCGCGACGCCGGTGAAGACGCGGTGCGAACCGCTGCGGAGCGAGCGGATCATGGAATCTGCATCGGCGGCATCGACCGGTTTGCTGACCATGCGATTGTGCTTGACGACAACGGTGTCGGCCCCGAGAACCAGGGTGCCGGGTGCGATGGAAAGCTGCTGGGCCCGAGCGACGCGGACGGCGGCGGTGGCCTTGAGGTAGGCCAGCGACGACGCCCAGTGTGCGGGCTGGAGATTGGAAGGGGTGTAGAGCTTGCCATCATCAATGCCGGGATCGAGGACGGAGAAGCGGAGGCCGTGCTCGGTGAGGAGTTGGCGGCGGCGCGGGGAGGTGCTGGCCAGAATGATGGGGGGCAGGTCCATCCGGACTGCCGCGGGGGGAGTGGCGGGTGGGGCTGCGAAAGGTTCGAGTTGGGTGGGAGAATCACGCACGGGTGATGGGGGTAGTCGGTCCTGACTTGGGTGTATGGGCGGCCGCGTGGGCGGCTGCGAGGAGGTGCATCCTGCACGATGAAGAGATGATTGGCCACGGGATGCGCAAGGGACTAGATAGCGGCATGAAGTGTGCGCAAAAACTTGAAATGAACGCTTACGAATGAGAATTTGCACAAGTGATTCACGGCCTCACCACGGAGATAGTGGGCCGGATGGGCGGAGGCAATATGCTTTGGTCGCCAAGCTTGCGACGGCGGTGACGAATGGCGGTTGGAATCAGGATTTTATTCAGACGCGCGAAGTTTCTTTTTGCTCAACGGGTCGTCTTTCTCTGAGGACAGGTTCATCACATGCAGATACATCTGGTTCAGTGCGACAGTGCGTGGATGGACAAGGCCGAGACGTTTGCGCGGGTGGATGCCATGATGGCACGGCACGCGATCTTGGCGGGTGGGCTGATTGTGCTGCCGGAAATGTTTGACACGGGCTTTAGCTTTGAGCTTGAGCTCACGGCCGATGGTGATGGGCGGACGCTGGAGTACCTGATGGCTATGGCCAGGCGAACGGGGTGCACGGTGCACGGGGCCAGGACGGTGCTGGGCAATGATGCGCGTGGGTTGAACAGGACGACGGTGATCGGCCCGGAGGGGGCGGTGCTGTGCGAGTATGACAAGGTTCACCCGTTTTCATTCGGCAAGGAGAGCGAGTTTTTTACGGGGGGAACTGAGGTAAAGCAGTACCGGTGGAGCGGCGGCGGGGAGAACGACAAGGAGAGTGTCGGGGAGAGTTGGGCGGTGTGCCCGGCGATTTGCTACGACCTGCGGTTTCCGGAGTTGTTCCGGGCGGGTGCGGCGATGGGCGCGGAGTTGTTTGTGGTTCCTGCGAACTGGCCAGCGGCGCGGCAGATGCATCGGGTGACGCTGGCGCGAGCGAGGGCGATTGAGAATCAGGCGGTGGTGGTGTGCCTGAATCGCGCCGGGCGTGACCCGCATTTGGTGTATGACGGCGGGAGCGTGGTATTTGATGCGAAGGGTGAGGTGCTTGGTGAGATGGGATCGGCGGCCGGGGTGATGACCGTGGAGGTGGATGTTGATGCCGTGCGGCAATGGCGGTCGGCGTTTCCGGCGCTGCGGGACAGGCGGGCGGATGTTTATGGAAGGTGGTAGAGGCGAACTGGTCAAACGTTATTGACCTCAGCACACGGTTCGGGGTTTATAGCCTGAATCGCTTAGACGATCGTTGCTGGAGGTGAGC
>JBBRKQ010000159.1:0-7647 GCA_038231815.1 Phycisphaerales bacterium
CATCATCGCCAGAGCCTGCCGCTCCTGCTCAAACCGCGCCACCACCTGGTGCGTGTCCATGCCCAGCTTAATAATCTTCAGCGCCACCTTCCGCTGCACCGGCGCCGTCTGCTCGGCCATGAACACCGATCCAAACCCTCCCTCGCCAATCAGTTGCAGCAGCTTGTACGGCCCAATCTTGGTACCCGGCCCTTCACGCAGCGATGCAACAACCGTCGCCCCATCTCCACCTCTGCCCCCATCCCTGCCACGACCCCAACTAATCCCAACAGTCCGGTCCGCTGACCCAGTCGAGGTCGGCGAATCCATAAAACCCCCCGCCCGCTCATGCGCCCGCAGCAACCCATCCACCTCCGCCCGCAGCGAATCATCCGCACCACACGCGCCACGCAAATACGCATCACGCTCACCACCAGTGAGGTCAATAGCGTTTTCAAAGATGTCCTGAACTCTGTTCGCCATGAGAATTAGCCTTTCACTCAGCCTCGTGCAACCGACGATACAGCCATGCCCGCGCAAAGGCCCATCGCCGGTCCACCGTGCTCATTGACAATCCAAGAGCCGCGGCGGTCTGTTCCACATTCAACCCGGCAAAGAACCTCAGCCGGGCAACCGCCGCCCCATCGGGCGACTCAGACTCCAAGCGACGAAACACCTCATCAAACCTCACGATTTCTTCAGAATTTCCGCACGCCAGTGCGGCGAGGTCCCGAAACTCAATTTTCGCCCCCAATCCTGACCCAACCTGGCCCCCTAACCCCCCTCCACCGCGCTTCACCCGGTCTCGCCCCTTGGCATGGTCCAGCAAAATCTGCCGCATGGCCTCAGCCGCTGCGGCATAAAAATGACCCCGACCAGCCCACGGCACCTCCCGCGGACCGGCCAGCTTCAAATACGCCTCATGCACCAGCGCTGTGGCTGAAAGCGTGTGCCCATCACGCTCCCGGGCCATCTCCAGCTGCGCTGCCTTGCGAAGCTGGTCGTACACCAGTGGCAGCAGCCGGCCAGCAGCCTCCCGGTCGCCACCAGCCGCGGCGGTCATTAGCAGCGTGGCATCGTCCGGGTTTGGCTGTGGTGCAGGCAAGCAGCATGGTAACGCCAGCGGCGGCCCGAGCAATCATCCGCCCACCGTTCGCGCAAACGCACCCGCGCCAACCAACCCGCCAACCCGCCAACCACAAACACCGCCAAACATCGCCAAACATCTCAGCTTCGGTGAATCAGATGGCAATTCAGCGCCGAGCCTTCGCCTTGCGCCCAGCAGCACGCACCGCCGCCACCTTCTTGGCGCTCCGCTCGGCCCGCTGCTTCTGCTCATCGGCCTTGATGATCACCAATCCCTTCGCCTTCGGATCAAGCTGCACCTTCCCAAGCCTGAGCACCGCCGCGATCAAGGCCTCGATCTCCGCCCGGTCAAGCTCCGCTGCCGCAGTCACCACGATATGCCGCACCGTCTTGCCGGTTCCTTGCAACAGCTTGTTCGGGTCTAACTTTGAAAGCGCAGCCCCCTTCGTAAAAAATAACTTTGCACAGTTCGGGTACAGCGCCATCCCGATGGGCGCATCGGATCCGCCTCCCTGATCGGTCGGTGAATACGCGATCACCAGTGACTTCTGGTTCTCGTACACATACACGATCTCGTTCAAGCCCGGCAGCCGCTTCCGCAGCTTGGCGCGAAGCGCCTTGCCGAGCTTGGCCATCGCTGGCGTGTACTTCGCAAAATAGCCCGCAACCTGCGTTTCGACCTTCGTCATAAAGTCAATCCTTGGGAACTGTTCATCGGCCGGTCAAGAAATCCGCGACCCCGCTTTCGAATCAAGGCCTCACACAAGGGCTCCGTCTAAACAGGACGTCGCCGCGGCATATTTCAAGCTCACACCAAGCAAAGCCCTTATCGGTGAATCGCCACCGAACAGTCAGCGCCGTTCAAACCCCGCGAGCCGCCGCCTCAATCCTGGCCACATCAATCTTCTGCATCGTCATCATCGCCGCAAACGCCCGATTGGCCGAATCCCCGCCGTTGGCCAGCGCATCAGTCAAAGCGCGCGGCGTGATTTGCCACGACAAACCCCACTTGTCCTTGCACCACCCGCACTCGCTGGCCGAACCTCCATTGCTGATGATCGCATTCCAATACCGATCGGTCTCCGCCTGATCCTCCGTAGCAATCTGAAACGAAAACGCCTCGCTGTGCTTGAACATCTCACCCCCATTGACCCCCAGGCACGGAACACCACACACCGTAAACTCAACCGTCAGCACGCCACCAGCCTTGCCCCCGGGATAGTCCATCGGCGCCCGATACACCGCACCAACACCGCTCTCCGGAAACACCCCAGCATAAAACCGCGCAGCCTCCTCGGCATCATGGTCATACCACAAACAAATCGTGTTCTTCGCTTTCATCAAGGCTCTCCTGTCGTCGCCGCCAGTGAAAATGAGTTCGCAGCCAGTGCAGAAGTGATCCGATGCAGGCTGCCACACCGGTCAACTCGTCCGATGCAACTCAACAAATCCAGCCCGCACACCGACACCCGCCCTCGCCGCGTCGCATCCATCTTTTCTCACCACACCAGCCCCCTTTACCGCACCAACGTATTAAGGTACGCCCTCCACGGCCCCACCTCCTGGCGATACTGCCACGCCATCGCCAGCCCAATCTGCCGCAGATGATGCAAATCATGCGCAGCCCATGCCGCCAGCAACTGCGACATGCTCACACGCCCAAGCGCCGGGTGCATCCCCGTTCGCTCTAAATCCTCCGCCGTAAGCCCAAGTCCACGCAACTGGCTCAAACTCGCCGCACGCTGCTCCGCAAACTCATCCAGCAGCGTCGCCAGCCCCACGCCCGATGCCGGTGAAATCGCCGCATCATGCGGAAACGGATCAAACGCCCGCAACTCGCCACACTCCAAAATCCGCCCAATCCGCGGCAGCCAATCCAGCCTCTCCGCAACAATTAAATGCCCCACCACCTCATACGCCGACCATGTCCCCTCGCCATAATTCCGCTCCGTCCACTCCGGCCCAAGCCCGCCCAGCAAAGCGCCAACCACAATCGGCGTGCGCTCCAAAATCTCAGTGGTGCGTTCAATACAGAACATGAGTGAGTGTACCTACTTCGGCAACCAGTGGCTTGCATTCGGCCCGTGTACAACTGCGAAGAAGAGAACGACACTGGCGACGGCTGAACCCACCAGCCCATCTATGGATCGATCAGCTCGCTCTCCCACTTTCAGGTCGCTGTCGCTTTCCTCCCTACATCTCCCCCCAACTCCGCATCTCGCGCCCATGCCACGTCATCTTCCCCCGCTCATACCCCTTCGATCCCGCAACATGATTGTCGCCGTACAGCAAATTCACCGCCCCCTGGTGCGGCACAAGTGCCCCCGCTAAAAAAGCGCACTCCGCCTCGCCATCATCAAAATCACAGTTCGGCGCTCGGCTCGCTGGCCCATACGGCAGTGAGAAAAAACCTCGGCTCATGCAGTCACCGCCCAGCACAAACTGCGAGGCAAACACCACCGTCGGCAAGTGCGTTGCCAGCGGCCGGTCAGGGTTCGGCGGCACACCCGCCTGCGTCATCAGCAGCCGTGAGTATCGCGACTGCAAGAAATACGCCATCGGCGCATCCGGCCGCGCCTTGTCAACATACACCTCCCGGGTCGACATATAGCTCTGCAGCAGCTCCGGCCACCCAAGCCCCGGCTCATCCGGGAACGTCCCATCGCCGCCCCACACCTGCCATTCAGATGTATACGGGTGCCACAGCTTGTTGTCATCAGCGTATGTTGCCAGCACCTGCCCAATGGTTCGAAGGTTCGCCGCACAATGCACCGTTCTGGCTGATTGTCTGGCCCCAGCCAAACTCGGCAGCAGAATCCCAAGCAGCAGCGCGATCGTCGCGATCACCACCAGCAGTTCAATCAAAGTAAATGCAAGCCGATGGCCCCGACCCGCCCGCACCAGAGAACCGGCAATTCCAGCAGGCAGATGCATCATGGCGGCAACCTTTCTATTTCCATCAACGTCAGAAACGATCCACCGAAAATCCAGACCACTCAACGCTTACGCGTTCGCTCGCTCGCGGCAAAGTACTCGCACCATAACCATCACTCGCACCAGCAGCCGCTCGCATCACTTCAGGCCTTTACGGGCATGCTCCAGCGCCACCAATGCGTACGCCGTCGTCAAACTCGGGTTGTTCTCCATCCATCGGTCATCCACCGTCGCAAAAGATCCATCCGCCTGCTGCATCGCCTCCAGCCGCTCAATCAGCGCGGCCCGCCAATCCACCTTGCCACCATCCCCCGGCGGTTGCTCACGCACCTCCGCGCGCTCAAACAGGCCGGCGCTTCGTATTGCAGCTGCACATCGCTGGGCATCGGCCACCTTGTCCTGCTCCTTCAAATACACCACCGCAAACCGCGTGGCCGCATCGGTGCCCACCATCACCACATGTGTTGCCTCGGGGCAGCCGTTCTCTTTCTGTCCCGCAAACGCAGCCTTCAGCTCATCGGCGGTCACCCCCGCCTTCAGCCCACGCAGCACCAAACTGCTGCGATAGGCCTCCCCGCTCACCACCGTCGCCATCGCCTCGCCGCGAGCATCCATCGCCCGCGCAAACATCACTAAAAAGTAGTAGTAGCCATCCGTTCCAATCCCCGGGTTTTCCTGCAGCGTCCAGTGCTTCATACTCCAGTCAAACGCCGCCGCCACGCGCGGGTCCTCAGCCGTCAGCCCGGCATACAAATAACTCTTAAACCCCGCGTATGTCATTGATCCATACGCCCGCAGCTTTGAGACTTTCTCTCCATTGTCCATCGTCTCCTCGATCGTCCCCGCAAAGCTCTGCCCTTGCCCAACGGTCTTGTCATTCTCCGCAGTGGCATAAATAAACCCGCCTTGCTGGCTGCCCTTGGCATACGCCTGATCGTTCACCGCCTTGGCTCCCGCTCCCGCGCCAACCTCCGGTAGCATCTGGCACCGCTGCATGAACACAATCGCCCGCTTGTACGCCTCATCATCCACGCTCAAACCCGAATCGTGCCAAGCCTGAACCGTAAACGCCAGGTTTGACAAATCCGGCCGCCCACGATTGCCATACCCAATGCCGCCATAAAACGGATGGTCCGGCCCAATCTCCGCCGCGGGCTTGGGCGCTTCCTTGCCACCCGCACCACCCACGCCCACCGGGTCCACCACGCCCCACTGCGAGCGCTTCAAGAATTCCTGCGCTGGCCCAATCGCTGCCTTCGCCTCCGCCGTGTCAATTCGCGCAAGTGCTGAGAGGCCAATCGCCGTGTTGTACGTCGGCAATATCGCATCGTAAATCCCACCATCCGCCTTGCGGTGCGACAGAATGTACTTCGCGCCAGCCGCCACAGCCTCCTGTATCGCCGCTTTGTCGCGCATCACCCCCGCACCCTCAGACGCCAGCGTCATGCTCATCCCCGTCACCGCAAGCGCCGTCACCGCCGGCAAGTGCGGCTGCTGCGTTCCCGCCTTCGGCACCGCCCACCCGCCGCTGGCCTTGTCCTGCTGGCTTATCAAATACGCCGCCGCCTTCGCGGCAATCGCCTCGGCACGCAGCCCAATACTCCGCAGCTCGGCGGCAGCCGTTTGCTTGCCATCCACCGCCGCACCCGGGCCAGCAGCCACCGGTTTGGCCACCCCGCCGGACGCAACTAGCCCAACCACGCACACGCTAGCAATCAATTGCAACTTCATGCACAAAGCATACCAGCTCACGCGAGACAAGATGCAGCACCTCCGGGAATCCCGCTCCGTGGTCCCTGCCTCAAATCCGGCCATTTGGCTGTTTGACAATCTAGCAATTTGCCGCACCGCACTACCCTTGGTCATGTCCCAAACCCCGCTCCCATTTGCCGCACCTCTTGATCTGCTTGACCTCTACGAACTCTGCGTCCAGTCCCCGGCGGAGCTTGTCTCAATGCTCCAGTCCATCCACGGCGGCAGCAAAGACCGCGCGCCGCTTGTGCTTGGTGAAGATTTCTGCGGCTCCGGTGCCACCAGCATCGCCTGGCTCAAAGCCGCCAGCGAATCAAACTCTGTTTCCACCTCCCACGCTAGCCCTCGCCGCACCGCCGTCGCTTGCGACCTTGACCCCGTCGCCATTGCGCGCCTGCGCAACGCTGCCAAATCGCTCAGCCCCGGCACATCTGCAAAAACCCCACCTTTAAAAGCCATCGCCCGCGACGTAGTCACCGGCAAACCAGCGCTCGATGCCAAAACCGCTGCGGCAGACATCGTCTTCGTCGGTAACTTCTCCATCGGGTACATTCACACTCGCCAAGCTTTGGTGAAGTACTTCAAACGCAGCCGCTCCCGCCTAAAGCGCGGCGGCGTGGTGATTATTGATACCTACGGCGGCGCAACTTCCCACACCACAGGCAGCCTGAAACGCAAATTCAAACTCCCTGATGGGCGCACCGTGCATTACACCTGGCAGCAGCGCGCTGCGAATCCAATCACCGCAATGGTCGAGAACGCGCTGCACTTCCGTGTCGAGCACAAAGGCGAGATCATCCAAGACATCCCCGATGGGTTTGTGTACCACTGGCGTCTTTGGACAGTCCCAGAGCTTCACGATGCGATGACCGAAGCCGGCCTCCGCCGGATCGAAGTCTTTGACCAAGTGCCCCAAGCCAAAGACGGCAACAACCAATTCGTGATGCAACCAATTGATGGAAGCGAAATGGACGACAGCTTCGCCGTACTCGTCAGCGGCAGAAAATAAGAGCCCCGGACGGAAGTCCGGGGTGGGTGCGTGTGTTGACACGATTCAACCGAGTGCGCAGCAGAAAACTAATGCGCTCGACATTTGGTGTTTTGGGGGTTAGATTTTTTGGGGAAGTGCACGCTCTCACCCACCGCACGCTCCCGCGTACGGCTCTTATGGGCTTATGGCCCGCGGGGCCAGTGGGTCTTGCAGACGCGATCAAAGTGCAGATCAAGCGACTTGACCATTTGCTTGAGACATGTGTCAACAATCTTCGGCACATCCAAACGGGCCGAGTAACTTCTGCAAAGTGATGTAGTGCGGCAGCACATCAAGCCCGATCGCCTCCCAGCGAAACCTCCCCGAGCTTGGGCATCAGCGCCAGGCGCTCAATGACGGCGCGATAGGTCGTCCGCAGCACCTCCCCCTTACGCATGATCACACACGCGAACAACTGTGCCTGCGCAAATCGCTGCGAGCTGTACTCGTGTCCATAGTCACTCATGCACTTGC
Source organism: Phycisphaerales bacterium (assembly GCA_038231815.1). Classification (GTDB taxonomy): domain Bacteria; phylum Planctomycetota; class Phycisphaerae; order Phycisphaerales; family UBA1924; genus CAILKP01. The sequence continues at coordinate 7,256 of JBBRKQ010000159.1, forward strand.
AACCAAGCCGCAGGGCGAAGACCACAATCTTCAGCAGCAGGGATTCATCGGCGATCTGGTCGGGTGTGCGTTTGTTCACGCACGGGCATACAGGCTAAAAGCGGGTTTTTTTTATCCATTTCTGCAGCGCGCCGGCAGCTCCGCTCCGTCCCTAGGAGCGGTACGCGGAAGCGTACCGTGAGCGAAGCCCACCGCTTCCAAAAACCCCCGACACCGTCGAAGCCCGCCACCTCCCGTGCCGCCCCACTTCCCACAGCCGCCTGCCTTCCGCCCCGGCCTTGCCCTTGTTCTTGCCCTTGCACTCAGCCTTGGTCTTGCCCTCCCGCCCCAGCGGGGCAGAGGATTTCAAAGCCCCAATCACCGCATGACCGTCCCTCCCACGCCGCGGCCCA
>JBBRKQ010000160.1:0-7640 GCA_038231815.1 Phycisphaerales bacterium
ATGGAACATGGACTTTGGCGCGTGGGGCGCGGCGGGGGATGGCAGGGCGGGGGGGGTTCTGGTTTCGGCTTCGCTGATCTGCTAGGGCCTGCCGAGAGTCTGTCACCTTGCTTGGCCCTTCACCTACTATCTGGCGTGAGTAATAACCGTACAGAACTTGATCCTGTCACTTCCACCGATATCCCGGCCCTGGCGTTGCCGCCGGAGGCCCGCGTGCAGAGCATCGTTGACTCTCCGGAGTTTCAGGCTCGGCTTGATGCGCTGATCGCCGAAGTGGCGGAGAAGGCCAATAAGTCCAGCCCCACAAAGGCCCGCATGGTGCGGGAGTTGATTTCCAGTTCGCTGAAGCTAATACCCGATGGGCGGGACACGGGTGAGCTGAAGCTGATCGCTGCGGCAGTGAAGGAATTGCGATACGCGTATCGAGTATTTGGGCAGTACCCAGACCCGCACAAGGTGACGATTTTTGGGTCGGCCCGCACGCCAAAGAACCACCCGGACTATGAGGCCACGGTTGAGTTCAGCCGGTTGATCGCAGCGCAGGGTTGGATGGTGATTACCGGCGCTGGCGGGGGCATTATGGAAGCGGGGCATGTTGGGCCGGGCAAGGACAAGTCGTTCGGGGTGGCGATTCGGTTGCCGTTTGAGCAGTCCACCAATGAAGTGATCGCCGGTGACAGCAAGCTAATTACGTTCCGGTACTTCTTTACGCGCAAGCTCATGTTCATCAGCCAGGCGGAGGCGGTAGCGCTGTTTCCGGGTGGCTTTGGCACGATGGATGAAGGCTTTGAGCTGCTGACGCTGGTGCAGACCGGAAAGGCCAGCATGGTGCCGATTGTGATGTGCCAAGGTAAGGGAGAGAGCTATTGGCAGGACTTTGATGCGTTTATTCGCAAAGGCCTGATGAGCCGCGGCTGGGTAAGTGAGGAGGATCCGAATCTGTACCACATCGCTGAGACGCCAGCAGAGGCGGCCGAGCACATCACCAAGTTCTACAGCGTGTACCACTCATCGCGTTACGTGCGGGATGACCTAGTGATTCGTCTCAAGCACAACATCAGCCCGGCGGATGTTGACATGCTGAACACCAAGTTTGCCATGCTTGTCAAGGAGGGCAAGATGGTGCTGCGAGCAGCGTTTGATGTTGAGGAGGACCACCGTGATTTGCCGCGGCTGGTGTTCACGCACAATCGCAGGAACTTTGGGCATGTGCGCAGGTTAATTGATGCGATTAATGGGTGCAAGGCTTTCGCCGCGGCGGCAGCGAAATGATCAAATGGTCAAACGCTCAAATGGCTAGTTTGCCAAATAAAGGCACGTTGAGCCCACAGCCGTTCGTTGAATTTGCTTTGGTTTGCAGCAGACGTACGTAGGACACAACGACTTATCCTGTCTCTTCTTAGGCCATTTGGCAAATTAGTAATCTAGCCATTTGGCCCCTCGGACAACGCAATTATGGACATCGCCAAGCGCATCGCCCAGTTTGAAAACATGTGTCAGGCTGACCCGAGCAACGAGATGGCTCACTTCTCACTGGGCAAGGCGTACGGTGAGTCTGGCCGCTTTGATGATGCGGCGTCGAGCTTTATGCGGTGCATTCAGCTTGTGCCGGACATGAGCACGGCGTATCAGATGGCGGGCGACATGCTGATTAAGGCCGGCAAGACGGACCGCGCTGGTGATGTGCTGGTTGACGGCTACACCGTCGCCGCCGAGCGGGGGGATATGAAGCCTAAAAAGGCAATTGAGGAATTGCTCACGTCCATTAGCGTGCCGGTGCCGCAGGTTGTGAAGGCGGCAACATCTGCGGCTGCGGCGGCGGTGGATGATTCCGGGCCGGTTCCGCCGGGCATGATTCGATGTCGCAAAACAGGGCGGGTGGGTAATCCGCTGGGGCGTCCGCCGTTTAAGGGGCCGGTGGGTGAGTGGATCGCGGCGAACATTGCCAAGGAGACGTTCATGGCGTGGATCGCGCAGGGTACGAAGGTGATCAATGAACTTCGATTGGATTTGTCGAAGGACAAGGATCAGGAGGCGTACGACCAGGCGATGCACGAGTATCTTGGGATGGATGAAGAGGTGATGGCGACGTTGAAGTGAATGGTCTAAGGTGAACTCGAGCGGCGCAGCGAGATGATCGCAGAGTTCGCAGAGGGAAGGCGAGGAAAGGGACGCGGAGGAAGGCGGGGGGCGGGGTTTGTCGGTTGTGTTGGCTCGGCTCGGCTTTGTACACGAGTGGGCGGGTTGGGCGTAGAGCATGAGCTTGGCGGGCGTCGCGTGTTTGACAGTGTTGCATGAGGCAGCACAATCGTTTGCGACGCGCGACGACCGGTTGTGGAACTGGGCTGGTGTGCTTTGAGACGGCGTCGTCGAAGAGCAGGCTTACTCGAACTTGATGCCCTGTGCAAGCGCCATTTTGCCCGAGAAATTGATGGTGCAGCTTTGGCGGCGCATGTAGGCCTTCCAAGAATCACTGCCGCTTTCGCGGCCACCGCCGGTGTCTTTTTCGCCACCGAATGCGCCGCCAATTTCAGCGCCGCTTGTGCCAAGGTTCACATAGGCCAGCCCGCAGTCGGAGCCGGAGCCATCGGGGTTCAGGAATGCCTCGCTGCTGCGCACGCCCTCGGTAAAGATTGCCGAGGACAGCCCTTGCGCGACGCTGTTTTGGAGCGTGATCGCTTCATCAAGCGTTTTATACGTGAAAATGTAGAGGATCGGTGCGAAGGTTTCCTCCATCGCGATTGGCAGATCATTGCTTGCGGGGGCCAGCACCAGCGTGGGTTGCACGTAAAAGCCCAAGAGGCCGGAAGGCTTGGTGATGCCGCCGCCAGCGAGGATCATTCCGCCCTGGGTCTTGGCTTGGTTGACCGCGTGGAGGAAGCCTTCAACAGCCTTCTGATTGATCACTGGTCCAACGAGGGTGCCATCGGCTAGCGCATCACCGATGCGGCCCATGACCTGCTTGTACCCGGCGATGAGCTTGTCGCACACCGCTTCGGCGATGTCTTCGTGCACCAGCAGCCGGCGGGTGGTGGTGCAGCGTTGGCCTGCGGTGCCCACGGCTCCGAACACAATCGCCGGAATCGCGATTGAAAGGTCTGCATCTTTGTGGATGATCGCGGCGTTGTTGCCGCCGAGTTCCAGCAGGCAGCGGCCCAGCCGCTGCGCGACGACGGTGCCGACCCGCCTGCCCATACCGCAGGAGCCGGTGGCGGAGATCAGGGGTAAGCGCTTGTCGGCGATCATGCGTTCGCCCACTTCGGCATCGTTACCGATGACGAGTTGGAAGATGCCTGGGTGGCCCATCTCGGTGGCCACTTTGTCTGCCAGTGTGTGGCAGGCCAGTGCGGTGAGGGGGGCGAGCAGCGACGGCTTCCAGACTGTGACATCGCCGCACACGGCGGCTAGGGTGCTGTTCCACGCCCACACGGCCGCGGGGAAGTTGAATGCGGAGATGACACCGACGATGCCGAGTGGGAGCCACTGCTCCATGAGGCGGTGGTTGGCCCGTTCGGAGGGGACTGTGAGGCCGGGGAGCTGGCGGGAGAGGCCGACGGCGAAGTCGGCGATATCGACGATTTCCTGGATTTCACCTTCGCCTTCAGCTCGGATTTTGCCGACTTCGAGGCTGACGAGTTCGCCAAGGTCAGCTTTGTGCGCACGAAAGGCTTCGCCGATTGCGCGCACGACTTGGCCACGCACCGGTGCTGGGACGGCACGCCAGGTTTTGAAACGTGCCGCGGCATCGGTGATTGTGCGCTCGTATGCGGCGGCATCATCAAGCAGCACGGCGGCGATGGGCGCGCCGGTGGATGGGTTGGTGACGGTGACACTGTTGGGCGAGCCGATGGGGCAGAGGCGTGGGTGGTTGGCCAAGCCGAGGCGGGTGAGCACGGCGGGAAGGGCCGAGGGGACGAGGCGATCGGGAGCGGCGGTGGCAGTGGTGTTAGAGCGGAGCGTCATAGAGGAAGGGTAACAGGGCGGTAGAGGCTGGTGGTGAACACGTTGCGCGCAGTTGAACGGCCGGGCACTGGCTGTGGTGGCGGGTGGTGCAGCGGGGCGCAGTGTGTTTGGCTACTTGGTGGGTGGCGCGGAGCTGTAGAGTCAGAGGACCGGCTTGCCGGTGCGTGGGAGCACGCTTACGGGCGGCGGCTCGTTCCATGCGGACCAGTAGAGGTGAAGCTCTTTGACCATACGATGGAACTGGTTGAAGTCCAGCGGCTTGACCACGTAGCTGTTGGCGTGGAATTCGTAGGCTTTGGCGCGGTCAGCCTCTGCGGAGGAGGTGGTGAGCACGACAACCGGGAGGGTGTGCAGGACGGGATCACGTTTGATTGCCGAGAGGACCTCGAGGCCGTCCATACGCGGGAGTTTCAAGTCAAGCAGGACCACATCGGGCAGCATTCGCTCGGAATGCTCGCCTTCTGAGTGCAGGTATCGCATCGCTTCGATTCCGTCGGCGACTCGGTGCATGGTGTTTGCCACGCGGTTGTCTGCAAGTGCGAGTTGGATGAGCTCAACGTGCGAGTCATCGTCTTCGACAAGTAGAAAGTGGACGGGGCGGGACTTTATAGACATGGAGGCGATCCTGTTTACGTGGTCGTGCGCGGTGCGGGCTGGCTCGCTGCCGGTAAGTCTGGGATGAAGAGTTTGAAGGTTGCGCCACCGCCTGGGGTGGGTGCGACGCTGGCGGTGCCGCCGTGCACTTCCATGACGCGGCGGACAATGGCCAGGCCCACGCCGGTGCCTTCGGTCTTGTTGCTGAGTCGCTGGAAGAGGCCGAAGACACGGTCGGCGCTTTCGGGGGGGACGCCGTTGCCGTGATCGATGACCTGGAGCTCAACGCCTGCTGTTGGACTCGCGTTCGATCCGACTTTGGCGTGGGTGCGGCTGCCGCGGATTTCGATTTGCATTCCGGGCCGGGGGCAGCCGTGCTTGAGCGCGTTGCCGATGAGATTTTCAAAGACCTCGCGGATGCGTGTCGGGTCGGCGGTGAAGGCTGGTAGTGACTCGCTGATGACCAGTGTGGCGGCGTGTTTTTTGAACTGATCGCCCATTTCTTGGCTGATGCGATCGACTAGGTTTGCAAGATCGATCTTTTCGAACGGTGAACTGATTCGACCGAGACTGCTGAGCTTTAGCAGATCATCCAGCGTCAAGTGCATGCGGGCGGCGGCGGCGAGCACGCGCTCCAAGAACAACGGGATTCGGTCAAGCCGCTGCTGGGAAACATCATCTTTGGCGTGGCTGGTGAATCCGGCGATGGTGACCAGCGGGGTTTTGAGGTCGTGCGAGACGGTGTAGACGAATTGTTCGAGCTCGGTATTGCGCTGCTGGAGCTCGGCGAAGGCGATGGCGAGCTTGGACTCGGCCTGATGAAGGGCTGTTGCATCGCCGCACACTTTGGCAAACCCGATGAGCACGCCGGCAGGGGAGCGGAGCGGGTACAAGGAGGCGAAGGCCAAGTAATGACCACCGGTTTTTCGGGTCCGCCAGCCTTCGGCTTTGCAGATGCCGTGGCTGAGCGCTTCGTCGAGGTGGGCTATGGGAAGGCCGGAGCGCTGATCATCGGGCAGGAAGAGCATTGAATAGTCTTTGCCGATGACCTCTTCATCGCTCCAGCCGGTGAGAGTCTTTGCACCGGTGTTCCAGCTGAGGATCACGCCGGTGGGGCTGAGCATATAGATGGCGAAGTCATCGATGCCCTCAACCAGTGAGCCGAGGAGTTGCTGGCGCTGGTAGGCTGCGATGCCGGCGCGGCGGGACACGGTGACATCGTGGTGGGTGATGACCACGGGCCTGCCGGGCGAATCTCCTAGGCCGTGCATGCGGGTTTCGAAGAAGCGCTTGCCCAGGTCGGGCACCTCGCAACTGTAAGAAAGGCAAGCGTGTTCTGCCGTGCCGTTTGTGATATTGCGGATGGAATCAATCGCGACCTGAGCGGAGGACTGATCTTCACCGGTCGCGGCGGCGCATATTTCGATGTAGTTGATGCCGGGGCCGGATCGACCTGGCCAAGAGCCGCCGGACTCGGCGATGTGTCGCCAGGTGCCATTGGTAGAAAGGATCATTCCATCGGAGTCAACGACGGCAAGGCTAAACGGTTCATCAGTAACTATCGGTTGTACTTGCTGCTGTGTCAGTGTCATCGAACGTCCTTGGGTCGATCGAGAGTGGGTGGGCGATGCCGGATATTCGGGCGTCTTTGGTGATACCCGGTTATCGGATCGTTCTGGGCAATTGAATAGGGGAAATTTGCCCTGTGGGTAAGGGTTGGCAGGTAGTCAACTCAGAAAAACCGGCAACTTTTGCTTGACGATCGGCAATTGCGGGTCGAAAAACGGGATGTCGTCTCCCATTGTTTCAAAAAGCCAGATTGAGGCCACATACATGAAGACCCGACTGCTTGTCGTTGATGATGATCTTGACCACCAGACGCTGCTGCAGCTCAACCTGCTTGGCGCTGAGCCTCAGCTTGATATTACTGTTGCGGGAAGTCGGGAGGAATTTCTCGATCTGGTTCGCAACAACGAGTTTGACTGCATCATTCTCGATTTCAACCTGGGCAGGCACAAGGGGGTTGATGTGCTGACCGAGGCTGGGGCTGACCTGACGGGCGTGCCGGTGATTGTGGTTTCAAGCTGTCAGGAGCAGAACGTGGCGATTGCCAGCTTCCGCAAGGGAGTCTCAGACTTTGTACCCAAGGAGCAGGCGATGAGCGGGCCGATGCTGTGGAAACGCATCGAGCAGGCGGTCGCGGCCGGGCAGGCGGTAAAGGATGACAAACGTCAGGCCAAGCGGCGGGAAGAGACGCTGCTGCGATTGAGCGAGACCGATGCGCTGACGGGACTGATGAACCGGCGCGGGATGGAGCGATGGGTTGAGCAGTCGCGGATGCGGCATGATCGGCGCATGGAGATGTCGTGCGTGCTGGTTGATATTGACAACTTCAAGCACATCAATGACACGTACGGGCATGCGGCGGGAGATCGGGTGTTGCGGGAAGTGGGCACGCTGCTGCGGCAGTGCGCTAGAGACTGCGACTTGCCGGCCCGCTGGGGTGGCGAGGAGTTCGTGCTTCTTGGGACATCATCGACGTTATTTGAGGCCTGGTCGTGGGCGGAGCGATTCCGGCGGACGATTGAGAAATTGACAATCGAGCTTGATGGCCAGCCGGTACGGGTGACTATTAGCGCTGGGGTGGCGATGGTGCCGACCGCGGAGATTCATGCCGACACGATGACACTTGCCGATCACGCGATGTATCTGGCCAAGGCCACGGGGCGTAACCGGGTGTGCACGTGGGAGATGGTGCGGTATCGTCGCTTGGCGGAGGCGATTGGGTTGGACCACTCCGCATCGCCCGATGCCAGGCGAACACAGTTCATTGAATCAGCGCGGGCTTCGCTTGGCCCGTGCCAGCTTGAGCACATCACAAGCCACTGCGAGAGCGTGTCAAGGCTCGCATACCGCACCGCCCGGCGACTGGTGGGCGGCGGCAACCCGACCGAACAGGCTCGGGTGGCCGAACAGGTTCGGATGGCGGGGCTGCTGCACGACATTGGCAAGTGTGCGGTGCCGGAAGAGATCGTCTCAAAGCAGGGCCCATTGAGCGCCGATGAACGGTGGCTGATGAGCGC
>JBBRKQ010000161.1:0-7613 GCA_038231815.1 Phycisphaerales bacterium
CCAACCGGTTCGGCCGCCGCGGCGGGCCGTCACCTTCCGGAGCCTTCCCAAAATCACCGGAGTTGTTGTTTCGCGAGGGGGGTCTGGCCATAAGTCATTACCAATTCTGTGCGCACAGATTCGGGTCGCACGTTCGATCCTAACTCCCCCGAAATCTCTCTCATTTCAGGTCAATTCTGCTGTCCATCGCCCGCAACGCCTGGCGAATCACCGCATCTACCGCGGCCGTCGCCTCACGCAGTTCCATCCGCAGCTTGACGCCCGCCGCACGGGCGTGCCCACCGCCGCCCAGCTTTGCGCAAGCGGATGCAACATCAATCGCCTTTGGCCCCGGCTTGCTGCGCATGCTTATCTTGGTCAGCGGGTCAAACGCACCCTCGCGGGTGGTTTCATTCAGCGTCACCACTACCTGCACGCCGTGCACGCTTAGGGCGTGCTCGGCAAAGCCGCCGGAATCCTCGGTCTCGGCACCAACATCATCAAAGTCCTTTAGCGTGAGGCTCATCTTCACATACCGACCGTCATCATCAAACTCAAGGCTAGACAGCGCCCGCCCGAGCAACTTGGGCCGTGAGGGATTGTTCTGCTGTTCGATCATCTCGTAAATGTCAGTTGCATTCACACCGGCATCAAGCAGCTCCGCCGCGATCCGGAAGGTGTCCGCCGTTGCATTACTGAACTTGAACCAACCAGTATCGGTTGCCATTCCCATGTACAACGGTGTCGCAATGTCCAGCGGCAGTTTGCGCGGCCCGGGCAACCCCAGCGCTGCCGCGACGATCGGCGCGATGAGCTGTGTCGTGCTCGCCGCGGCCGAAACAATCAGCCGGCGATCAGCGATTTCAGCATTTCCGTTTAGGTGATGATCGAGAATCATCGTCCGCGATTCGTTACCCTTGAGCCAACGGGCAATCAAGTCAAGCTGTGACCACGAGCCTGTATCCACGACGACAATCAAATCAAAGCTTGCTGGAGCCGGGAGGCCGTCCGTCGAGCCGATCTTGCCGACCGGCGTTGCCGCCGTGGCCAAGTCCAACCATGCTGGAAACGGCCCGATGTACCAGGTCTGGACCTTCTTACCAAGTGCCAGAAGCGTGCGGGAAATTGCCAATGACGATCCGGTCGCATCACCATCGGGCTTGGCGTGGGTCAGCACCAATGCATTGCTGCACTGGGCAAGCGCCGCCGCCGCCTGTTGGGTATCAATACTTGATGCATACGCCGGTTGTTTCTGATCACTCAAGATGCGCAAACTCCTTAAACCCCCAACCTCGCGACCCATTGTTGGGCCATCGGATACCCACCACCAAAGAAATCTCGACGATTTCACAGCAAACCCGGACCCTACACCAATACGCTTACTCCCCTTCCGCACCCGGAGCCTCCATGTCCAGCACCACCGCCCTGCCCAAGCATTACGTCGAGATAACCTCACTCTGCCGCGACATCGCATCGCTGACTGCCATCGGCAGCCTGATTGGCTGGGATCAGGAAACATACATGCCCCCGGCAGGTGCTGAAGGACGATCCGACCAGCAGGCCCTGCTCTCGGGCATCACCCACGAACGCAAAACAAGCAAGCGCTTCGGAGAACTCCTCGCCGCCTGCGAAGCCGATGCCTCACTCACACAGCCCGGCACGATGGAAGCGGCCAATATCCGCGAACTGCGCCGCGACTACGACTTGTCCACCAAACTGCCCACCAGCCTGGTGAGCGAGCTGGCCAAAACCACTTCGCAAGCCCAAGAGGCTTGGAAGCACGCCCGCAGCACCAACAACTTCCCGGCCTTTGCCCCGCATCTCACTGAAGTCCTTCGCCTCACGCGCCAAAAAGCCGAGTGCTACGGCATCCCCAGCTTTGATGGCGCCGACGGCCCCAATTCCCGCAAAGGTGAGCTCTACGACGCCCTGCTCAACGAGTACGAACCCGGCATCTCCGCGGCAGAGATTCAGCAGATTTTCACCCCGCTGCAAAGCCGCCTTTCAACCTTCGTCGCGCAGATCACCGGCAGCCCCATCAAACTCTCCGCATCGTGCGCAGAAATCGGTGCGACCACAGATCAGCAGCAGGCCCTGGCGCTCGATGTCATCAAGGCCATCGGCTTTGATCTTCAGGCTGGCCGGCTCGACAAAACCGCCCACCCGTTCTGCTCCGGCATCGGCCCGGGCGACACGAGGCTGACGACTCGTTACACCTCACCATCGTTTCTAGAACCGCTCTCGTCAACCTTGCACGAAGCCGGCCACGGCTTGTACGACCAAGGTTTACCCAAGACCGAGCACTTCGGCCTGCCGTCGTCCGATGCTGTCTCACTTGGCATCCACGAGAGCCAAAGCCGCATGTGGGAGAACTTCGTGGGTCGCAGCCGTGAGTTCTGCGCGTACCTCGTGCCAATGGCCAAGAAGCACTTTGGTACCGCCGCGGCAAATCTCACCGCAGAGGACCTCTTCAAAGCCAGCAACACCATCCGTCGGTCATTCATTCGGGTTGAGAGCGATGAGGCAACGTACAACCTCCACATCATGCTGCGGTTTGGTATTGAGCGCGAGCTGATCAGTGGGCAGATGAAAGTTGCCGACCTCCCGGGCGAGTGGAACAAGCGGTTTAAGGCTTTGCTGGGCCTGGATGTCCCGGACGACGCCCAGGGTTGCCTGCAGGATGTGCACTGGTCCTTCGGCCTCATTGGCTACTTCCCCACATACACACTCGGCAACCTGTACGCAGCACAGATCTGGGAAACGATCAACGCCAAGATTCCCGATCTGCACGCCCGCATTGCACAGGGTGACTTCGCCCCACTGCTCGCCTTCCTGCGTGAGAACATCCACCACCACGGCCGCCGCTACTCCGCCACAGAACTCTGCCAGCGCATCACCGGCAAGCCCCTCTCGGCCGACCCGCTCATGCGCTATCTTGAAGGCAAACTCAAACCGCTCTACCAAATTTGATGGAGCCGACCGCACTTTGATCCATCGATGGCGCAAGGCCATCCAGGTCTCCTGCGGTTGTCTCGCTTGTCTTTTCACTCATGCAAAAAGCCCTCGTCACCATCGCGCTGGTTCTGTCCTTCTGGGGCATCTTCAGTGCCCCGGTTGCGCTGGCCGTCGGTATGGTACTCGCATTGCTCAACCTCGCCGCCTTCCAGGCTGATGCCAAAAAGCTAAGTAAAACCCTCATCCAAATCAGCATCATCCTGCTGGGCTTTTCGATCCCGCTTCAGGATGTTGCCCGCGCCGGAGTGCAGGGCCTCGCCCTGTCCACCGGAGCCATCATCCTGGTCTTTGGCTCCGCCTTCCTGCTCGCCCGCGTGCTGAGAGTGCAGGACAAAATGGCCGCTCTGCTCGCAGCTGGCACCGCAATCTGCGGCGGCAGCGCCATCGCGGCAACCTCCGGCGTCATCGGTGCGGCCGCCGCAGAAACCGCCGTCGCCACCGCCGTCATCTTCTTGCTCAACGCCTGCGGCGTCTATGCCTATCCCGCCATCGGCCACGCGCTGCAACTGTCTGATGCGCAGTTTGGCTCATGGGCCGCCATCGGCATTCACGATGTCGCCGGCGTTGTAGCGGCGGGCAAGGCCTACTCAAATGCCGCGGCGGATCAGGCCACCATCATCAAACTCACCCGAGTGCTCTGGATCGTTCCCGTTGCCTTCACGCTGGCATGGTGGATACGCCGCAACGAGGCCGCCGCAGGTCCGGTGCCCACACCCGCAGCCGGTGATGCTCCCGGCACCTCACCCGCACCCACCAAGCCACGCCCAAGCGCCCCAATCCCGTGGTTCATCCTTTGGTTCCTCATCGCCTGCGCCCTGCGCAGCTTTGTGCCCGCGCTCAACACGCCAATCAGCTTCCTGCAGGACAGCATCGTCAACCTTTCGTCCTTCGCCACCTGGCTCTGTCCGACTTGGCTAGCCGATGCCGCGGCCATCCATACCTCCACCAACACACAAGGCATCACGCCCGCCATCACTCCCGGCATAACACTGGCCACCCTCCTCCGCGGCATCGGCAAAGCCCTGCTCACCGTCGCCCTGCTGCTCATCGGCCTGGGCCTCTCCCGCGCTGCGCTCCGCCAGGCCGGTACTCGGGCACTGGCTATGGGGCTTATTCTTTGGCTCATCGTGAGCATTGCGTCACTGGTGGCGGTTCGGGCAACGCTGTAAAGCAACGCGAACTTTGATAATTCTTATCACCCCCCGCTGACGCCACGCACTTTGGTTCATGAATCATCGTGATGACCGAACGCACCGACGGTGAGTGGACCCGGCGTTTAAACAAAGGTGCCCAATACACGGTGCCTAAAAGTAACGTGGCAAATCAGCGATCACCGAGTCGCAGAATCCGTGATCCCGGCCCAAAATCGGATCGCAACACAGCGGCGACATTCGACTGGAATTCCCCCGACAATCTTACTTGTGTTGCCGCATCAAGCGGCCGCACGACAACCTCCACCGCTCGACGGAGTGACCACACATGCATCGGCGGACACGGTTAGGGCTCGAATTGCGCGACGGCGCTGCTCCAAAGCGCCACCCGGGAATTGCTCCAAGCAGGCCGCGAATTGTACTGCACCCCATAGTGGAAGCTCGACACGCATGCTCCCGACAAGGTTTCCGTGTCGGCACCGGCCGGGAGGCTTAGGTTGCGCGTGATGACTACGAAGATAAGGCCGCTGGCATTCTTCTCCGACGGAGACTGTTGTTCAGCGGTAGCACTTGGGTCAAAGACTGGTATCGCGTTGATCGTGACCTCCAAACGGTCTTGACCATCAAATACCGAAAAACGCAGCCACTCATCCAGCGGCGTCAGAATCGTCCGGTAGCCATCGATGCCGATAAATGACCAATTTTCAAATCCCGTATCGCTCTGGCCAAGGAGCGCGTGTAAACGAAACGCACGAGCTTCCTCAAATGTATAGGGCAGTGCCGAAATAGCTGCAACTACGATGACTAACGGTGCAGTCAGCCGCCGACACAATCGCCTCGCTTTGCGAATCAATTGCGCTGTGCGAATCTCGGCCGCCGAGGGGAATTGATGCCCGCACTCGGGGCACGGCGGTGCGATGCCATTGCCAAGGGTGTACCTGCACCTCAGGCAAACAAGACCCGCGACCGTCTTTCGATACCCTAACCTGGCCCGGCGGCAGAGTACTCCAGCGATGAAAGGCACGGTGGCCAACGAAATAGCCGCTGCGAAAAGCATCTGAATCCCAACGCTTACCGGGCTCGAAAGCGAATACGGCAACCCCGCCGCCAAGAACAACGCGCCCACAATGCCGATGAGCGCGAACACTGTCAGCAACCCCCTTCGATGGAGCGTCCATGCTCCTCTAGTAGCGGTGGGGTGCGCCATGTTCCGCGTGCGAAGGCGGCATCCCAAGGTGAAAAGTGGCAGCGCCAGCGGGCATAACACGGCGACCAATACGCCGAGCGCCGTCGTGATGCCGAGGATTTCAAGCAGCGTGTATCCCAGCAATTCTGACACTGATCTAACTGTCGGCCAAGTTTCAGGCATTGCGTCACGCAGCCCGTAACTTCCGAGGTGGATCATGGTTTGATAGAACGCGCCGCTGTGCGCTGGCTGCGTCCCCGCGAAATTTTCAGTCCGGACCATCACCGCGTACATCCGCAGAAGGCACGCAACGGTGTACATTGGAGACACAATGATTCCGGTGGCAGCAGCGTGCCAATATAAGTCCGTTCGCGTCATACGATGCCGCCGGATAACCGGTAAGCGATCCAGCGGCTGTCTAGCAGCGTTGCACAAGTGTCTGGTCCATTATTCCTAGTAGTAGTAGTATTCCAAGGGGCAGGTCTAAGTAATGCCGGGGCTAGCGATCCCTGCGGAAAACCGTGACTCCGGGCCGAAGCAAATTCACCGGTGTTTTTTGACCCGAATCGACGCCTTGACCGTCTGACATTTGCGCAGGGATCAGTAGCAGGCTGTGCACTTTACGTTAGCCGGCTTAAGGTAGGAGCAGTGGTGGTTGAAGGGCCCAAGACGGTCGGACACCGTTGCCACATGGAACGAGAAATCCCGGGGTTCCCTCGGTGAGGTCATTTGTAATTCGCATCGTTATCCATCGCAGCAAATAGTCGCCCGCACCGGGAACATTTGGCGTTGTACCGTCACTTGTGAACATGCTAATCGGCGTCCAGAACACCACAAGAGCGGTGACCCCAAGAAAGCCGAGTCCGCAATAGCGGTCGGGCCGGTGAGACTTCTCCAGCACCGCGGCCTCCATCTCTGTCCTGCCGCACTCAGAACAGCGGCTGCCGAGCGGCCCGCGGCTGATGTAGCCGCACGCCACGCAGCCACCTGTTTGGCGCCGACTGAACAACATTTCACTGCGGCCTGCTCGCCGACCACTGATGATGCTAAAGGCTGCTGCTAAAGCTGTAAGCGTGAGGATCACAGTATTGTTTGGAACCGGCGGGCCGTAAAAAGTCCCACGATCATACGAACCGTACGCTAAAACGAGGACGAGAAATGGAATTGATACGGTCGCTTGGAGAAGCGCTTTCCGGAGAATGTCTCGGTGGCCGCACCGATCGGGTTTGCCCTCTTCCTTGAAAAACCAGTATGAGACTGCCACAATGAGCAGGGCGGTGCTGGCTGTGACAAGGCCGCCTATCGCTGCTGTTTTTGCGAAGCAGATTGCCGCGGTCTGAAGTGATCCTACATCCGTTGAAGTCGTTTGCTCACCTGGGTAAAACGCACGCGATGGCAGCACAATCCATCCCCATTTGCGTCCAAGTTCATACGGGAGAAGTCCTTCCGTCAACCAGCGGTGATTCTGCGGCGATGGAAGCTGCGTGCCGCGATATCGGGCAATCTTTGCGTCCGGGTGCCAAATGTGCGCTTCGGCAGCTGCAACGGCGGTCGGGTCGTGCCACGGCATCTCGCCGGACGACGGTCTGTTCAGCCATGCAACGTCGGCATCATATACAGACCACCGGGTTGCATTCAAGCTGAGCAAGCCTTGCCAAGCCGTGGCCGTTGCAAACGATGACAGCGCCATCAGTAACAGTACAGCGGTCATTGATTTCAACATAATCATCGCCGTCGCGTTCCCGCGACGGCGATGAAAGGCTAGTACAACCAGCGGTCCTTGCTTGGGTCCGCTGGCGGCGGTGGACCAAGCGCGTTGGCACAGGGAGGAGCCGCTCGCCGACGTTCTTCGACAACTGGGATAATTGTTGGTGGTGTTGGTGGTGTCGTCACGGGTCCAGCCGGAGGCTGAACGTAGTAGATTGTGCGAGTGCATATACAGCCGTTACTAATATTGCTGATCAAGTCTCGGCAATCCCAATTACTTGGGTTTCCGGGTGTCGTACTTGGTGCAACCGGAGGTTGGATGAAACAGGGGCCGTTTGGCGGTCCATCGTGCCAAACTTCTGTCGGGGTGCCGGGTGGTGACCCTGCTGGCACGACATGCTTGCCAGGTTCGGCGGGTAATCGTTGCAATGGAGCATACGTACACCCCGCCGCACTCATCATCCGATGAGCAAACGGGCTCACTGCGGCGTTCGCGTGCTGTGCCAGCAGCCCGCTGGCATCCAGCGGTGTGCCCAGTTTTATCGGTGAAGTCACCACGCCCGTTGTAGCATCAA
>JBBRKQ010000162.1:0-7565 GCA_038231815.1 Phycisphaerales bacterium
CCGCCACTCAACTTTTTCCACGCCACCCCCGGCCGCGTGTTGGCCTTAAACGCCGCTCCATTTTCCAGTGGCTCAGCTTCCATGTTCACATAAAACGGGCCACCAAACGGCGTGTAAAAGGTGGCCAAGTACTCTCCGTCCGGCGCCACCGGCATCGCCTCCTCGCTCGCAACTCCGGTGCCCTTGCCAGTACCAATCCCCGAGTTCAAAAAGTGAATCTCCTTGGCCCGCACCACACGGCTGGCCCCAACACTTCGCCCACCTCCCTCGTCCACCATGACCGCTCCATCCCCGCTTGCCGCACCCAGCCCCGCCGCCTGCGCCGCATCCACCAACTTGCCGGCCGGGCCTGTCGGCTCCGCCGGTGTCACGCAACCCGCAAGCACCATGAGCGCCGCGGCAGCCCCAACCGCCCCAAACACACGCAAATGCGAATTCGGCATGGCCAGTTGTACGGCCCAACCCACCCCCGCGTTGCGTCCCGCGTTGCCTCAACCACCAACAATTCCGCACAAATTGGTCCGAACCCTGTTCTCGCTTTCAAATCGCCATCCGCCGTTTGGGCTTGCCGCCGTAAACTCCACCCAATGGTCAAGAACTTCATCAACGGTGACCTCCGCGCCATCCAACCCGGTATCGCCACCCTTCCACTGATAGATCCTGCCACGAGCAAACCCCGCAGCGAAGTCGCAAACTCCACCGAGACTGAAGTTCACACCGCCGTGGCCGCCGCCAAATGCGCCTTTCCAGCATGGGCAGCCACCCCCACCAGCAAACGCAGCGAAATCCTCTGCCGCCTGGCTGATCTCATCGATGCTCGGCTTGATGACCTCGCCAAGGCCGAGTGCCTCGATACCGGCAAACCCATCCACACGTGCCGCACGATTGACATCCCGCGCGCAGCCGCCAACATCCGCTACTTCGCACAGGCAATTCTCCACACCACCGGCCAGTGGCACCACTACGACGGTGCTGGCGTCCAAGGCGCTCGCCCCGCAATCAACTACACACTTCGCGCCCCCCGGGGCGTCGCTGGCCTCATCACCCCTTGGAATCTCCCACTCTACCTTCTCACTTGGAAGGTCGGCCCCGCACTGGCCACCGGCAACACCGTTGTCGCCAAACCAAGTGAGCTCACCCCCACCACCGCCACAATGCTGGCAGAACTCGGCAACCTCGCGGGCCTGCCTCCCGGCGTGCTCAACATCGTCCACGGCCTCGGCCAAACCGCAGGCGCAGCGCTCGTCACCCATCCAGATGTCCCCGCCATCAGTTTTACCGGCTCCACCGGCGTTGGCCGCTGGATCGCCAAAGAGGCTGGCAACCGCCTGAAGCGCATCTCACTCGAACTCGGGGGCAAAAACCCCTTCATCATCTTTCAAGATGCAGACCTTGACGCCGCCGCCGAAACAGCCGCCCGCGCACTGTTCTCAAACTCCGGCCAAATCTGCCTCTGCGGCTCGCGACTGATCATCCACGAATCCGTCAAAGATCAGTTCCTAAGCAAATTGCTCACACACGTGCGCACAATCACGCCCGGTGACCCGATGGAACCCGCCACCCGCTGCGGCACACTCATCAACTCCGCGCATCTGGCCAAGGTCGAGCGCTATGTCGAGCTCGCCCGCACCCTAGGCGGCACCATCCTGTGCGGCGGCGCACGCCCCGATCCCGCAACCCTGCCCCAGCGCACCCGCGCGGGCTGCTACTACCTCCCCACCATCATCGACGGCCTCACCCCAGACTGCGCCGTAGAGCAGGAAGAAATCTTCGGCCCCGTCGTCAGCGTGCAGAGGTTCAGCACCGATGAACAAGCAGTCGCTCTGGCAAACGGCACAAGCTACGGCCTCGCTGCCACCATCTGGACGCGTGATCTCGCCCGCGCCCACACCGCCGCCGCACAAATTGAAGCTGGTATCGTCTGGATCAACTGCTGGATGGTCCGCGACCTGCGCACGCCCTTTGGCGGCGCCAAACACAGCGGCATCGGCCGCGAAGGCGGCATGGAAGCGATCAACTTCTTTACAGAACCAAAGAATGTGTGCGTGGGAATGTGATCCCGGCCAAGTGCCATCGTCAGACGAAGACATTGTACAGTAAATTTTGATCAAACCGCGCCAAGCCCGTCAACGTATTGTCACTGCGGGTCTCGTGGCCGGGTTCGTTCACTGCCCTCCCGCGTCTACGTCACGGGGCAACGCACTCATACTCGGCATCAACGCCCTGCCATGACCCAACCCCCCCCACAACAACCACCAGCCTCACCCATCCGCCCTCCGGCCGCGGCACTCTACACCATCACCCAATGTCTCCGCTGCGACTATCCGCTGGCAGGCCTCAACACAACCGGCGCCTGTCCAGAGTGCAACACCTCCGTGGCGGATTCCCTCCGCGGGTGGGAACTCCCCTTTGCCAGCCGCCGCTATCTCTCCAGGCTCCATCGCGGCCTGACGGTCGCCATCCCTGCCACATTCCTGCTCAGCGCGGTCTGGACCGTTCAGAATCTTTACTTCCTCACACGTGTTGACGGTCCATCGCGTGCTGTTCTTGCCCTGTCACTCTCAGCCCTTTCCACTTTCTCTCTCGGCATCGGCTTCTGGCTGTTCACAACTCCTGAGCCAGCCGCACCCCGCCACTGCCCACAGCGAACCGCCAGCCGCTCTGTTCGCAGTCAACTTGTCGCCGTCACCATCGCCACCCTGCTCATGCTTGGCACCTTCGCCAGCCAGTTTCTAAGCTTCCTCCCACTGTTCATGTTGGATTGGCTCTACGGAAACTGGACATTGCTGATGTTGGCATTCCCCATCATCATCTACTGCTCGCTCGCCGCCACAATGTTTGCGCTCGCCCGCTACACCCGCATCCTTGCCTTTCGCCTGAATGATAATCGGATGGCCCGGGTATCCACAGTGTTGCAATGGCTCCTCCCAAGCCTCGTCCTTTCGGGCCTGCTTGGCTGGCTCATAACCCGTGATTCCTCAGGCTTTGCCGGACTGTACTTTGACTTCTTCGCCATCTCCGCCCTGGCCATCGCCGCCCTTTCCCTCCGCCGCCTTCACAAGCAACTCCGCGCAATCCTGGCAACCATTGCGGGGCCCTCGCAATCCCAACGCTGATCCCTTTCCTCGGCGAACACCAGGCAACTGCTGACAAAAACAAACACCGCCGCGGCTTGCACGCCCGCGGCGGTGTTTCTAGTTCACAAAAGTTTCATTCAATCCCGCTTCCGCTCAACGGCGGCGGCGGGTTGCCACCAAGCCACCAATTGCCAGCAAGGCTGCGGCGCTCGGGGTCGGAATCTGGAAGATGTAGACCTGGTTGGATGAGAAGTCAGACACCGCCAAAGTCTGCGAGGCGCTGTCAAACGAGAAGTCGTAGATGGCGTTACCAGTGCCAAACGGTGTAAAGGCCCCGCCAGAGGGTGACAGGAACTCGATGGTCTGCGGAGCGCCGTTCAGATCGCTGGCGAGCATGACGCTGGCAAAGCTCTGGCCCGCAGCACCCGAGGCGCGGTCGTTGAAGATCAGCGAATTGCCCGCGGCTGTGTTCAAGAACTGAATGTTCGTGCCCACGGTGTTGTTCGGGGTGAGGGCAACGATCTGTGGGCTAAGCCCGCCGTTGTTCCAGCCGCCAGCGTTCGAACGCACGGCGTGGGCAACGGAGTTGTTGGCCCGGAAGTACCCATCACCAGTAGCGGGGTCAAAATCGACATCGCGGTAGGCGGTAAAGCCGGAAGCGTTCATCGCAAATTCACCACCACCAACACTGTTGACTTCGCCGGAAGGCGAAGCATTGCCCGCGCCAGTCATCACGTTGAACACACGCTCGTTACCGTCACCCTGGATGAGGAACGAAACACCGCTGCCCAGGCCACCGGAACCATTGATGCCCGGGTTGAACGATGTACCAGACTGTCCGCGCCGCGCGGTCGGCAGGTTCCAACGCAGTGAGTTGGCCGGATCGGTGTTGAATGCACGCAGCGAGTTGACGCTGTTGCCGTTGCGGTCCCAAGTCGCCGCGAGCGTGTTGCCGCTGATGTCCAAACCGGAAAATCCGGTGAACAGTGGCGTTGAAAGGATCCCGAAGGTTGATGTGGACGTGATGCCGTTCACCAGCGGGTTGTTCACGCGCAGGATGCCGGTGCCATCGGTCTGGCTACTGGAGTTGCGGAAGCCACCGACGTACAAGTCGGTGCCGTTCCAGGCCACAGCCATGGCATTGGTGCCCACGTTGCTGGGGTTGTCTGAGTTAAAGAACGATTGCACGTTGACACGGCCAATCTCCTGCATGCGCAGCTGCGCCTGCGCAGCGGTGGCGGTCATGCCCGCGGCGGCCAACATAATGATAATGGACTTGGTCATTCTCAAATCTCCAGAGGGTGGCCGCAAGCGGCCGGAAAAGAAGTGACGGTGCACAGCGCACCGAACGAAGCGAAAGGGTGAAAGCGGTTGCAGTCCCGGGCAGAGAGTGCAGCCCAGCTTCCGAACGCCGAAAAGTCTGAACTTGCACAGGTACACTAACCTTAGGCAAAGCCGATTCAAACTCGGGGCAACTTGCAAGTTACATGCAGAGAAATTCCGCACCATCCCTAAAAATCAATTTTTTTCCGCAAATGTCAGTTATTATAGGACTTAATTGCACACTGGTCACGTAAATATCGTGCCTATCCCGGTTCGCCGGCAGGATAATCCGCCGCAGGTGCCACCGACGGCATTCGGCAGCCACGGCTCGAAGCGGCCTCGTCGGCAGCACCGGTGTGAGGTGTGCGAAGGGATCGGTCCGAGCCAGGACCTTGTTTGAGATGGTGGGCGCTTCCTCGACTCAAAAAAAACACGAGGCTGCTATGGCAACCTCGTGTCTAAAAAATGGAGCCGGGGGGAATTGAACCCCCGTGTCGAGACGGTCCGCTACGAGCTTCTACGCGTGTAGCCATTGATTTGCATTCAGTTTGGACGCTCCCATGGCAGGATCGTCTCATTCCTAGACACCGGTGTATCTTACTTTCGCTGCCGGGTTCACCCTACGAAAGCCAGCCCGTTGTTTTCGTCCCGATCAGTTACGGGCGAACTGCCCGGGACGTGCTACCTGATTTATTAGGCAGCGAGAGCGTAGTTGTTATTGGCAACTATTTTTTTGCATGCTTTTTACGTGGCCTGCATGCTCCACGACGCGCGACCCGCAACATCACACGCTCGGGCGAAACCAGATCGGCCCCGTGATCATTGCTGTCAAACGATGATACGCCGCTGATGGCCCCGGGGTTTGAGGTTTTCGATTACGGGGTCGTTCTTTGGCGCCAGCCGAAAATCCTGGAATAGCCGCCCCGGGAGGCGTGCCTGCGGTAACTGCACGGGGAGGGGCACGGGAGGGGACGGGTGGTGGACTGTGCGGCGTTATGGGCTGACCGGGGGGGGGTGTTGGATGCTCACCGGCCCGGCAAGTCAGACCATCGGTGTAGACGCGAGGCTGATGGTTCAACCGGGTGTCGCAGGGAATCTCTCAATCAAGCCACCCGAAGGGGCGATCGATGGTGCGGCAGAGACTCGGCATCGATGATGGCGCTGATGGTTTGAACGCCCCGGGGAGTGAACCTTGAAAATGCGACCGACACACTTTGGTTTTCGTGCGAGTGCGACGTTGTTCGTTCTGGGGGTTGTTGCCATCACGGGAGGATCGATCGCGACGGCGGCTTTGTATATTGATGCGGGTGCGGGAATGGATGCCGGAAAGGTGTCGAAGTTGTTTCGGTCGTTCTCGCAGGTTGAGGACGCAGCGAATCGGGTACAGGGCGGCACCAGCCTTGGGCTTGTGATATCTCGCGAGCTAGCCAAGATGCTGGGGGGCGGCATCACTGTGTCAAGCGAGCCGGGCAACGGCTTGATTTTTACGGTTTACATTATGGCCCCACCTTGTGCTGCGCCGGCCGGGATTGTTGATCGTCGACATGTTTCCGACGATGCGGCACACCCGGGCGGTGGGGCGGTGCGGCCGACCAACGCGGCTGATGGGGTGCGGGTGCTGCTGGCGGAGGACGGGATTGACGATCAGCGGCTTATCTCACTTTATCTGCGGCGAGCTGGGATTCGGGTGGAAAGTGTGGAGAACGGGGCGTTGGTGCTTGACGCGATCGACGTCAGGCCAGCGGGTTACGACGTGCTGATCATCGACATGCAGATGCCGGTGATGGATGGCTATACCGCCGCGCGTACGCTGCGGCCCAAGGGATATCTGGGACCGATCCTTGCCCTGACGGCGCACGCGATGACTGGCGACCGCGAGCGCTGCCTGACGGCTGGGTGCGATGATTATGCGACCAAGCCGATCCAGCCAGCGGAGCTGATCGCAAAGGTGCTGGCTATGGCCGCGGCATCGCGAGAGATTGCCAGCGGCCGCCGGACACCCCGGCACTACGACACGGTGCGGCCGCAATCGGGTGGAGTACTGAGGCCGGCGCATGAGGGACTTGATGCCAAGGCAAACGCAAGATCGCAGCAATCGCCGAACAAGGTATTCTCACAGCGAAGTTGGCGAAGAGTGCGAAGGGAAGAAAAAGGTGAGGAAGAAAGTCGAAGGAATGCGATGCGGGACGCCATATTTCCCGGCTTTTCCTGCCAGATGCCTTTCTTCGCACTCCTTCGCTCTCTTCACTGTAAAATTTGTTTTGAGGCTTCTCATCAAATTGCGACACGACCTCCGACGGACGGTATCGAACTAATCTTGCGTTTGTCCTGGACTTGATGCGAGCACGTGCGGTTTCTGCTACTGTTTCGCGTGCGGCGTGCGTTTACGTTGATTGAGTTGCTGGTTGTCGTCACCGTGATTGCGGTGCTGCTGGGCATTTTGCTGCCGACGCTGCGGGCGGCACGGGAGACTGCGCGGACTACGCAGTGCATGAGCAACCTGCGGCAGATCGTGCTGATCTCGGGTGGGTATGCCGATGATAACAAAGGGCTTAGTCCCGCGATTGGCCGCCCGTATCGGGAGCTGCCGAACTGGTCGGTGGTGGTGCAGCAGGCGACTGGGCGTGCGGGCACAACTGGGGCGCAACTGCTGACGACCAATTCGGTGCTGGTGTGCCCGACGACGCGGACGATTCTGGGCGGGGATGTAACGCGGACTTACGGCGTTAACGGCACGGGGCACGCTGGGGCGGTTGCATCCGGGGGGCGGCCAGCCGATCCGGACAATTATGATGAGGCATCGCGAACGGTGCATGTGCGGTTTAATTTGGTCTCGTTCCCGTCGCGGTCGGTGTGGGTTCTGGATACTTCGGCGCCGCCGCCGGGACCGGACCAACCTCCGGCGACGAGCACATCGAGCGTGCTGGATTTTCGAAATGCGGCCCACGTGCCGTCTCGGCTGGGAAAGGTGCATGACGGAAAAAACAAGTTTTGTGCGGGTAGAATCGATGGTTCAGCATCAATGTGGGTTGATGCTGAACCGGCGTGGAGCGAACCGCTGCCGTGAGTTAGCGTGCCGTGCCTGCGTCCGCAGCGGCACGATGGAAGTGAATCGGGGGGGGGGGCGGTGAAAACGGCACGGAATTTTGCGGTGGAACGGGGACG
>JBBRKQ010000163.1:0-7475 GCA_038231815.1 Phycisphaerales bacterium
GAAGTCTGGTTTAGAAGTCTGGTTTAGAAGTCTGGTTTAGAAGTCTGGTTTAGAAGTCTGGTTTAGAACGGCTGCGTCAGCGGCACCTTGAAAAAAGCACTGTTAGACGGCGAATCTATAGAAACGGCACCCACCCTGATGTGGTGCCAGCAAGATGGTGATTGAAAACCCCGGCAGGACCCAACATGCAAAGCCCAACAACATCGTGTTCTCCATCCGCCTCAAAGAGCAGCGCGTTTACGCTCATCGAACTCCTGGTGGTTATCGCGATTATCGCACTGCTCGTAGGCATCTTGCTTCCGGCGCTTGGTAAGGCCCGCGACGCCTCACGTGGCGTGCTCTGTCAGGCCAATATTCGGTCGATCTCGACTGCCCAGATTCTCTACAGCAACGATTACAAAGCAAAGTTCCCGGTCAACAACGACTCCACCCCGCCGCCAGGCCAGCTCCGGCCGTACTGGTACGACACGGACCGCATCGGCCGGTACCTGCCACAGGTTGTGCGCAATGACTCGGGCTCGACCATCAATGAAACGGTGGGCGGGGGCGTCATGATCTGCCCGAACCACGCGAGTGCTGCCCGCAGCTACTCGATGAATCAGTGGGCATCATCAAACCTTCGCGGCAGTAACAACCGCTTTGCCAGTCAGCCGTTTGATGCAAATGTGAACTTTGCCAGCTCCATGCTGCTGATGGGCGAGGCCTGGGGGCGGCAGCCGTCACCGGCAGGCAGCGCCGAGCGTCTCTTCTTCACCGTCTCCACCATCGGTGCGCAGGGGCAGCCGGGAGAGCGATTTGGCGCGGGCATGGGCACGAGCGATGCGCTGCCGAGTGACCCCGGAAACGCCGAGCCCGATGCCAGCAGTTCCCCGGTCGGCGGAATGGGTATCAGCTATCTGCCGTACTACCGGCACCCCCGCAGCAAGAAAGACACCTTCTCAACGGTTTCTGGTTCCACGCACATCGGCTTTGTTGATACCCACGTCGCGCCATGGACGCCAGTGGAGCTGTTCAACCGGACCGCACCGTTTAAGAGCACGTACAAAGTGCTCTGGTCTCCAAACGACCGTGATGTTGAGAACTAAGTCGCGGCGCTTCACTCGCGGTGGCAACTGCCGGGCGTTGCCCGCGGGATTACGGCTTTGCTCGAACTGGCACTTCTTTGCTTTGGCCACGTTCTGGCCGTGATTCGCTCTTTACTTTTCTGTGACCACCCAACTGCAAGGAATCTCGCGCCGTCGAGCGACGCTCCTGATGACCGCGGCCAGCATCGCCGCGGCCGGGGCTGCTATGGGCCTCACGCTCCCGCTCTCGGGTTGTGCCGCGACCAAATCCGGCCGAACGGTCTCCGTCTGGACGCTGGCGCTCAGTCCGTTCTTTGATGACTACATCAGCGGTCTGCTTCGAGAGTTTGAAGCCTCTCACCCCGGCGTGCGCGTGGAGTGGGTTGATGTGCCGTACGAAGCTATTGACCGAAAACTCATGGCCGCAGCGGCGGCGGGGCGTGGGCCGGATGTCATCAATTTGGCTGATCGCACCTTCGCGCGATTCGTGGGTATGGGAGCGCTGACAGAGCTGATCCCGCTGCTGCCGGCCGAGACACTGGCCGAATATCTCCCGGGCGCGGCCCGAATTGGAGTCATCGGCGGCAAGCAGCTTGCCCTGCCGTGGTACCTAACTACTCAGGCGGTGCTGGCCAATGGCGACTTGCTGCGGCGAGGGGGGCTTGCACCGACAGAGATTCCCGCCCGTTGGCCGGAGATGTTGGCGATTGCAGGGGAGTTCAAGCGGAATGCGGGCAAGCCGTTGTTCACGCTGCCGCTCGGGTTTGAAAGTGATGTGCCGATGATGCTGCTGTCGGACGGCATCAGCCCGCTGAAGGCTGGACCGGGTGGCAAGCTGGTATCAAACCTTACCGATGAGCGTGTGGTCCGTGCGATTGATCCGTGGGTGACGGCGTTTGCCGCTGGCCACCTGCCGAGGGAATCTGCAACGGGCGGCTCATCGCACCTTAACAAGTTGTTCGTTGAGGGTGATGTCGCAATCATCAACAGCGGACCGAATTTTCTGAAGCGCATCGCAAAGGATGCTCCGGCGATCTTTCGCGGCACAATCGTGCGTCCGGCGATTACCGGTTTGCTCGGCCGTGCGCACATTGCCGTGATGACGCTGGGCGTGACTTCACAAAGCCGGCAGCCCGAACTCGCCGCGGCGCTCGCGGCGCACCTCACAAACCCGCGAGCACAGCTTGAATTGTGTAGGCGGGCCGTAGTGCTGCCCAGTACAGCTAGCAGTCTGCGTGATGAACTGTTTGGCATGCCCGCCGGTGATGAGCCAGCCGATGGAGAGCAGCAGCTCGAGTATCGCGTGGCCACGGCCCGGGCGGCGTGCGCTAGGCAACTGGCCGATGCTATTGCCTTCACCCCGGCAATGGAGTGCTGGCCGGACCTGCGCCGCAACTTTGAAGATGCCTTTAAGCGGGTCCTGCTGGATGGCGCAAACCTGCGGGCAATGCTCGCCGAGGTTGACGGCCAGTGGAACGCGACGCTGGCGGATCGACCGGCGGATATGTCGGCCGTGCCGCTTGTGTCACCGGTTGCAGGGTGTGCGACGGCCGTTACCGGCCCGGTGGTGCGGGCGTGAGCAAACCCAGTGGTAAACTGATTTCGGCGCTGACGCCGTACCTGTTTCTGGCCCCCGCCGCGGCGGTGCTGGGCACCTTTGTCCTCTATCCGATGGTGCGGGTGATCAGCCTGAGTTTTACTCGAGCGACGCCGTTTCTTGCGCCGGAGGGAGTTGGCCTGGCAAACTATCAGGCGATTTTGGCCAGCGGTAAATTCTGGAACGCCGCGTTGAACTCCGCGGCCTATTTGCTCGTGACGCCGGTGATCATCGTGCTGAGCATGAGCGCCGCGATGGTGGTGGAGTCTGGCATTCGTGGTCGCCAGTGGCTGCGGCTGCTTTTGTTTGTGCCGGTGATCACGCCAACGGTGGTCGCCGCGTTGGCATGGCGACTGCTCTTTGGTGAGGAGGACGGGCTCATCAATCAGATGCTTGGTGCGGTTGGGATATCACCGGTGGCCTGGCTCACGGAGCGACCGTGGACGCTGGTGACGGCGATGACGGTGACGGTGTGGAAGGGCTTTGGTTTTTACATGATGGTGTTCATTGCGGCGCTGCTGTCGGTGCCCAAGGAATTGAAGGAAGCGGCGGTGCTGGATGGTGCGGGACGGCTTACGGTGTTTCGGATTGTGATTTTGCCAGCGGTGTGGCCCAGTGTTGTGCTGGTGTTTGTGGTGTCATCAATCGCGGCGCTCAAGGTGTTTGATGAGTTGTTCGTCACCGTCAAGGGCGTACCGATGGAGCACCAGACCGTGGTGCCGCTGATTTATGAGGAGGCCTTTGGGCGTGGCAACTTCGGGTTGGCCTCTGCCATGGGGGTGGTGCTGTTTGTGCTCATTCTGGGTTTTAGTGTGCTGAATCTGCGGCTCAGTTTGAGCAAACAGGACAAGATGAGTAAGTCGCAAGCGGGGGGCGCCAAGTGACTGAGCATCGCCCGCTGTGGCTGACTGTGTGGTTGTGGTCCGTCGCGGCGGTGCTGGTGGCTCTGGCCGTTGGGCCCGCCCTATGGCTTGCGCTCACGGCGGTGCAGCCAGCGGGTACCGACCTGCTCAAACCCGGGGCCGATGGAAAGTTGTCCCTCGGCTTTACGTTTGAGCATCTCCAGCGCGCTTGGACCGATGGCAAGCTGGCCTGGCCGATGATCAACAGTGTGGTGGTGAGTCTGGCCAGGGCCGTGCTCAATGTGCTGGTGGCGTCGCTGGCAGCGTACCCATTGGCCCGCATGAGCTTTGCCGCCCGCAACGTGGTATTCGTGCTCATTCTTGCGACGATGATGGTGCCCGAGCAGGTGACCATTGTGCCGATGTTCACTACCGTGGTGGGACTTGGGATGTACGACACGCTGTGGGCGCTGGTTGTGCCGCTGGCGGTTTCGGCATTTGGGATTTTTCTGTGCCGTCAGGCAATGCTCTCGGTGCCTAAGGAACTTGAGGAAGCCGCGCGTATTGATGGCGCGAGCGCTCTGGCTGTCTGGTGGCACGTGATGCTGCCGAGCATTCGCCCCACACTGGCGACGCTGTTTGCGTTTTCACTCATCGGTGCGTGGAGCGAATTGCTCTGGCCGCTGGTGGTACTGCAAAGCAAAGGTGGGTTTACTCTTCCGGTGGCCGTCAATGAACTCACCGGTCAGTTTGCAGCCAGCGCGCGGGTGTACTACGCCGCCGCGGTGCTGGCGCTGGTGCCGATTCTGGTAGCCTTCATGCTGCTGCAGCGACTGCTCAAGGGTGGGGTACTTGATGGCGCCGTGAAGGGGTGATGGTGCCAGCGGCTTATGTTGGGCGAGTGAGCCCCGCCGCTTCAAGGCAAGTTCCCTATTGCCTACGACGGTTTGGACGAATCCGGTCGCGATTGCCGATCCTTCCCGGATTCATATGGCCAAACCGACCCATGCCCCTGTATCGACCCTCGTCCCCGCCCTTGCTTCTGCTCTGTCCGCAGCCCGCGAGCCCCTGCGCACGGCCGTGACCATTCTCACAGCCCGGGCCGGTGAGACAAACCTGGGCGGCGTGCCCACGTGGGCTTCGCGACTGGCCGCCCAGTTCCGGGCAAGCTCGCACCCTTGGCGGTT
Organism: Phycisphaerales bacterium; assembly: GCA_038231815.1. Taxonomy (GTDB): domain Bacteria; phylum Planctomycetota; class Phycisphaerae; order Phycisphaerales; family UBA1924; genus CAILKP01. The sequence goes on from JBBRKQ010000163.1 coordinate 4,691, forward strand.
GCACACTGTTGTTATGGCCGTGGAGCCCGGGGCAACCATGCCCGCAGCGCTGGCAAGCGAGCCCGGTGCGGTGCTCGTTCCGTTTCCGGCCAGCGGCCATGTGCTTGATCTGCTGGAAGCAACCCGCAAGGCCGTTCGAGCCCGCGGGCCATCGGTCGTGCTGCCTAGCAATACAGACCTGTGCCAGATGGTGGCCCAGCAGATTCGTGATGTCTCGCTGCAGACTACCCGCCCGGTCCGCATCATCAGTGCTGCGCGAACGGATGAGCCTGCGAATTTTACGTTGCTACAACGTTACCAGCCTGCCGACGGTGGCGTCGGGGTGAGTGCGCCCTGCGCTGCATGGCTCGGCAATCTGCTGGCCAACCGCGTGCCGGATCGCACGCTGCCCGTTGCGCTGATTCCGTCCGGCGCGCACGTTGCTGCCCAGCCCAGGCGCGTCTCACCTGATGGACCACTTCGGATCGCTTGGGTGGGCCGGCTTGAGCAGGCCCAGAAGCGCGTGATGGACCTGCCGGTTCTTGCCGCGGCGCTGCGGGATTTGGGTGTTGAGTTTGAACTGCACATCGCCGGTGATGGCGAGATGCGTGAGCCACTAGCAACCGCCCTTGCCATCGGCCAGCTCTCCGCTGAGCAAGGCGGCCCTGTGCACGTGCACGGACCACTCAGTCCAGAGCAAGTTCACGAGCTGCTGCTGGCCTGTGATGTCCTGACGCTGACATCCGCTGCCGAAGGTACCAGCGTGGCCATGCAGGAAGCGATGGGGCTGGGGCTGGTGCCCGCCGTGACACAAATCGCGGGCATTACCCACTGGATTACGCACGATCACAATGGCATCTTTGCGCCCGTTGGTAAGCCGGCAACGCTCGCCCGGCACATCGCCCGCCTCGCGGCTGATCGCCAGTTGTTGGCAGCAATGGCCGAATGCGCATGGCGCACCGCAACTCAGGAATTCTCCGCACAGGCGACCGCCGCCCGATATGCCGGCCTCTTTGATGCCGTTATGGCGCAGCCGGTTGCACGCACAACGTCAAACCTACTCGGGCTGAAAAGACTCAGCGCGGCCGCGGCCCCATCGGAGCCGACCGAGCGCACGGCCCACTGGCCACGCTGCACATTTGAGGATGGGCGAGCAGCGCTGAAGCTGTGCCGCCAATGGGCAAGCCAGGCTGGCGCAATCCTCGCGGCTGATCCGGAATCTGCCTTGCCCGGACAGTGCATCGTGTTTGATCCGCGGCGGCTGCCACCGCTCGCCAAAACTGTCGCGGAGCTGCAAGCCCGCGGCGTCTTGGTCGTTGTGCCGCACGCCTTGCTGAACCATCGGCCGTGCGACCGGGCCCGGCTTGTGCTCTGCGAGCTGGTCGCTGCGGGGCATAAGCGCATCGCCTTCTACGCGGCGGGTGCCCACACACGCGCGCTGTGCGCGGGGCTTCCCGTGATCGCACCGGGAGACTTTGGCATTGTCGGGATTATTGACGATTCTGCGCCGAGGGCAGGCGCCCTACTCGGCGGCCTGCCGGTGATTCATCCAGACAGTGCGGAAAGTGAACTGGCGCCGGATGCGATCGTGGTCTCCTCGGACCGTCATGAACCGGAGTTGCTGCGGGCCGGGTCCCGGTTTGCGGCGCTCGGGATCACCGTTGTGCCGATTTATGATCGATCGCTGACCAGCATCGTCGCGGCAGAGCGAAGGCCAGAGCAAACACGGCTGTGAGCAGCAGGCGGGTGCAAGCACTACAACAGGGCTTCACGCCTGGACTGGTGACGATCAGGTGAACATAGCCCGTGTTGGGCCCGTGTGGGCAAACATCAATATCAAGAGCAGGTCAACCGGGGAGGTTGTTATCGATGCTGGCGTGCGATGCCCTGAAGAGCAGCTTTCCAGAGTCGCTGATGCCATCCGCATTTTGGCGACGCAGAATGCGCCAGCTGCCCCGCCCGAATCCCTGCCTGCAACCGAGCCCGAAATCTAGCTCATGACCGTTGTATTGTTTGTGATCGGTTCAACCGCCGATTGCCACAGCCCGCCGCTGCGCTCAAGCATCGCCGTGAGTGTCCGCATGACATCGTTCACCGTCACGTTTCGGGTTCGCCACCACCACGGGTCACTTTGCGGTAGCTCGCCAACCGGCGTGATGCAGCCCCACAATTCGCGCTCATAGCGCGTGATGGTTTCAACATCTTCTGGCCCACGTCCCGAACCGGTGATCGACCAGGGCACACATCGGGTGCCGTGCAAGCCGTTTGTCACAAGCTCATCACCGTCGCGCCAGATCTCAACGTGGTGCTTTGCCGGGTTCTCTATTGCGTGGTTGTTCAAGTACGCCACCCCCTCTCGCCAGCAGGGGTGCAGCCCTGAGAGCGCCAGCGTTGGGCAGCCAACCGCGGCCGACATGTTGGCCCCGCCACCCTGATTGCTGATGTGCACATCGCACCGGGCCATCACAGCCGCCTGCTGGCGGGCCGAGAGCGGCCGGCCCCGGTGCATCAGCCGGGAGTACGGCGGGCAGTCTGTCCAGCCAAACCACACCACCGTTGCGCCCAGCTCGCGCTCGATTCGTGCGCACAACTCCAGCGTCTTATCGTGCCCCCAGCCGCGGAACCGCTCCAGCGTCAGGCCCATGTTCACGCCGATGCATGGACCACCCCGCCTTCGGAAAGGCTCGATTACCTCCGCGGCCAGTGCTTTGTCAGCGTCGCACAGGTGAATCGTCGCATCGGTGCGGCCGGGGGGCAATTCAACATGCTGAGCATGAAAATCGCACACGTGCTGGTACACAGCGCC
>JBBRKQ010000164.1:0-7376 GCA_038231815.1 Phycisphaerales bacterium
GTTGCTGACGTTGCCCACAGCCGTACTCATCAGCGGCATCCTCGCCCTCTGCGGCACCGGCCAAGCCCTCGCCCAATCCCAAATCACCCCCGGTGCCCCGAGCCTGTCACTCACACCAGCCGCCGCGGCCAACGGTGTGCAGGATCGCATCACGCGGCAGTACGGCATTGAATTCGTCACCATCGGAGCGCCCGGCAACGCGCCGTGGATGGGCAACGGATCATCTAGCGATGTTGCGATTGGGCGGGGCAGCGTTGATCACGAATATCGGATCGGCAGGTTCGAAGTGACCACCTCCCAGTGGGCCGCGTTCATGTCTGCGGTTTACGCCCGGCCAGCTACGGACGCGATTCCATTCATCTCGCCACCAAACGCCTGGGGCGGCGTCATCGACAGCACGTACCACGGTCCCGGGAGGCGGTACGTCGCGGCTCCCGGCAGGGAGATGAACTCGGTCGGAAACATTTCATGGCGCACCGCAGCGATTTACTGCAACTGGCTTCACAACGGGCAAGCCTCAGACCGCAGTGCCTTCATGAACGGCGCGTATGACGTCAGCACGTTCGGCTACATTGGCGGCAGTTCGGTGTTTACTGATCAGTTGGTGCACAACCCCGATGCTCAATTTTTTATCCCCAACATTGATGAGTGGACAAAAGCGGCACACTACGACCCAAATAAGAACGGAATGGGCCAAGGCGGCTGGTGGAAGTACAGCACTACCAGTGATACCACGCCGGTGTACGCACCTCCGGGCATATTGCAGAATGGCAGGCTTGGCCAGTCCAGTGCGTTCGCCAGCACCGCCACTTCGTATCCCGGGTACGGTCCGAGTAACATCATGCTGGGTGCCTACAGCGATGTGCAAAGCCCATGGGGCTTGCTTGACACGAGCGGTGGGAGAAGGGAATGGAATGAAGATGCAGCGCTGTTCTTTGGGACGTTGCCAGTCTATCGCTACATTGATAGTTCTGCTTGGGGAGATGATCCGTATCAGGCGAATGTGAGCGATCAAATCTCATATCGCGGAACTGATTACGCGTCTTCCGATTTTTCTAACTATGGGTTTCGGATTGCCGCGGCGATCCCGTCGCCAAGTGGGATTGCGCTATTCGGAATGATGCTGCTGATTCAGAACTCACGGCGTCGAAAAGAGTAAAGCTCGCACACGATCCAGTCTGCGGCTTTGACTCCCTCTCCAAAAGGCTCTCGTAGTTAAAAGTAAAGTGATGACGCGTTTCTCCGTAGTTGCTTTCCGCGAATTGACGTCATTTTAGACATTGATTTGAGCGATGTTCGTTTCAAACGATGTTGGGTGTGCAAGGAGTTTCAAGTGAAAAATGTTGCTTCGTTGGGTGGGGTGGTTATGCTGTGCGCGAGCAATGCTGTGGCTGGCCCAATTGTGGCCAAAGTTCGGATCGCAGTCCCGGATGCCCCGAGTATCGAGTATTCGCGAACTTTTGAATCCGGTGCGCCAATCCTTTTTGCAACTGGATAGCAATCCATCAACCGCCGTCTTGGACGCAGTGTCCGATGTTCTCATCCACATCTATGACAGTGCGGCCATCAACGGTGTGCCTGTGAACAGCATCGGCAAGGTAACGCTTGAGGGAGAATCAAACGGTGTCGGCCGGGTGCGATTGTTGGTGGCGGGTGCAAGTTTGCCGTCTTTTCCGGTTGATCCATCGGCGGACATCTTCTTTCCCGGCTGCGTGAATTTTACTGGTGGCGTAGAAACTATCCCTCCACCTGCCACCACGCCGTACCAGTACAGTTTGTTGTATTGGACGGAAGTCGCTGTTGCTGTGACCGGTGAGATTGCCGGAGAGATTCGGGTCGGCAGTGTATTTCGGCTGCAGGCAAACAACCCGGCAAGTCCGACGCCGTCCGGCACAATTTCTGCTAACATCACCGCCGACAGGTCAGCGTTTTACGACAGTAGTGTTGATTTTGCAATCCGAACGATTAGCGATGCCAACGCGATTACCGGCACAATTGAAACCATCGGTCCAGCTTTTGACGATGTTACGGCACATTGGCCTGCCAACATTGACCGGGTAGTCGTAGGCACGAGTTCGCTCGCCCAAGGCATCCGCGGCAACATCATCTCCCAAGGCAACATCAACCACATCTTCAGCACTGGCGACATCGGCACGCCCGCCAACCCTGTCACTATTTCCGCCGGCGACCGCATCAGTGAAATTCGAACCCGCGAACAAACACAACTCGATCCTTCCGTTGGCCCAAGTAACAAGAACATCTACGCAAACATCAAGGCCGGTGCCCAGTATTACTTGCCATCTCCCATCAACGGCGAGCGGTTCCGCCGGGGCGTTTCTTACGACGCAGGTTCGCTCATCGTGGTTGAAACCGGCGGGAATCTGAAGGGTTCGATTGAGGCCATGAACCTGGGTCACGAAATTGCCGGAAACGTTGATTTTCGCACAAATGACGGCCGGGAGGGCATCATCGTTCGCGGCACGCTCGATGCGCCGGTCTCCATCTGGGGCGGTGTCAACGTCTGCGACATCATCGCAGCAAAGATACTGCAGCCAATCTATATTGGCTATCGCTCCAAGGGCGCGATTGTCGCGTACGGCGAGCCCACGGCAGCCGACCCTCTGCTGGGATCGATGAAAAGCGTCAGTATTGATCGTGTGCAGCCTGCCAATGTGCTGTACAGCGATGCATTTGGATCGCCGTTCGGCCAAGGGCCTTCCGGCTTTATCGGTACCGAGGCGCGTCCGCTTGACCTCGCGCCAAATGAACCAATCTCCGGGCTAGCTCGGTCCGCCGAAGCAATCTGGTTCTCACCACCCAATCCGGATCAGAGCGTTCACGACTTTGACAACGGTGCAAGGGAATCAGTCATCCGTGCAAAGTCCTGCGACAGCATCCAGATCGGCCAGATGCACCAGAACTGGTTAGTCGATAATACAAAAGAGTACAAACCCCGCATTGAAGTTGAACAATTGGGCAGCCTTTTCATCAATCAATTGGTGACCGGTGTGATATGGTCAGGTAAACTCGAGTACGCCGCTGTTCCGGACCCGGTCACGGGGACGTACCCCACCGCAAACAATCCGGCCAACGACTTTGCATCCATCGGTCAATTAACCATCGGCTGCATGGGTCCCACGGCCGATGTTTACGTGAAAGATTGCCTGCAGATAGAGATTACCGGCAGCATGCACGGTGAATTGCACATGCCGCAACTTGCCGCCGCAGGCCGCATCCGCATCGGTGACAGGCTGAACGCATCAAGCACCGCCACCGAGTCGGAGACCTGCATCGTCGAGTTTTTGGGTTCGCTGCCGTATCCCTGGAACGTGACCCGCAGTGATGAACAATCCCCCCGTGGCAAGGAGCAATCCCGCGATGTCGCGCCGGGCCTCGCAGTCACCGACGAATCCACCGCAGCCCGCGGGTCAATCGTCTTTGAAGGTGTAACCGAACCCACCGGTGCAATTAAGCCCGGACTTGCCGGACAGATCATCATCAACTCAAACAGCGCCTCCAATGACCCGCAAAATGCTGCGGCAAACCTCCAAGGTGTAGTAAAAATCGTCTCTCGCGCGTACAACCCGTCAAACATGATCCTCTCTGACCCAGTCCTCGCCACTTACTCGATCGATGCGGCAGCGGCCGCCACCAGGTTGGCTTCATACGCCGCTCGAAACTCCGCCCTCGGCGGCGGTGCGATCGGCCTCGTCCCATTCGGCTTCCACCCCGAACAGTGCCTTCCGCCAGTTTCGGAAGTTCTTATAAACAACCATCCTGTCGGCAATCCGTTCTCCCGCGAGACGCTGCTCACCGCAACTGCAAAGATCCAGTTGGCGTTTTACGGCCCGCTTCAGGCTCGGGTCGATTCTGCGTACGTCGATATCGCGTACCGCCCCTGGTCAAGCACCTTCGATGCCTGGGAATCGGTCAATACTCAATTCCTGCAATCGCTTTCCCCAACAAGACGTGAGATCGTACTCTCCGCAAACCCGAGTTTTTCAACGGCCATTAAGTACGGGTTCTATCGCGCCACGTTACGCGCCGATGTCCTGAGCGCCGAGACAACGAATCTGCCTCCGGTAGTCGGATCTGGCTCCGGTCTTGAGTATTACTTCAAACTCACCTGCGGGGCTGGCGGGCGGCCGAACCCGGCCGATGTCGCCGGCGGCCACGATGACAATGCGCCGGGGGTCGAGTTCCCCGACGGCGTCGTCGACGGCGCCGACTTCATCGCTTTCATCAACGCGTTTGCAAGCGGCGACCCTCTTGCCGACATCGCAGGCGACTTCCTCCCCAATGACAACCCACTCATTCCGCCCACCTTTGCGCCGGATGGCATCATCGATGGCACCGACTTCATCGAGTTCATAAACGGTTTCACCGCAGGCTGTGAAACCTAACCGCACTCGACGTAGGTCTTCCAGTCTCCAATCCCCTGCTCCTCCTCTCCCTCAGCCCGCTTTGGCGGGCTTTTTCATTCTCCCTCCCAAAGGTTCCGGTCAGTTGCTGCGTGCGCGATCGCCCGCTATGCCCATCACCAAATCTCCGCCCGCTCCCTTTCCCGCTGCATCCGCTCCCTGTTCTCTCATCCCCGGCATCGCGCGTGCATTTCCGCCCCAAGCCGGCTGCCGCTCACAGCAAATGCGCCGGCTCCACCGTGTCATCATCAATCCGCTCCCGCCGCACCGCCTCACCCGCCCCATCGCAGCTCAGCAAAAACGCGTCATCGCGAAAGCGCATCTGCAGGTGCACCGGTCGCCCCCACAGCAGCCGCAGGTTCGTCAGCACGTGCTCGGCCTTGCCCGCATCAAGCTCCATCCCCGCAAACTGATGGGCCAGGAACAGCTCCCCGCGATTGCGATAGTTGCCATCCACCACATAAATAAACGGCTCGCCGCGATTGGTCAGGTAGTGCAGCAGCGTTTGCTTGACCCTGTCAAAGTCGCGGCTGGCAACCCGCACCTCACCGGTGCTCTCATCGCGCTTGGTCTGAAACAGTTGCAGCCGCTCCACAAACTCCGGCGTCAAAAACTCTTCAATAAACGTCACATCGTTGTAAATCCGTCGCACCTCAAATATCTTCTCGCGGCCCTTCATTGATCCATCATCAAACCGCTCCTTCGCGCCAAGCCCTTCCAGGTTTTCCCACACCGGTCCGTGCTGGCCGGTGTTCCACCGCCGCTCAATGTCCTTGAAAAGCTCAATGCCAATCTTGTACGGGTTAAACCCGCCCGCGGGCATGTGCATCACCCCGGCGTGCTGGTCACAGTAATGAATAATCTCTGATGACTCACAAAAGTGGTGCGTCATCATGTGGCTGTGCCAATAGCTCGCCCAACCCTCGTTCATGATCTTGGTCATCGCCTGCGGCGCAAAGTAATACGCCTCATCCCGCACAATGCTCAAAATATCCTGCTGCCACGGCTCCAGCCTCCCATACCGCAGCACAAACGCCAGCACGTCCCGCGTCGGTCGCGCCGGCAGCTTGGCCCGGGCTTTTTTCTCGGCCTCCGCGTGCTCACGAAGCTGCCGGTCAATCCGCTCCGGCGGGTTGATGAACTTGTCCATGTAATCCTTCGCCGGCAGCTTTTCTGCCGCCGCCGCCGTGGCATGATCCGGCCCACCAAACCCCTCGCCATCACCAAACTCGCCATCAATGCCAAGCCCCCGCCCGCCCGCCCGCTGCATGTACTGGCTGTACGGGTCAATCAAACCCTCGACAGACAGGCACGCATCCAAAAACCGCTCCACCGTTTCAGCACCATACCTGTCCGCGTACCGCCTCACCCGCGTGGCATGGTTCGCCATCTCATCAAGCATCTTGCGGTTGGTCTGCCCGAACCAGAAGTTGTTCTTAAAAAAATCCGCGTGCCCGTACACATGCGCCATCACCAGCTTCTGGTCCGTCACCGTATTGCTTTCTTGCAAATACGCATACACCGGATTGGTGTTGATCACCATCTCGTAAATCCGCCCAAGCCCATACGCATCACGCTTTGAAAGTTTCTCATACTCCATGCCCCACTTCCAATGCGGGAACCGCACCGGAAACCCCGAGTAACTCGCGATCTGATTCATCACATCAAACGGCAGCACCTCGTACACAACATCATCAAAATCCAGCCCATACCCCCGCGCCACCGCTTCAATTTTTTCTCGATGCCCCGCCAGCACCGCTGACAATTCCGTACTCCCCCGCCGCACCTGCCCAACACTTCCACCCCCAAGCGACCCGGCACCCACACCACCGGCAGATTCGCCGTCAGAAAACGCATTGCCCATCAACGGTGCGCCACACATGCAAGCCTCCGCGAGAGAGGGTCCGAACCAACACTCCATACGCCCCCCGTTCCAGCCGGTTTGCCCACAATTCCTATCGGCTAATTTCTCCGTCTGGATAACCTCACCCAAAGCCCGCCATCCAACCTCCCCCTATCCCCCAGTAGCCAGCAAAACCGTCCCGCTCCAAACGCCCATTCATCAACAATTTGGCCTGCCAACCATTTGGCCCCACCACCGAGCACGCCAACCATGCCCCGTATGACTCGCCCTCTCGCAACCCACGCCGGCCTTCTCCTCCTAGCAGGTCTCCTCTCCGGCTGCGCCGGTGACTATGTCAAGCCCGATTCGTCCATCCCCCTGTGCACGCTCGAAACCGTCGCCCAGTTCCCCGGCAAGCAAATCACCGGTGTGGCCGTCAGCCGCCAAGGCCGCATCTTCGTCAGCAGCCCCCGCTGGCATGATGATTTTGATGGCCTCAGCGTCGCCTCGCTCAGCAGTGATGGCGCCCTCTCGCCCTTCCCAGATGCCGCATGGAACGCGTGGACCGCTGCGCCATCAAACCCATCTGATGATCCAGCCGCAACCCCGGCCGATCCGCTCAACACCTGGGTCTGTGTGCAGTCCGTCCATGTCGATCTTAAAAACCGCCTCTGGGTGCTCGACCCCGCCTCACCCAAACTCGCTGGCGTCATCCCCGGTGCCGCCAAACTTGTTGAGCTTGACCCCAAATCCGGCAAGGTCAATCGCATCATCCGCTTCGATGACACCGTCGCCCCCACCAAAAGCTATCTAAACGATGTCCGCATCGATACCGAAACCGAAACCGCCTACCTCACCGATTCCGGTCTCGGCGGCATCATCGTCGTGAACTTGGCCGATGGTGCCTCCCGCCGCTTCTTAGACAACGATCCATCCGTCCTGGCAGATGATGGCCTCATCCCCGTCGTCGGTGGCATCCCCCTCCGCTTCGGTGGCACGCCCGATGGCGCTCCCCTGGTCGTCCATTCCGATGGAATCGCCCTCGATCAAGTCCGCGGCCATCTCTACTGGCAATCGCTCACCGGCAAAACCCTCCACCGCATCCGCACCAA
>JBBRKQ010000165.1:0-7365 GCA_038231815.1 Phycisphaerales bacterium
ATTGGTGGGCAGCCCCGGGGCGGCGTGGCGGCCGTTGAGCCGCACCTGCTTCGGCTGGCTGCGGGCATTGTGAGCGATGACTGGACTCGAGTGCAGTGCATCGGTGACGGTCCGATCGCCGATGCGACGGGCGGCGAGGTGGTGTACGACCCAATCACGCACGATGGCAAAGTAATCGGCATTCTGGCGGCCGGTAACAAGTGCGGGGAGTGCGCGCACATCGAGGGTTCCGAGCTGCAGTTTATCGATGCGTGCGCCGACTTTGTGGGTGTGTTCCATGAGAACCTGGCACGGTACAACGAGCAGAGGGCCGCTTCGATCGGTGTGCTCAAGGCGCTGGTGGCATCCATCGACGCCAAGGACCCGTACACGATGGGTCATAGTGAGCGAGTGGCGGAGCTCTCAACATTGATTGCGCGGGGCATTGGCTTTGAGCCTGATCAGATCGAGCGCGTCCGCGTTGCCGGGCTGGTACACGATGTAGGCAAGATTGGGATTCCGGACTGTGTCCTACGCAAGCCGGGTAAGCTTGATGATCAGGAGTTTGCGCTTGTGCGCATGCACCCGGAGACTGGCTACCGGATCTTGAAGGATGTACCGCTGATGAGCGATGTGCTCCCGGCAGTGCTCGAGCATCACGAGCGGTACGACGGCAAGGGTTATCCGTACGGGATCAAGGGTGAGGAAATCTCGCTACTCGGCCGGATTGTGGCCATCGCCGACAGCTTTGATGCGATGTGCTCCAGCCGGGCGTACCGAGCCGGCCTTGACCGGGTCAAGGCTCTTGCCGAGGTTGCCCGGTGCTCCGGAACGCAGTACGACCCGAAGTTGGCCGAAGTGTTCCTGAAGCTGGATCTAGCCAGTTACGACGCCATGCTGGTGCGGGAAACCGAGCAGGAACCGATGGAACCGCCCCAGAAACTGGCCGCGTGACCGTTGGGAGTACTGCCGTATCATGTGGCATGAGCAAAGTCATAAAAATTCTATTGGCGCTGGTGGCAACTGTGGTTTTGCTGCTGGTTGTTGGTGTCATCGTTCTGATCATGTCCGTCAACGCCCTGGCTAAGAAGGGCATCGAGACCGCAGGCACATACGCCATGGGCGTGCCGACGACTCTGGACTCGGCGAGCATCGGTCTGCTTTCGGGCAAGGTCGGGATCAGCGGTCTTAACATCGCTAACCCCGCGGGATACAAGGGCAAGCAGTTCTTCGCGCTCGGTCAGGGAGACCTTGCGATCTCGGCATCATCGCTGCAGGGTGATGTCATTGAGGTGCCGCTGTTATCGCTGTCGGACATCAGCATCTCACTTGAGAAGCAAGGTGACAAAGCCAACTACCAGGTGATCATGGACAACCTGGCTAAGCTGAGCAGCAAGAGTGACACCGCGCCCAAGCCCGCGGCCGACGGCGGGCCGGAAAAAAGGCTCATCATCAACGATTTGGTCATCAAAAACGTCAAGGTACACGCCGAGCTCATCGGCGGCGGCAACGCCCTCACAGATATTGCGGCCAAAGCAACCCAGGTCGATGTGACCATCCCTGATATTCGCTTGCAAAATGTCGGCAAGGCCGGCTCGAGCGGTGGTGGCGGCGGTGTAACGGTTTCGCAGCTCTCAGGCATCGTCATGGAAGCAATTCTGGTGGCCGTGGCCAACAACACGGGCAACCTCCTCCCGGCTGATCTGCTCGGCGATCTTAAGGGCAACCTCGGAAAGCTTGGTGACCTGAGCAAGCTGGCCGATACAAAAGCGCTTGGTGACCTAGGCAAGGTCGCTGGTGACAAGGCCGGTGAAGCACTCACCGGTTCGGCTGGCAAGGCTGAGAAGGCTGTGGAAGACCTGACCAAAAAGGTGCCGGGTTTGGGTGGTCTGATCCCGGGGCAGAAGAAGGATGAGAAGAAATAGGCGGCTGCCGATTGCTCAAATGACCAACTGGCCAAATGATTACAGAATGTTTGTGAGCGAACGTGCTCGCGGTCTGGGGCGTGGCTGATCGCATCGGTTCTTTAAGTCCTGACTTTGTTTTCAGCATTTCCGTTGTACCTTTTCTCTTTCATCTTTTCTGTTTTCTCGTTCTTCTCTTCGTCTTCACCTCACCCCGCCCCCTTCTCATGCCGCGCCGCCAACTTCCCTTCGTGCTTGTGTTGGCCGTGCTGGTTGGCATCTTTGTGGCACGGGTGCCTCAGTTTGTGGGCTTTTTTAGTGGCCAGCAGCCCATGCTCATGGCCATCGATGAAGCCCGCGATCTGATTCGCACTCGTTATGTGGATCCCATCTCCGATGAGCAGCTTGTCACCGGTGCCATCAGCGGCATGGCCGATGCGCTGGGTGATCCGTACTCGCAGTACATTGCCCCAACCAAGGTCAGTGATTTTCACAAAGATCTGCTCGGCCAGTTCGTGGGCATCGGCGCTACCGTCCGCAAGTTCGGGCCGCATGTGCTCATCGTCACACCCTTGCCAAAATCACCGGCCCTGCTCGCCGGGCTGCAGCCGGGAGACCGCATCGAGGCTATTGATGGTTCATCCGTTGCGGAGCTCACCCTCGAGCAGTGCATCGACAAGCTCAAGGGCGTCCCTGGCACCTCCGTCACCATCGATGTGCTCCGCGGCATCAGCCCGCTGCTGCAAACCTCAGCAAGTACCAGCGAGGCCGAGTCCGTCGCCGCGATGGCCTCTGCCGAGCGCCTTGCTATCAAGCTGATGCGGGCGGAACTCAACGTTTCACCGGTGCGCGGCTTCCGCTGGGACAGCACACTTGGCAAGTGGGATTTTCTCATCGACCCGGCCGCCCGCATCGCGTACATCCGCATCGAGCAGTTCAGCGGGCACGCCAGCAGCGATGTGCAAGCAGCGCTCGATGATCTCCGCCGCACGCTGGATCCAGCGGGAACCGATTCGGCATGGATCAAAGGCATGATCCTCGATCTTCGCGACAATCCCGGCGGCTTACTTGATGATGCGATCGCCCTTTGTGATATGTTCATGGATTCGGGCACCATCGTCAGCACGCGCTCTCGGGTAGATGCGGCCGCAGCAAAGACCGTCGGCCGCCAAGGTGAGGTTGTCTCGGCAACCGCCGGACAGGTGCTGCCCGGCGCTGCGATTGCCATCCTGGTCAACGGTCGCAGCGCCTCGGCGAGCGAGGTTGTTTCTGGCGCACTGGCAGAACAAACGCCGCCCCGAGCCATCATCGTCGGCACACGCACTTTCGGCAAAGGACTGGTGCAAGCCACCGAGCCGCTGACTTCCGGCGGCATTCTCAAACTCACCGAACAGTTTTATTTTCTGCCCTCCGGCAGACTCATCCAGCGCAAGGACACCTCCGCAACGTGGGGTGTTGATCCGACGCCGGGCTTCTTTGTTGACAAGACCGATGCACAGCTGATCGCCACGATGGAAGCGCGCGACACGCTCGAGGCCGTGTGGCCTGCTGGTGCCGTCCGCCCGATGGCGGCGCCCGGACAGCAAATCATCGCCACGCAAGCGCGACTTAGCGATGCGGACTGGGTTGCTACAAAAATGCAGGATGTTCAGCTCGCCGCCGCGATCACGGCCGTGCAGGGCAAGCTCGCTAGCGGCCAATGGATGCCGCCCGCCGCCGCAGATGGGCAGAGCGTGGCGACAGCGCAAACCACCGCAGGCCAGGTACGATCGGCCGAGATTGCGGCACTCGAACGCTCACGCGATAGATTCAGAACCGAGCTGGATCGGATTGAAAGGCGACTGATCGCAATTGAAGGCGGCACGCCGCCAGCAGCCCCTGCGCCCTTAGAATCACCCGCCTCACCAGCATTACCCGGTCAGGCATCACCCGGTCAGGCGCCGCGGTGAGTGTGATGCACTTTCAAACTGGAATCGCGAATTTGCCTGATGACCGTTTGGTATTGGGTGTTGAAACCAGTTGCGATGAAACGGCCGCCTCCATCGTGCGCGGCGGTATCACGGTGTTGTCATCGGTCGTAGCCAGCCAGCATGACTTGCACGCCGAGTATCGCGGCGTGGTTCCGGAGATCGCTTCGCGAGCACATGCCGAGCGGATTGTGCCGACAATTCGTGCCGCGGCGGCTAAGGCTGGCGTGAGCCTGCGTGACATTCACGCTGTGGCGGTGGGCAATCGACCGGGGCTTATCGGCTCGCTGCTGGTTGGTGTGAGTGCGGCCAAGGCTGTGGCGATGGCGCGGGGCATTTCGATTGTTGGCGTTGATCACGTCCAGGCCCATCTGTACGCCGGACTCATGGATACGCAGTTGGCTGGCGGCGCAGCGCCGGTGCTGACACTTCATACGGCGTTTCCGGCGATTGGCCTCGTAGTCTCGGGCGGGCACACCACGCTGTATCGCGTGAGTTCACCGGCAAGCATGCTGCGACTGGGCTGGACTATTGATGATGCGATTGGTGAGGCGTATGACAAGGTCGCGGCGATGCTGGAGTTGCCATTTCCCGGCGGGCCAAATGTTGACAGGTTGGCACGCACGGGTGATAGCAAGCGGTTTGATTTTCCGATCTCAAGGTTGGACAAAGCATCGGGCAAGGCCGCGATGCCGCGGGCGAAGGGCGCCGTGAAGGTGGCTGTTGCTCCATCGCTGAATCTATCGTTTTCCGGGCTGAAAACCGCGGTGTTGTACGCGCTCAAGGGCATCCCGGGCGAGCTTGCTAAGCGGCCAGCACTGGAACTAAATGAACGGAACATCGCCGACTTGTGTGCGAGCTTTCAGCGGGCGGCAGTCGGGGCGATTGTTCTCAAGCTTGAGCGGGCACTGGATGCGAACCCGGACTGCCGCGTGCTGCTGACCGGTGGCGGCGTCACGGCCAACTCGCATCTGCGGTCGGAGCTTGCGGCGCTGGCCAAGCGGCGCGGGCTGGCACTCTCGCTTCCGGCGATGGGCCTCTGCGTTGACAACGCCGCGATGATTGCGGGGTTGGGCCACTACTTGCTCTCGCAGCGGCAGTGGGAGGAAGATTTGATGGATCTGACGGCGCAGCCGAGTGGGAGTTTGTAAAGCTTTCGCGAAGCATGATTGATTTGTTCGGTTTAGTATTGTTGTTGGTCAAACCTTAGTTACGGCTAGAGAAACGGTTGGCGTATCGCTTGTGCGAGGACTGTTTGGAAATGGGTAAGAACCTCATCAACCTGCACGATGATGGCAAGCCCAAGCCAGTAAAAGCTGTGCCTGGTGAGCTTGCGCTGTGGGCTCATCCATCGTGCTTGCCGCCGCTGCAGCTGCTTGCAAGCTGCGAGGTGCTGCGCGGCAAGAGCGGGGGACCGGGTGGCCAGAACCGCAACAAGGTTTCAACCCATATCACGCTGACCCATGTGCCGACGGGCCACATGGCTCAGGCTGGTGAGCGGCGAAGCCAGCTTGAGAACCGCGATGTTGCCTTGGGCCGCCTGCGGGTTGAATTGGCCGTGAAGCATCGCACGCCGGTGCCCAAGGGGAGGGGGCTGGCGGTGCTGGATTTACCGGCTGGCTCGCCGCTGTGGCGCTCACGCGTGCGGCACAGGAAGATCGCGTGCAACCCGGCCCACCCAGATTTTGCCTCAATGCTTGCCGAGGCGATGGATGTGCTGGCTGATGTAGCCTGGGACCCCAAGCGAGCTGCGCTGATGCTGGATGTCACGGCTTCGCAGTTGGTGCGTTTTTTAGCAGAGTGTCCAGAAGCGTTTGGCGAGATGAACAGCCAGCGGAAGATTATGGGGCAGCATGTGATAAAGGCGTGAGACGAAAAGACGAAAGAGAGTCGGGAACGGATCAAGGCGTGACAGCAACACGTTATGTGGCAAACTGGCTCGGCTTCACTGGCAGCACGGATGTGCACGGACGCCTTCGGCTCTGCGATTCTTGCGTTCCCGTTCACCTTTCTCGTGATACTTTTTTCCTTCGCCTCCGCCCTCACCTCGGACCATACAAACCATCGTCATAATTTATAATCGTTGCGGTGAACTGTTTGTCTTTCGCCTCGGCGTGACCGTCTAAGAACAGTGTGTTGGCGGCGGTACCGTGGCGGGCATCGGCAATTCGGTGTAAGGGCTGGCTTTGGGTAATGTGTTCGGTAGCCCACGCGTCGTAAAACTGGCCGGCGTTTAAGTCGGATCCTGCGCCACCTTGTGTTGTGCTGGCTACTCCCCAGGTGTCGGCCAGTGCGTTGGCCTTGTCATCGGCCAGTTCAGCCAAGTAGATCGTCTTGGTAGGAAACGGCATGATGCCCAGGCGCGTCGGGCCGCGGCGGTAGCGTACATCGCTGTACGCAAGGTCAGAGACTACGCCGCGCGATACAAACACAAACGCGTTGGACACATAGTGAACGTTGTGCCCCGAGCCTGCCGCCGCGGTGCCGTTAAAGGTGCCACCGTTCCAACGCCGCTCTGCACAGCGGTAGTAAGGGGCGTTTACAAAGCCGTCGTTTAAGTCTTGATTTGGCGAGGTGCGGTTGTCAAGGTATGGGCGAAAGGCAATTGGCCAGGGCAGCCGCGCCCGCGCGTTGGGGGCGGGCAGGGTTGCCGCTTCGCGTGGGACAAAGTCGCGATAGTCGCTTGCGTACTGCCCCATTGCCAGTGTAATCTGCCGCTGGGTGGAGAGACAGGACGCCGCCCGCCCGGCCCTGCGGGCGGATGCCAGCGCGGGCAGGAGAATGCCGACGAGCAGAGCGATGATGGCGATGACGACGAGAAGTTCTATGAGCGTGAAGGCGGAGTGGGAGCCGCTGGTGTGGCGAGCGGACGGAGTGGCACCGTGATTGTGAGCGTGGGTGACAGTCATGGATGATTGTTGGGTTGATGACCGAGTGGGTTGCGAGCAGTTGTGAAGCTTGTCGTTTTGATCGCAGCGTGTTAGGTGGAAAGGGAAGTTCGGAAGGCATTACCATCGAAGCGTGATGGATTGGGGATGGTTTGAGCTCGAGGTGCTTCCATCAGAGCGGTACCCGGAAGAGTACCGTGGGTGAGCGTGGTGATGATGTTTTTGAGATTGCGCAGAGGAGAGATTGACGCGTTTGGCGTTTGGTGTTTTGGGAGTTGGGTTTTTAGGGAAAGTGCAAGTTGATGCCCTCCGTACGCTTCCGCGTACGGCTCTTATGGAGGGTGGTTGTTGCTTGTGGGGCTCGCTGCGCCAGCGGCTATGGTCGTGCGGACTTCGTGCGGAAGGCAGCGGATTGTGCGAGGTTGGTGGGTCAGAGCGGTTGGTGCTTGTGGCGCGGCACGGGAGGCGGCGGGCTTCGACGGTGGTCGTGGGTTTTGGGAAGCGGTGGGCTTCGTTCACGGTACGCTGCCGCGTGCGGCTCTTATGGAGGGTGGTTGTTGCTTGTGGGGCTCGCTGCGCCAGCGGCTATGGTCGTGCGGACTTCGTGCGGAAGGCAGCGGATTGTGC
>JBBRKQ010000166.1:0-7320 GCA_038231815.1 Phycisphaerales bacterium
ACCGCCACCGCAGCAATCAAAGTCTGTAGAAACTCTGCCAAGTCGAGACTCTCACATGCACAAGTGACTAGCCAGGATCCGAACAAACGATCAAAACGCGCCCAAGGCCGCCCCGGCAGATCGCCGCAACATCCAAGGAACGGGCCGAGTTTAGCCAAACCTTCACCCAAGGGCCGAACTTTCTGATGAACCGGCAGATCCTCCACCCCCGCCCGAGCGTCACCCCCGCTTGCCTTTCTGCTTTCCTGCCTTCATTTGACCATTTTCTAACTTGGCCATTTAGCCTCCCCGCCAACCCGCTCCTCCCAGTTCCGCATCCCGCTCCGGTCCGTCATGTCATACGTAATCGGCGTCACCGTAATTCGCCCCGCCATCAGGTGTTCCACATCACTCCCCTCCTCCGTCGAATGAAAATCCGTCGGCGAACCCGTTGACCAGTAATACACCTCGCCCATCGGGCTCGTGTGCCGCGTAAACGCATCCACAGAGCCATGCGTGTTCATCGGGCACACCGCAACCAACGGCATTGCCGCATCCGCGCCCAGCCCCGTCGTCCGCGGCAAATTAATGCTCACACATTCGTGCGCACGCAACCCCCCGCTGGTCATGATCCGCCGGATCACATCCATCGCCCAGCGTGCCGCCAGCCGGTAGTCCGCCGGTTCCTTGCCCAGGTGCAGGCTTACCGCTATCGCCGGAACACCCAAAAACGCCGCCTCCACCGCCGCGGCCACCGTTCCCGAGTAAAGCACATTAATCCCCACATTGCACCCCATGTTCATACCCGAAATCACCACATCCGGCTTGGCCCCCTCCGCCCGGCCAAACCGCTCCGGCCACAGCGCCGCCACACCAAGTTTGGTGCAGTCCGCCGGCCGGTCATCAACCGCCAAACCAATTCCACCCTCAGCCCCGGCCGCAACCGCCAGCGCCCCATGCTCGGCCAACCTCACCCGCTTGGTCATCAGCGGCGTACGAAACGTGACGCCATGGCCCGTGGCAGACTGCACCGTCACCGGCGCAACGACCATAAGTTCCTTAGCCAGCGGCGAAAAGCCCGTGATCTCATGCCCCAGCAATGCATCATGCATCGCAATAATCCCGGGGGCTCCAATTCCATCATCGTTGGTAAGCATCACTCGCATGCGCCATCGTTGACACGCCACCGCCCCGACACCAGCCAGATATCAAACAGCCCGTTCAAACTACCCACCCCAAAACCACCGCCCGACTTCCCGTTTCGTCTCTTCACTTTTCTTTCCCGATTTCCATCCCGACTGACAACGAACAGAGTTCCCCCGCCTTCATCCCTCCCACCCCTTCCGGACCAATACTTCCCCATGCACTCCCTCCCCCGCCTCATCCTCGCCGCCGCTGGCCTCGCCACCATCTCGTCCCTCGCCCTCGCCCAGCCCGCCACACCAGCTCCCACTCCCGCTGCGCCCGCCGCCAAACCTGCCGCACCAGCACCAACCTCCCCGCTCGCCCACGAGCTCTACAAACTCGACAACGGCATGACCGTGATCCTCCACGTTGACAACTCCCTGCCCATCGCGGGCGTCAACCTCTGGTACCGCGTCGGCGCTCGCAATGAGCCAGCGGGCCGCTCCGGCTTCGCCCACCTCTTCGAGCACCTCATGTTCATGGGCACCAAGCGCGTCCCCGGCAGTGACTTTGACAAGCTCATGGAAGCCGGCGGCGGCAGCAACAACGCCTCCACCTCACTTGACCGCACCAACTACTTCTCTTGGGGCCCAAACCACATCCTCCCCCTCCTGCTCTGGCTCGATGCGGATCGGCTTGAAGATCTCGGCGCGACCATGACCAAAGAAAAGCTTGATCTCCAGCGCGACGTCGTCCGCAACGAGATTCGCCAGAACGTAGAAAACGCCCCCTACGGCCGCGCGTACGAGCAGTCCTACACACTCATGTACCCCGATACCCACCCCTACCACAAAGGCGTCTACGGCACCCATGCAGACCTTGAAGCCGCCACCGCAAACGATGTCAAAGACTTCTTCAGCACCTTCTACACGCCAGAAAATCTCTCCCTAGTTGTCGCCGGCAACTTCGATCCCGCCGTCATCAAGCCCATGATCCAAAGAATGTTCGGCACCCTGCCCCGCGGCAACGCCGCCCCCCAAACCACGCGAATTCAGCCCCCAAGGCTCGATCGGGTCGTCCGCTCCACAATGCTGGACAAAGTCCAGCTTCCCCGCATTCAGTTCATCTACCACAGCCCCGGCAGCTACAAGCCGGGCGAGGCTGAGATGCAGTTAATCGCCCTGTCTCTGGCCGATGGCAAATCCTCGCGGCTCTACCAGCGCTTAGTCGTCAAAGAAAAACTCGCCGTCGAAGTCTCCGCATCGCCAGACACCGCCGCCCTCGGCTCGCTGTTTCGCATTGATGTGTTGGCCGTCCCCGGGGCCGACCTCACCCGCATCGAAGCCATTGTTGATGAAGAGCTCGCCCGTTTCACCGCCGAAGGCCCAAGCCAGGAAGAGCTTGACCGCCGCAAAACCCAAATCGAACTCTCCACCGTTTCCAGCCTGCAAGGCGTGCAGCACCGTGCGGATCTTTTAAACGAGTACCTCTACTACTTCGGCAAGCCCGATGCGCTGGCCGAGGATCTCGCCCGCTACCGCTCCGCCACCATCGCCGGAATCAAAGAGTGGGCAACCACTGTGCTCACCCCAAACGCCCGCCTGATCATGCGCATCGTCCCGGATGAAGCAGCCCCCATCGAAACACCACGCCAAATCCGCCCGGCCGATACCGCCAAGGTCGAATTCACGCCCCCCCTGCCGGTCATCAGCACCCTCCCCTCGGGCATCCAGCACATTCACTTTGAGCGCGCCGGCGTGCCCATGGTCTCCATGACCGTGGTGCTCAAGAGCGATACCCCGCTCGACACCCTCGCCCAAACCGGCCGCGCTTCCCTGCTCGCCGCCATGCTCCAAGAAGGCACGACTGATATGGATGCCGCCGCTCTGGCCGAGGCGCTGCAAACCCTCGGCGGCAGCCTCAGCGCCTCCGCCACGATCGACTCCATCGAAGTCTCCATCGAAGGCCTCGCCCGCAGCGGCGACAGACTCGCCCAAGTCTTGGGCAAGGTCATCACCTCCCCACGCATGGCACAGGCCGACTTTGACCGCGTCAAAGGCCTCCGCATGAACGCCCTCCAGCAGCAGGCAGATGAACCCCAAGTCGTCGCCCCGCGCTTGGCAGCCAAAATGCTCTGGGCCGATTCCAACCCATACGGCGCCAGCACCTTCGGAACGCTAACCACCACACCCAAGCTCACCCTGGCCGATCTCCAA
This sequence comes from Phycisphaerales bacterium, assembly GCA_038231815.1. Classification (GTDB taxonomy): domain Bacteria; phylum Planctomycetota; class Phycisphaerae; order Phycisphaerales; family UBA1924; genus CAILKP01. The sequence goes on from JBBRKQ010000166.1 coordinate 3,321, forward strand.
TCACTGCACGCCTCACTGTTCACACCGGCCAAGGCCACCGTCATCACCGTCGGCCAGATCGACAAGCCCGGTGCCGAACGACTCGTCTCCGCGGCCATCGGCACCTGGAAGCCCGCTGCACCAGCATCAGCCGAGACCCCCGCCCCCGTCAGCTACGAGCCGCGCCCAAGCACCGGCATGAGCTTCTACATCGTCGACCGTCCCGGCGCTGTCCAAACCGTCTTCTCCTTCGCAGCCCCGGGCCAACCAATCACATCACCAAGCCGGGTTGATCTTGAGCTTGCCAACATCATCCTGGGCGGCTCATTTACCAGCCGCCTAAACAACAACCTTCGCGAAGTCCACGGCTACACCTATGGCGCCCGCTCCCGCGTGAGCTTCAATCCCAAACTCGGCACCATGTCCGCCAGCACCGCCGTCAAAGCCGAGACCACCGGCCCCGCACTGGCCGAGTTCCGCAAAGAACTCCAGCAAATCGCCGCAGGCACCATCAGTGAAGTCGAGCTGACCAAAGCCCGCGAAACCATGCTCAATGAAACCGCCCAAGGTTTCGCCACCATCGGCGGCGTCGCCAGCCACGCCGTCGGCACCATCCTCGATGGCCAAAGCTTCACCGCCCTAACCGAGGACCTCGCCAAAGCCCGCAAAGCCACCGCCGCCACCCTAAACACCGCCGCCGCAGGCACCATCAAACTCGACAAAGGCGTGCTCGTCCTAGTCGGTGATGCCAAGCTGATCCAGGAACAAATCAAAGACCTCGAGCTGCCAACCCCCAAAATAGTCGATGCGGACGGCAAACCGGTCGCCAATCGGTAGTGCCGCCAAACATGAAACGGCCTTCAACCAACCAGGGCGGCGGTTCTACCGCTGCGCCCCTTTGCCTGCGCCGGCCAGCCGCCTCATCACCGCCGCACGTGAATCGCCATCGCCTCCGCAAGGTGTGTGAATGTGGGGGTTCTAGTCAAATTGGCTAGGCTTTTGACTTGGCCGCTTACTCCTCACCCAGCCAAGGGTAAATAACTAAGCCGCGAGGGGTCCCTCCAAAAATTCCGGTGAGGATTTTGACACGAAAATTTTTGCTTTGCGTGTGTACCTCTGTGCATCCGCCGCTTCTTGGCCTGATGGCGCTGGGGCAGCTCGTGGTGCGTACGTCCACTGTTAAACCCTGTCTGATTCTCGCGAACCCCCCGGAATTGAACCATGAACATTTCACTTACAACGTCCCTCCACCGTGCCTGCTCGCTTCTCGTGGCGGCTTTTGCCTTGTCCATGCCCATCCACTCCGTATCAGCGCAAGCCCCCACCGGCTTCACATACCAGGGCTCGCTCAAAGATGCCAACGGCACCGCGATCAACACACCAACCACCCTCCGGTTCCAACTGTTCAGTAGCGCCGCCGGTAACACCAGCCTCGCCGGACCGGTAACGATCAGCAGCGTGCCTGTGAACAACGGCCTGCTAAGCACTGAAGTGGACTTCGGCACCATCTTCCGATCTGGCAGTGGCGGATGGGTCGAGGTGGCCGTTCTAGATGCGGCGGGCAACGCCACAATCCTGAGCCCGCGCCAGAAGATCACGCCAGCGCCTCTGGCCAGCGGGATCGCGGGGCTTACGCTCGTGCAAGGCCAGAGTACAGACGTGGATAACACCGCCGGCACCGTGGATTTCGGGCAATTTGGCGGCGGTGGAAGCACCACGGCCTATCTCTCGTTTACAGCGGGCATCACTGGCCGACTCTCCGGCGTTACGTTCCGCTTGTTCCAGCTTCCCAACCCTTTTTCGCTTACAATGTTCGCGACTGTGTATACCGGAGTCGGGACCGGCGGCTCCGTATTGGGCGGGTTTGACCAGGTTGTGCCATCTGGCGACGGATTCGGCGAGTTCACGCTTGATCTTACTTCACAAAACATCAGCGTGATCGCTGGCCAAACCTATTCTGTTTCGATTCTGTGCGGAACACAGTTTTCCGGTACAAACTCTCCTGCCCCAGGCACCAGCGGGCTAAATAGCGGCGGTTCCACAGCGAATTGGTGGTTCCGCACAAGAGTGCTCAAGCCCTTAGGCCCCGCTTACGCAGTCGAGGCGGGCTCTGCCACCACCGCTCTCACAGCCACCACCGCTCTCACAGCCACCACCGCTCTCACAGCCACCACCGCTACCACCGCACTCTCGCTGAACGCAAACGCCACGTCTGCTCTCAGAGACACCGAACTCCGCCTCCGCTCTGCGACCGATAGCAATCACGGCTTGGGATATTTCGGCGGCACCAATACTTTCCGTAACCTCACCTTCGTGCCCGATGGGCCGGTCCTTTTCGGAAACTCAGGTGGCGGGCTAGGCACATCCAACCAGGCCTCCGGCCGTATCGCCCTCAGTTGGGCGAACACCGGCAGAGTCGTCGTCCCCGGCCAACTCAGCGTGGGCGGGGACAGTTCCTCGCAATACCGCCTCGAACTGCCAAACGTCGCCAACCCCAGCGGCCAAGGCCGCGCCAACGCCTGGGTCACCTACTCCAGCCGCGAGCTCAAGCAGAACATCGAGACCCTCGCCGATCCCTTAACCATCATCAACCGCCTCCGCGGCGTGAGCTTTGACTGGAAACAGCCAAACGCCGACGGCACCCACACGCACGACATGGGCTTTATCGCTGAAGAGGTCGCCGCAGTGCTGCCCGAACTGGTCACAATAACAACCGACGGCAAGGCCACCGGTCTCGACTACGGCCGCATCGTGCCGCTCGCCATCGAGGCCATCAAGCAGCAGCAAACCACAATCGAATCACTCCGCTCTAACGCCGCCAAACGCGAAAGCGAAAACGCTGATCTCAAAGCCCGCCTCGCCGCCATAGAAGCCGCGCTCGCACGCCTGAACCAGAACAACAAATAACCCAGCACAGCATCCCGGCACCCACCCACACGTCCATCCCAAACCTCAGCGGCCTCCCGCTGGGGTTTTTTTGCTACCATCGGCGCGTCATAACCGCCATCCCCCTTTCTCCTCGGCGGCCTTCTGCTCTGTAGAAAAGGCTGAAACCAAGCCTGTTTTGGTTTGTATACCGTGCGTGAACAAACGCACACCGGACCAGATCGCCGATGAATCTCTGCTGCTGAAGGTCGCCGTCTTCGCCCTGCGACTCGGTCGCAAGTGCATGAGTGACTACGGCCACGAGTACAGCCCGCAGCGATTCACGCAGTCGCAGTTGTTCGCGTGTGTGATCATGCGTGAGTTGCTGCGGACGACCTGTCGCGGCGTGATTGAACAGCTGGCGCTGATGCCCAAGCTCGGGGAGGTTGCGATGGGAGGCGATCGGGCTTGATGTGCTGCCGCACGACACCATTTTGCAGAAGTTCTCGGCCCGAAAGGATGTGCCGAAGATCGTTGACAAATGTCTCAAGCAGCTCGTCAAGTCGCTCGATCTGCCGGCCAGCATCGAGGCCGGGATTGATTCGACCGGGTTTGAGACCACGGGTGCCAGCGCTCACTTTGTGGCCAGAACTGGGCGAAAAAGAGGACGATTTGTCAAAGCATCGATGATCATCGTCTGTGGTTTGTTGCTGCCGGCGGCGCTGGTGCTGAGTTGGGGTCCCGGTCCTGACATCGTCCAGGCCGAGCCGCTGGCACAGAAGGCCGCGGGTGTGATTCAGCCGCGGACGCTGTGGGGAGGCGAAATATTGATGAGACAAGGGATATGACAGTGATGACTGGCATGAGTTCTGCAGGGAAGGTTGGGGGTTACGAGCTATGCCCCGGCTCGACAATGTTCACCACAGGGACTGATCGGAGGCAAGCACAGATGGATGATGGGAGTGAAGTGGCCGGGGTATGGAAGACGATGGGGTAACGAAACGGCCCACAGCACGATGAAGCGGACAACCGGCCCGAGCGTCGCAGGTCGCAGCGACGCGATGATGTTCGCCGATGCGGCCATCAAGGTGTTGGCCTACGCCCTGCGGGTCTGAACATGGTTGCCGACAGAGGCATTTCAACAGAGCATTCAGAT
>JBBRKQ010000167.1:0-7198 GCA_038231815.1 Phycisphaerales bacterium
CGCGGCAGCAGCGACCATCCCGATCGGCTGGTTGATGCCGAAGGGACAGTGAAGTGGTTTGACCCAAAGAAGGGCTTTGGCTTTATCATGGGCCCGGATGGGCAGGACATTTTCGCCCACTTCACCAAGATTGAGGGCGACGGCTTCCGGGTGCTGTCCGACGGCGCTTTGGTTCGCTACAGCGCCGAGAAAAGCGAGAAGGGCTGGAACGCCAGCAAAATCGTGCGGGTGAGCGGCGGCGACGGCGAGGTGGTGCAGCCGAAGCGGACGTACGCCAGAACGCCGCGGCGGTAAAGGGTGGGGGGGCTGGCCGCGGTTTAATTTTTTGCTTGTTTTACGGGTTCAATAGTCGCCTTGCCCAGTACAAAAACTCGAAAGTACTTTGGATATTCCGCCCAGCGGTACACATCAACCCGAAGTCTGCCGTTTTCGAGCTGCAAGGAAGGGCCGGTGTACTGGGTAGCCAACGGCCCTTGGACTGCTGTGACTGCTGGTTGTCCAGGACGACCCTCGAAAGTTAATGTGCAGGTCGCGTCAACTAGGATTTGTATGCCACTTTCGTCTGCAACTGAACTACCGTGACAGTCCAGCACCCAAGTTCCGTCTGTTGTCCTGATACGAATGGGCTGACCCGGTGGGAATGCCACTGAGGAATTCGAGATTGAATCGACTATTTCCCGGTGATTAGCGGCGGTGCCGGGACGAAATAATAGAGTCATCGTGGCTACGGCGAACGACGCTGCGATGATCGTGCCAACGAGGCGAAGTTCACTTTTTGGTGCGGGGCTTGCGGGTGCGGCATCTAAGCCGCATTCTGGGCAAACAGGTGAAGGCAGCTTCGCCATGGAATAGTCGCAGTTCCAGCAGGTGGGCGCAGTTGCTAATGGATATCGCCGGCGCACGAGCACCAGTATCGCCAGACGCGCCGCGCCCAGCAGAAGCCCGACCAGCACTGCTATGTCGATTGGCAGAAATTCGTCGACATCAGTGATCCTGAACAAAAAGCGGACTTCGTGGAGCAATCCACACGCATAAAAACCCACACCAAACGCAAACACCACGGCTACCGCCAACAGCAGCGGGGTCGCTTTAATCGGTCTCGTGCGCAGCGAACGGACAGCACGCCGTGACCACTCAAGCCGGCCCAGAAGCCACTGTGTGGCAATGCTCCCTGCAAGCAATGCCATGAAAATAAAACCGGCTCGCCACCCGCCTTCACGCATGAGTACTTCAGCAGTGAGTGCTCCGACTGGAGAGATAACCCACACCGTTTCACCGGTCGGGGTACCGTCAGCGAGGAGCACGGGTGTTGGCGTGTACTTGGTGCCAGTTTCCGCGAAAGCTAGCTTGGCTTGTCCGAACCAATCGCCCGTACGGGGATCTTCTTCAAAGCGGACGAGCGGGTTCGCTGGATCGCTTGACGGCGCGCATTCGGCTCCGACAACCGGGCCGAGGACGCCCGCGAGGAAAATGCACGCGATATACCCACCGCTGATTAGCGCAGCGTACAGCGTGAATCGAACGACGTCACCGAGGAATCGTACCAATGACTTAGTCATGAATCCTGGCGCGGCGAACTTTTGTTGCCGCGCGAGGTGCGAGTATCAAGCAGCATGATGCGTGAAAAACCTAATCAATACCAGAAGTAATCGGCACAAGTAGTCGTTTGTGTAGGCGGTGATCCTGGAAGAAGGGTCGTTGGGGTCGAGGGGGTCATGGGGTTTTGCCAGCAGCTTCCTAGGTAGTTGCAGACCTTCTTCACTTTGAGGTTGACTACCGGTGGTCCGGGAATTGAGTAGTCGGTATCCTGCTCACAGTTACAGGAAAGGAGCGTGGGGAACGGGTTCCTCCACCGGTTAAGCGGCCGCGGAAAAGTTGTCAAGCAGGTCCATGAGGTTGGTGACACACCGGGCAAGTTGACTTTCTTATATGGAGTTACCCCTGGCGCTGGAACATTCCAAAATGGTGGCGGATTGCCTTTGTCGTGCCAAAACGGGAGCGCGACCACCTGGCAACCAAAGCTCGTTGTGAGGTAACGACCTCCAGTACCGGAGGTATATTCAGCGTGGGCGAGCAACAGCGTTGCTATCGGGGGCGCTGAGCCTTTTACCAACGGCCCTACAACCGCCCCCGTTACTGCATCGACCATTAGATCTGCGTCGAGAAGCGCGACGTGAATCACGGGCAATGCGCCGTAGACTGCAAACGTGATTTCACCTTGCTCGGAATCTGAGCCTTCAACCTGGAGATCAGTCAAAAGCTGCATGATTTTTGTACGAATATTGTCAGCCCGGCTTGTTCCGCCGGTCAGCATCTTTTGTGCCTCGTTGCCGCCGATTGCCGTTTGCGCGTAGCCGGGTGCAGCAACCACAATCGCGTTGATCGCGTTTATAGTGTCAAGGCTGATGGTATCGACAAACTGCGGTTCAGCGCCCGCCGCGATGATGATGTCTAGCGGCAATTTCTCACTGACCAGCTTTCCGCCCTCGGTGTAAGTCACAAGACCCGCGACGAGCGCCGCATCGAGGATTTTATACACGTGCGTTGTCGTGCCGTTCGGATCGGTTACTGGATCGGTCTTGAACTTGAAGCTGACCAGCGCATCTTTGATTGCGCTCCGCTTTTTAAGTGCGCTCCGGTCAGTTCCCGGTGTCTCCGTGATGGCTTTCATGCAGTCGGTGTCATCAATCAAACCAAGATTCACTAGCGTTTGCCTTGGCCCGTAAAACGGGTTAAACAGCGGGCTGTTCATCGCAGGTGTAGCAAAGGTCCAAGCCGTTGCCACGGCGTTGCTACCTCCTTGGTTTACGCCCTCGATCTTGTTGAAATAGGCTTGGCCCCATGCCATCATTTCGGCTTGCTGCGCCGCCGTCAGCGTCCCGGAAAACACCGGGTCTGGCACCAGCACCGCCGCGCTTGCACTCGCCACCCAGCTTGCCGGCCCAGCCCCCGTGCCTCCCAGCACCGCCGCACCTGCTAGGGCTAACAGCCCCGCGCCAACCGTTTTTCTCACAGCGAACGCGACAAATGCTGCCGCCCTTCGCCGCAATGGCATAACCCCACCACTCAAAGCATGACACATAAACATGTACAAACTCCCGAGCAAACCCTGTGACGAAGCGCATCACCGCGCACTCGAGACTGTATGTCCCGAGACGAAATGTCCCGGAACGCTGTGTCCCGGAACGCTGTGTCCCGGAACGCTGTGTCCCGGAACGCTGTGTCCCGGAACGCTGTGTCCCGGAACGCTGTGTCCCGAGATACTTGCTCTGATAGTCTACCATGGATTACCGGGCTTGCAAGGAGAAAATAAAAGTTAATGTAAATATTTACTGGATGTTCATGAGTTTCTGTTTTGCGTGGATGTGTCCGCGAGGGCTTGCTGCGGCCAGCACGGTGTCATGGTTTTTCGGATAAACCGCGCGAACCCTATCCGCAAGTAAGCATCGCCGAGTTTTTGTGCATTGAGAGTCTGCGGGGGCAAGCCAATTCTGCGCCGTGCTGGTGGGGTCATTTGGTCGCCCCGTGCCGGATAATCCGTGTCAGGGTGCCTCAACAGGCTCAATTGTTGCGGCTCCTAGCACCGTGACGTAGAGGTATTTCGGGTCTTGCGACCAGGGCATCAAATCAATTCGTAGGCCACCGTTGCCAAATCGCAGCGGCACAATCGTCTCGGTACCGTAAATGTTGGGCAGTTCGGCAGTGATGCGGGTTGTTGCTTCCGGGCTGCTATTGCCGCTGCGGCGAAGTGTGCATGTCACCTCGCGTAAGACGGGCACATCGCGGTCATCGGGCGTTGGTGTGCCCGCGCAGTGGAGTATCCAGCTTCCGTCTTTCGTGGTGATGCGCACCGCCTGGCCGGGTGCGAAAGCAACCGGCGTGATGGGTGATGCGGCCATCATGGCCTGATGGAACATCGCACTTCCGGGACGGAGGATGATGATTCCAAACCCAAGCAGAAGAAGCAGACCGCCAATTGTCCACGCGATTGTGATTTCTCGCGACGGGGCGGGGAGTTCGGGGAGAGTTGTGATGGCCGGTGTTGCGCATTCTGGGCAGGTTGGGTTGGGCAAACCCGCGAGGTCATATCCGCACGTTGAGCAGTTGGTGCCGCTGCCGACAGGAAAGCGTCGGCGTTGCAAAACCTGGGCAAGACTGAGTCCAGCACCGAGCAAAATTCCAAATGTGATGCCGTTGGAAGCTTGAGGCAAAAGCTCAACCTGTGAAATCTCGGCGGCGCGGAGCAGTTCGTGAAGCACGCCGCACCATAAAAAACCCGTGACAAACGCCGCCGGGAGCAGCCAGTTGAGTTGCGGACGGGGTGGGCTAGCGCGGAAGGACACAACTGCCGGACGTGACCATTTGAACTGTTTCAAAGCCAATCGACTGCCAGCGGTGCCCGCCATGACGGCGCAGGCTGACAGCAGGACCAAAATGGCAAATTGAATGGCATAGCCGGGAAGGAACTGGTGTGCGACCGCCGCGCTTTCGAGTTTGGCCGCCGTGTACCAATCATTGAATCGCGGATCAAAGTTGAGCCGAGCGAGTGGGCTGGCTGGATTTGTGGGCGGCACGAAGCCGGCCATGCGATCCGGGCTCAGCAGGGCGGCGATGGCAAGGAATGTGATAAAGCCGAGGTTGAAAACGAGTCCGCACAAGACGGCACGAATCGCGGGAAGAAGTAGCTTTGAAAGAGAGTCTTTCATAAAAACCGGCACGGTAGCTTTCGTCACCGTGCCGGGTACGTTTTGATCATTTCAAATGAGTGTAGAGCGATCTGACTAAAACCAATAATAACTGAGGCACTTCACCGAAACCGTGGGACTGCCCCCGCCGCCCGGCAGTCGATCTGGTGGCACCTCTGCCTGTTCCTGTGTGTTATTGCACGGCCCTGAGTACTGACAAACCATCTTTCGTTTGAAGAATGGCGGTGAACCGGGAGGCGGGCCCGGCGGCAAAGCACGGAATAGCGAGTCCTGCTCGCAAAAGCAGTTCGCGCCCGTGGTAGGGAACGGATTTGTCCATCGCGCCACAGGCGGCGGTGCGACGGTGGTACACGACCACTGCGTTGGCCAGAGACCAGACCGGATCACCGGCTGGTAAATTGCGGGCGTTGCGGGAAATCCTGGCGGGGGAACATTGTGCCAAGTTGGAAGCGTTGATCGAGGAAACAATCCAAAGATCCCAGCAAGATAAACAGCTCCGGACCCTGTCACATACTCAGAATGGCCTGAAAGCAGCGCCTCTGTTGGTACCGGGGAGCCCGGCGCCATCGGGCCCACAACAGCGCCGGTCAGGGCATCAATCATTAAATCCGCATCGGCGAAGGACACATGAATGACCGGCAGCGATCCATAGACACCGAAAGAAATCTCGCCTTGGTCTGTGTCCGATCCTTCCGTGTTTGTATTCGCAAGCAGTTGCACGATGCGGTCGCGGACTTGGTCTGCCCTGCTCGGACCACCGCTTGTAAGTTTGTGCGTCTCAGAGCCACCCGTTGCGGTACTGGCGTATCCCGGTGCAGCGACCAGGATTGCAGTAACCGCTGTCGCTGTCGCGTCGCTAAGAGTACTGGCAAACTGCGGATCGGCTCCCGCAACAACAATGAGATCGAGTGGTAACTTTTCACTGACGAGCTGCCCGTCCTCCACGTACGTGACTAGACCGGCAACCGATGACGCGTTAAGAATTTTATAGATATGGTTCGTGGTGCCATCCGGGTTATTCACAGGACTAGTTTTGAAGGTGAAATTTACGAGCGCATCTTTGATCGCCTCGCGTTTTTTTGCACTGGCGACATCCGCACCGGGGGCTTCCACAAGCTGGCGCATGCCATCAGTACTGTCAATGCGGCCGAGTTTCACCAGTGTTTGTCTAGGTCCGTTAAAAGGGTTGAACAGCTGGCTGTTCATCGCGGGCGTACTGAACGTAAACGTGTTTCCAGAACCTCAGCCAATGCCCTCAACTCGATTGAAGTAAAGCTGACCCCACTGCATCATCTCCGTTTGCTGCTGTGTCGTCAGCGTCCCGGAAAACACCGGGTCTGGCACCAGCACCGCCGCGCTTGCACTCGCCACCCAGCTTGCCGGCCCAGCCCCCGTGCCTCCCAGCACCGCCGCACCTGCTAGGGCTAACAGCCCCGCACCAACCGTTTTTCTCACAGCGAACGCGGCAATGCTGCCGCCCTCCGCCGCAATGACAAAGCCCAAGCACTCAAAGCATGACACGTAACCATGTACAAACTCCCAGACAAGCCTTGTGACGTCGCGCAGCACCGCGCTGCCGAGGCAGTGTGTCCCGAGATACTTGCATTTACAGTTTACCATAGATTACCGGGCGTGCAAGGGGAAAAAATTAAAAATGATATTGAGATTTATTTGACGTTATTGAGTCACCTGTTTCGATTGGTTGTTCCCGCGATGGCTTTGGGCGATTGAATTCTTTGTGGCGGTGCAGCGGTTTGCCGGACATCGCCTAGAAAGGCGATTTTAGGAAACGAGAGCTTAAAAACGCGCTGTCATGGCCGCTCACTCAGCTGCAAGTGGCACCGGGTCGTACCCACCTTTGCCGGAAAACGGGTGGCATCGGCTCAGACGTTTGAGTGTCAGCCAACTGCCGCGGAGGGGGCCGTGAATGCGTAAGGCCTCAATCCCGTAGTGCGAGCAGGTTGGGTGGAAACGGCAATGGCGGCCCAAGAACGGGCTGAGTGTGATCTGGTACAGCTTGATGAAGCCGACGCCCAAGGCAATGAGTACGCGACTGGCGATGGAGAAGCGCGGTGCTAGCCCAGCCTCTGCTTTGGCCTGGGGCTGGTTTAGGGGGTGGGCCTGTGGCTGGTTCTGGAGCGGGTTGTGCCGGTGCGGCTGGCTCATGGCAGCCTGTCCGGTTGCCGCGGGCGGCCTTGGCGGGATTGGTACCTGGCCATGATGTGGCTCGCGCCCTGGCGGATGGCGTCCTGGTACGCCTCCAGCGGCAGCTCGGTGTGGGGATACACGTGGACGACGATGTCAACCGGTGGCAGGGTGTGGCGGGTGAGGCGAAAGGCTTCGCGGATAAGCCGTTTGCAGCGCACCCGCACGTTGGCCTTGCCCAGCTTTTTGCCGACGGATAACCCCAGCCGCGCGATCGGGGCGGGCACCGCTGCCGTGGGTGTGCGGGGCAGGCCCATGATGCGGACCGGCCCCACCACCAAAGACAG
>JBBRKQ010000168.1:0-7179 GCA_038231815.1 Phycisphaerales bacterium
CGAGGGCCCGTGCGGGGGGGGTGTGTTTGGGTGGGTGGGTTTGGGCCAGGATCGGGTTCGCCGCAGCAAGGTTCGGTTCACACGATTTGACTCCGCGGCACGAAGTGAAACCATCCCCGCGACCGGGGGCCTTGAAATGGGCCGGTCGCGGGGATGGTTGTTTTTGTGGGCTGCTTGGTCAACGACTTGCCACGGCACAAACAAGGCGATTTGCGCCCAGGTGTCAAACCATTATTCAGCCTCGGCGGCGGCAGGTTTGCCGGGCGTCGCGGCCTTGGCCGGCTTGGCGAGCCGCTCGGCCACCCAGCCAAAGCCGGTGTACTGATGCTCGAAGGTGCCGTCGGTATAGAGATCGATCAGGCCGTAACCCTCATCGGTCTGGCGCTTTGGCCCGCGCCATTTGGCTCCGCTTACGGCGCCGTCGCAGATGTACGTGACACCGTTGTACACGCAGCGGTCGAGCAGGTGCAGGTGGCCCGAGAGGCACAGTTTCACGTTGCGGTGCTTTTGGAACAGGGCATCGATGGCGCGGCAGTCATTGTGCATCCGCTTGTTCTCGATCATCAGGTCTGGACCATCGCTCTTCCAGATCAAATCCGCTTTGTCAAAGAAGTTCGCGACCGACATGATCGGGACGTGGGACACAACCACGATCGGTGTCGTTGCGGGTACCGCGGCCAGGTCGGCCTTGAACCACTCCATCTGCGCAGGATCGAGCTTGGCTGTATAATCCTCCCCACCGGGCAGCATGTTGATGGAATCAAGAATGACAAAGTGCCAGCCCGCCCGATCAAACGAGCGATACGTGCTGTTGTACCCGAAGTTCTGCAGGAACCAATTTTTGCCGTGGAACGGTTCGCTGCCGGTTGCTCCGGATTTGGCGCGATCACGCCCGTACATGTCATGGTTGCCCAGCGTGTGCTCAACCTGCAAGCCTTTGCTCACGTTGTCTGCCAGAACTTTTTTGAAGATGTCCCACTCGATGCGGCTGCGAGCCTCCGGTGTGCTGGCCGTGTCCATCGGCAAGTCTCCGCCGGTGATGATCAGCTCCGGTTTGTCGGCCAGGTTCATCATGTGGGCAAAGCACGCGGCCATTCCTTCGCCGGCGCGGAGCTCGGGCTGCACGTGAATGTCTGTGGGGTGGGCGAAGCGCAGAGCACGCTTGCGTGCTCCGCCCGTCGCCGCTCCGGACGCGGGCTGCAGCGCGCTGGCGTGCGAACTCCGTGCGAGCAGTGTGGCCGCCCCTGCCATGGCACCGGCGGACAGGATCGCTCTGCGGGACAACCGGGTCACATCGACGGGGGGGGTGTTCATTGTGCAATTGTTGTCGCGTCGGTGCGAACTGTCGCTTCTTTTCTCGCCGAGGCACATCACATCGCTTCGTCTTAACCGAATCTGAATCAAACCTTCATTTGCAGCGCGTGATGCTGATTGAGGCATCGGCTAGTATTTTTCTTGTGGATTAGAACCTCAAACGCCCCTCGTGCTTTCACGCTCATCGAGCTGCTCGTTGTGATCGCCATCATTGCGCTGCTGGTGGGCATCCTGCTTCCCTCGCTGGGCAAAGCCCGCAGCGCAGCCCGTGAGGCGGTTTGCCGTTCCAACTTGCGGCAGTACGGAACAGGTTTCGAGCTGTATGCTCAAACGAATCGCGAGTACATCCCCGCCGAGGGTGTCGCCGACGGTGATGTTGCCGGCAGCCCGATCGGCCCCTGGGACGACCGCTCATTCTGGTTTAACGCCGTGCCGCAGATGTTGACGGAGCCGAACCCCCCGTACTACGACCTGCAAACCCGCGAAATGGTCGGTGAGTCAGCGCTGCCGGGCGCCGGGAGCAGCAGCATCTTTGTGTGCCCCTCAGCCGGTCCTGCCCAAGGCGCCATAAGCAGCGCTGAGGTTGACGGCAAGGGTCACTTTATGATGTGGGGGCTGGCCCCCGGGGCGACGAGCATCGCCTCACCACGCACCGCACGGCCGGTGTACTGGTCATACGTCTACAACTCAGGGCTTGACAACATCACCCAGGGCGCCGCCGATGCCTTTGGCACCAGGCACCTCAAGGCGACCAAACTGACGATGCCCAGCAGCATCGTGCTCATGGCCGAGACCATGATGCAGCCGACAGAGGTCAAGCCCGCGCACCCGAACCGCTTGAACAAAGCCAAGACCAAGGGCAATTCGTCCGAGTCCTGCCGGCTTTCCGCACGTCACGGAGGTGGCGGAATGCTGCTGTTTGCTGACAGCCACGTGAGCATGCTGACCCGGCAGGATGCCACAACCGATCTCGCCGGAGACGGAACGTACAACCGGCCCGGCGTGACCTGGCAACCCGCCAGATAGTCGATGCAGCCCGACCCATTACCCCCTTTGGGCCGAAGTCGGCTTAGAACGTCTAAGCCGAACGAGGCCAGTATTTTGACATAAGGAAGAGAAGAGATGAAACTGTCCACCAGCGCAATCGTGGCCCTTGCGGGCCTGTCCCTCACCATCACCGCCGACACCGCCGTCGCCGGTCCGTTCGTCGCCGGAAACCTCGTCGTGCTGCGCGTGAGCAACCAGAACACGACAGGCTCCGGCAGCGTGATCCTTGATGAGTACACCACCGCGGGCGCCGCGGTCGGCAACACCATCGCCCTGCCCACCAGTGGCAGCGATGCCATCTCGCTGCCCAACGCCACCAACCACGACCGCCACCTCCACCGCAGCACCGATGGCCGCTTCCTCACCTTCGGCGCGTACAACGCCGCCCCGTCGGCGATCGACCCCTCCACGCTGTCCTCCGCCAGCACGCCCCGCGTAGCGGGCCTGATCAGCGCCGGCGGCGGCGTTGACCTCTCCAACCGCTTCGCCGATGCCTATGACGCCACCGGCCTCCGCTCGGTCTACACCACCGATGGCACCGCGCTCTGGCTCGCCGGTGATAACGCCGGCGGCGCCACCGCCTCCGGCAGCCTTCGCTATTCCGCCTACGGCAGCAACACCACCACCAACATCAGCCGCACCCAGAACACCGGCGGCAGCCCCACCACCGACAACGTCCGCGATCTGGGCATCTTTGACGGTCAGCTCTTCAACTGCTCAGGCTCCAGCTCATCGCTCGGCCGCGGCGTATTTCGCGTGGGCTCTGGCCTGCCCACCAGCGGCCTGACCACCAGCACACAATTGACGCCTGGCAACACCTCCGCATCAAGCTTCTACTTCGTCGATGCGGACCCCACCGTCCCCGGCGTTGACACGCTCTACACCGTGGTTGACTCGCTCAACAAATACTCGCTGGTCGGCGGTAGCTGGGTTGCCCGCGGCTCTGTGGCATTCTCACCGATCAACAACGCCTTCGACCACATCGTTGCAGGCCGCAACGCCGATGGATCAGTGTCCATCTACGCAAGCGGCACCCAAGCCGTCGTCGCGTTCACCGATGCGGCCCCCTTGACCAGCAGCATCACCGGCCTCCTCGGCACAACCATCATCACCGCTCAGCAGGGGTACACCCTCGGCGGAATTGAGTTCACTCCGGTTCCCGCGCCCGGCGCTGCGGCCCTGCTGGCTACCGCGGGCATCTTCGCGGCCCGCCGCCGCCGCTCGGTTCGCTGATCCCTCGCACTCCGCCACCGTCGCCCCACCGGGCGACGGTGGTTTTCCGCTCCGGTCGCCATCGGGCATCCACACCGTCAGCGCGTGCGCCGCCGCAGACCAACCGAACCCAGTATCAAGGACTCAACGATGATGAATAACTCACGCAAACAAGTCGCTGCCCTCGCTCCCCTGACAGTTGTTGCGGGCACGATCTGCGCCCTTTCCGGGATCGCCACAGGCGCACCGCTTACCGGTGGAAACCTTGTGGTCATGTTCGTCTCTTCAAACCATCCCGGTGGTGCGGGCTCCATCCGGCTTGAGGAGTTCACCGCCGCCGGGACCGCCAACGGCAACGCCATCGACCTTCCCAGCACCGGCCCGGGCGCCGTGAGCATCTCCGACCAGAGCGGGCACGACCGGCACATTCACCGCTCATCCGATGGCCGATTTCTGACGTTCGTTTGCTACGGCGGGGCCGCCGGCACCGACGATTGGGCGGGCTTCGGCGCTTCCGATGCGCCCCGCACCGTCGCGATCGTCTCCGCCGATGGCTCTATCGATACCACGACCCGCCTGACTGATGCGTTTGACTACACGGCTGTGCGCGGGGTCTTCACTACCGACGGCACCAAGATCTGGGTCGCCGGTGACAATGCCAGCGGCGCGATCGTCTCGGGCGGCCTCCGCTACACCACCCGGGGCAGCAGCAGCGATGTCAACCTCAGCCAAGTGCAGAGCATCGGCGGCATCAACACCCCCGACAACGTTCGCGACGTGATGGTCTTTGATGGCCAGCTTTATGACTGCTCCGGCTCCAATGCATCCATCGGCAAGGGCGTGTTTGTTGTTGGCAGCGGCCTGCCAACATCCGGCAGCCAAACCCTCACCGGCCCGCTCAACGGAAATGACAATTCCTCCGTCTCCGGTTTTTCAATGCTCGACCTGAACCCCGCCATCGCCGGGGTTGATGTGCTCTACTCTGCAACGTCAGCCGGGCTTGTCGGCATCCGCAAATATGTCAAAATCGCCGACGGCACCTGGCAGCCCCGCGGCTATGTCGCGTTTACAGGAATAGACCACGTCGTGGCAGTAGCCGAGACCGACGGGACCGTGACCCTGTACGGCGGCGGCATCGCCGGGCTGGCCAAGTTCCGAGACACGGCGCCGCTCACCGGTACCCTCACCGGAGCGCTTACGGCATACCTGATCGCACCCCCCGCGGGCTACACAATGGGTGGCTTCGACTTTGCCCCGACCGCAAGCACCGCGCCGGCGTGCATCGCCGACATCAACCGCGATGGCGTGGTTGACGGCGACGACTTCGTCGCGTTTATCAACTCTTTCGGTATCGGTGACGTGTCTATTGATCCGGCCGCGGATGTTGTCCCGGACAGCATCATCGATGGCAATGACTTCATTACTTTCATCAACGCGTTCGCCGCCGGGTGCTAAACCCGCTACTTCCGCTTTGGTTTCCACACAGCGGCCTTGGCGGCGGCATCAGCCAGCATCGCACCAGTCATTGACGGTGATTCCAAGTCAAGCTTCACGCCGACCGGGCCGAAGAGCCCTTGCACAAAGCCGTTCACCTCTGCACGTGACATCTTTGAGAACTCCGGCAGCGATGCGTTCTTGTCGGCCACGCGTTTGCGAACGGCGAGGTCAAGATCTTCGATGGCTAGGCGAACGGTGGCATCGGTGAAGGTGCGAATGACATCGCGGTCGTCTCCGGCATCTCGTCGCTCCCTGCCCCACTCGCTGAGCTTTTTCTTGAACTCTCCGACCACCCGCTCGCGGCGGGAGCGAACATCCATCTCTTTGGTGTAGGCCACAAACACCATTACCGCGGGGACAAAGGCTTTTTCACCGGCTTTCTCGGCGAGTTGTTCGATCCGGTTTACCCTGTTGGCTTTGACGTCATCGGTCAACTCGCGGACCGTGTTTTCAAAGACCCGGATCAGTGAACCAACGATTGACCATTCGGAAAATGTTTGCGGCACGTAGCCGGAAATTACCGGAAGGCTCAGTGGCAGCTCGAAGTACCACTTCCCGTCCGCTCGGCGCATCGAGAGGCCGATGGGGGGCACAGGTGCACCATCTAGTAGTACTGCGGCCTGATCGTCGGCAACCATCTGCGTGGTCAGTCGGCCTTCAACACTTGTGATCCAGGAGAATGGATCCGCGAAGATTCGCCCGATGATCTGCTCAAACTCACGCCGCTGGGCATCCGGCGCTGCGGCGGGTGGGGTTGGCTGGCCAGCCGGTGTGGCAGCCTTGGGCCTTTGACCGAACAGCCCGGCAAATCCGGTTGCCTTCGCCGCGGCGGCTGCGCCGGTTGGTTTGCCAGCAGTGGCACCCGTGCTGCCACTTGCCGCTGCGGGCGTGGAGGCGCCGGAAAGTCCGGTTTTGATTGATTCTTCGGCCTGCTTTGAGTATGCCGCTACTTCAGTCGGGAAGCGTTTGGCCACGGCGGTTCCAAGCTCCTGCATGGCTCCGGTTAGCTTTTCAAGCCTCCCAAGTACGGAGCGCAGTTCACGGCTGTCGGCGTAGATCAGTCTGGGTAGTTTGTCGGCTTGGCCGTCTTTGACGAGCTTGAAAGCCGTGGCCACTGTGTCATCAGGTGTGCCCTGTGAGAGCTTTCTCTCGCAGCCGGGGAGGCTTAGGAGCATCAGCGACATTGCCAGTGCCGCAAGGAGTGAAAAGTGAATTCGTGAGAGCAGTTGGGACGAGCCGAGTCGCAGACCATTTTGATTGCCTGCGAGTGAGAAGCGGCCGAAGCTGATCGAGAACCCACCCGGACCCCGGCGAGGCCGCGCTGCCGACGAGAGCGGTGTACGCTCTTGAGACGCAACCGGTCTAGTGGCTGGCGGACTGAGCGGGCCTAGATTGTGCAAGCCTAAATTGGTCAAGTATTGTGACATGGGAAGGGTTGTTATTTCGGTAAAAGCAAAATTGAGGCATGACCTTACGGCATCGGCTGGCGGAGGTATATTGTGAAAGCTCCTGAAAGTCTTGCATGAATCACTTCAAAAGCCACACTGATGCCTCCTCAGCCCAGCCTGAAGGGACCCTCATCCTTGAACCGATTGCGGGCCCGCCGCACTCGATGCTGACCATTCTGGTTCCGCCAGACGGGCGTGAGTTGGTCTTTGGCCGGGGGAGCGATGCACCGGTTCGAATCAGCGACCCGTACCGGAGTGTGTCCCGTGAACACGCCAAGTTCCGGTTCCAGGGCCGTCGATGGTCAATTTGCGACGTTTCCGCGGCTGGCACGCTGCTTCGCGGCCGGCGGCTGGCCCCGGGGACTTGGAAGGAGCTTTCCAGCGGCGATGAGCTTGCCGTGGGCGCGTTTGTTTTTGTGGTGAGCCAGGTGGGTGAACAGCCCACCACGCTGATGACGGCCCCGGATAATCCGATGGCCCACACCCTGACGGTCATGCCGCCGCCCAAGCCGGAAGCGATCGCCCGCGGGCAGCTTGAGGTTTTGCTCGAGGCGAGCAAGGCGATGCACGAGGCCTTGGGCACGACCGAGATCGCACAGGTGATGCTGCGGGCGTGCGTGCAGGCAACGGCGTATGGGCGAGCATCGCTGCTGGTGACCAG